>JAUVEB010000260.1 GCA_030595055.1 Desulfuromonadaceae bacterium
AGAATCGCTGAAAGCCCCGGAGGAAACAGCAGAGCAACTCTATCAGCGGGCTCTTGACAAGATTCGTAAAGAGGAGCGCTTTGCCGAGGGGCGGCAATTGTTGGAAACCTTCTCTGCCAAGTATCCGCAGCATGAATTGTACGTCAATGCCCTTTACTGGAGCGGTGAGGCTCTGTACGGGGAAAAGAAATATGAACTGGCAATTCTGCAACTGCAGGATGTCATCAGTAAATATGCCAAGCACCCCAAAGCACCGGCGGCAATGCTCAAGCAGGGGTTGGCTTTCAATGCCCTGGGGGATGGCCGGAATGCGCGGACCACCATGCAGAAGCTCCTGGATGAGTACCCGGATTCTGCCCAGGCGAAGATGGCGAAAAAGTTTCTTGAACAGTAATCTTGATGATCTCGTAAAAAGTCATGAGATGGTTAAGCAAGAAGGCGTCCCGAACGGGGCGCCTTCTTTGTCTCCGGGCCGGTTGTTGTTCAAGGGTCAGCTGTCGAGATCAAAGCGCCGAAAAGCCGAGAGAACATCATTCTGACTGAGAATGCCGAGCAGGATCTTCGGTTTTTCCGGATCAATCACCGGGAAGTAGCTGATGTTACGCTTCTTCTGTAGGGTTTTCAGGGCCTCCCGCAAGGGCGTGTCCGGCGGGATTGAGTGATGGGCCGAAGAAACCAGATCCTTTGCGACCAGCAGGCCGGAGAGGGAGGGATCGAACAACAGATTGCGGATCTCCGTGTAATTGATAATACCGACAAAATTGTGTTCATCATCGACAACCGGGAAACGATCATAGCGGCTGTGGGCGATGATCTGCAGTAATTCCTGGAAATTGGTGGCATGGTGGATGGTTTCAACATTGTGGCGCATGATATGCCGCACCAGAATATCGCCGGGATTTTCGACCTTATGTCCGGCAGGCAAGCCCAGATTGTTGCGGAAATGGTTGGCGACACTGTGCAGGCCTTCCATGGCCCCCTGTGGAGCCCTTTTTCGCAGCACCGAAAGAATCGGCACCTCCCCCGCCTTAACCAGACCATGACGAACCGCCAGCGGGCCGATCAGTTCAAAAATAACCACCGAACCAAGGATAATAGTTTGAATCAGCTTGCCCCCTTCGGGCCAAGTGTCGGCCAGGGTGGCCGCCAGGCCGATCGCCATGCCCGCTTGGGCCAGCAGGGTCATGCCGATCCAGGTCCGTTCGCGGTGGCCGAAACGACCCAGCCTGGCTCCCAGCCAGCTGCCGGCCAGTTTGCCACCGGTGCGGGCAAGGACATAGGCAACCCCGAGGATCCCGATGTGGCTGAGGGTTTCAATATGCAAATGGGCTCCGGCCAGAACGAAAAAGATCACATAGAGAGGATAATCGATCTCCTGCAAAGATTTCAGCAAGCGGTGCCAGCGGGGCGAACTGTTGGCCAGAACCATCCCGAGGGCCATGCAGGTCAGTAATGGTTCAAGACCGAGGCCTCGGCTGATGGCGACAACCGCGGTTACGCCGCCGAGGATGAGAATTTTGTGTTCACTGGCCAGTTCCATCCGCTGCGCCAGGAATGACATGCCGAAGCCGAAACTGCCGCCGATCAGCAGCGGTACAAGGGTTTGATAGGCGACGCTGCTCAGGTCTCCTCCCGGCAGCACCAGGAGCTGTGCGGCTACCGTAAATACCAGGACTGAAATCAGGTTGTTCAGTCCGACCAGGGTCAAGAGCGTACTGGTGACCGGCCCTTCAGCTTCATATTCACGAATCACCATCAGGGTGGCGGCGGGAGCTGTGGCGATGCCGATCGCTCCGGTAAAAATTCCGAACAGGAGCGAGGTGTGCAGCAGGCCCAAAGAAGCGACAGTGGTTTTCAGCAGCAGAAAATTAACCGCGAAGACCGCCAGAGCAACCAGCAATCCCGTGACGAAAGCCTCACTGAAAGAAAAGAGGAAGATCCGTTGTTTCCAGCGACGCAGGTTTTTGGTCCGTAGCTGCCCGCCGATATTCATCAGGATCAAGGCTAGGGCAACATCGGAGATCGGGCGCAGTTCACTGAGGGCAAAATGGGAGACCAGATGCGGCAGGTCAAAAAGATCAGCAAAAGAAGGTCCCACCAGCAGGCCGGCCAACAGGTAGCCGGTGACCCGGGGAATGTGGCAGAGCGTTGCCAGCCGGCCACCGACCAGGGCACCAATCAGAATCACTGCGAGAGCAACGATTATCTGAAAAAAATCGTCATTCATGCTTGCCTGTCACTCGGGATAAAAACGATCAAGAAGTTGCGGGAATCTCTAATGTACATGAATTTTGAAAATTCAGGCAAAAAAAGGGAGAGACGATGGCGTCTCTCCCTTGGATGTTACGGATAAATCAGCAGGTTACCGGTTGGGGGCCATTTGTGCGTAAGTGTTTCAGGCGTTGTTGATAACCGGCATCATCATAAATAATTTTTTCATTTTCTTTTTACTAATCATCTCATGACATTTTGCGAGTGTATCATGAATGGCGCCAGTTTAAGGGCTTTTGTACGCTGGGAGTAAAGCCGGGACTGTCCCCTGCACCATCAGGGGCTGTCCCGGTTTTACGGTTATGAAACTGTGGTGGTTCGCATCGCAAAAGCCTGGGACAGCCCCCACCCTTCGCCTTCGCTCAGGAGCCGGTGGGGACAGTCCCGGTTTTGCTGGGGAG
>JAUVEB010000044.1 GCA_030595055.1 Desulfuromonadaceae bacterium
CGCAAAGTCGCCAAGGTTAAAATCAATCCGATTAGCACTAATCTTCAGCTATGGTGAAAAAAAGTCCTCCCTTCCTGAGGGAAAAGGCTCGGCAGAAAAAGCCTTCGCTTGCGGCCTTCCTTTTCTAAGGGGACAAAAGAACGGGGGAAATGATACCCTGGAAACCAAACGGTTGCGCGGAGGCGCGATAATTGGGGACTGAATTCATATTCTGCCTCCTGATTATCCGGACAGACCTGAGATCACTTAATTATTTGCATGCGGGGAGCAGCGGGATGGCAAAAATCGATGCACTGTTCAAAATGATGCAACAGCAGGGAGCCAGCGATCTGCATATTTCCAGCGGGGCACCGCCAATTTTTCGCCTGCATGGCGAAATAGTCCGGATCAAGTCTCCCGATCTGACCAATGAGCAGGCAAAGACGTTGCTTTTTGAAATCCTCGATGATGAGCAAAAACAGACCTTCGAAGAGACCCGTGATCTTGATTTTGCTTATGCGATCCCCGGTCTGGCACGTTTTCGCGGCAATATCCTCGATAGCCATCGGGGCATCGCTGCTGTTTTTCGGCTTATCCCGAGTACGATTCTTACCGCCGAGCAGTTGAATTTGCCGGAAGGGGTGCTTAAAATGACCCGTTTCAAAAAGGGCTTGGTGCTGGTTACCGGGCCGACCGGCAGCGGAAAATCGACCACCCTGGCGGCGATGATCGACCTGATCAACAGAACCCGTAAAGAGCATATCCTGACCCTGGAAGATCCCCTTGAGTTTATCCATGAAAACAAACTGTCATTGATCAACCAGCGGCAGATTGGAACTCACAGTATGTCATTTTCCAGCGCCTTGAAGGCAGCATTGCGGGAGGACCCCGATATTATCCTGGTGGGTGAGATGCGTGATCTGGAAACCATCGAGCTGGCAATGAGTGCCGCGGAAACCGGACATCTGGTGTTCGGTACCCTGCACACCAATTCGGCGCCGAAGACCATCGACCGGATTATCGATGTTTTTCCGACCGATGCCCAAGAGCAGATTCGCTCCATGCTCGGCGAAAGTCTCAAGGGAGTGGTCTGCCAACAGCTGTTGAAAACCGCTGACGGCAAGGGGCGGGTGGCGGCGCTGGAGATTATGCTCGGCAACGCGGCGGTCGGTAATCTGATCCGCGAAGGGAAGACTTTCCAGATTCCTTCCATTATCCAGACGGCCCGCGGGGAGGGGATGCAGTTGATGGATAGTCACCTGATGAACTTGCTGGATGAGGAGAAGGTGACTGCTGAAGAGGCGTATCGTTGTGCTGCGGAAAAACGTCAATTTGAAGCGCGATTGCCGAAAAGTGCAGAAAAATAATCGACGTTGTCGCTTCAGCCTGTGTCCCGTGCAGCGATCAGCCACTAGGAGGCTGTCCGACAATACAAGAACCTACTGCGAAATCGGCTGATCCTTTTTGTGGGACAATTATCCGTGCATGATTCCTTTGACAGAAAAATTGATTATCTGCGCATCTCGGTAACCGATCGCTGCAATTTGCGCTGTCGCTATTGTATGCCGGAAGAGGGGGTTCCTGCGCTCCGCCACCGGGATATCCTCAGTTATGAGGAGTTGTTGCGGGTGGCCCGGGTGGCTGTCGCTGCCGGTGTGCGCAAAATACGGATAACCGGCGGGGAGCCTCTGGTTCGCAAGGGGATTGTCGATTTTATCGCCGGCCTTGCCCGGCTTCCCCGAGCCCCGGAAATTACCCTGACAACCAATGGCTTGCTGTTGGCTGAACAGGCGGTCTCCCTGAAAAAGGCCGGTCTGTCGCGGATCAATGTCAGCCTTGACAGCCTTGATGCCGCGCGTTATCGGCAGGTGACCCGTCGGGACGGACTGGCTCAGGTTCTGGAGGGACTGGAGGCCGCTGTTGCCGTCGGTTTGACACCCTTGAAAATCAACATGGTACCGATTCTGGGGGTCAACGAGGATGAGATTGCAGCCTTCGGGAGATTGACCATCGAACGCCCCTGGCAGGTTCGCTTCATCGAGTTTATGCCGATCAGTTCCGATCTCGACTATTCTTCCGGCCAGCTGTATTCCGCGGCACGTATCAAGGCCGATCTGCAACAATTAGCTCCGTTGCAAAAGGTGCCGCAAAAAGGGATTCTCGGCCCGGCACGGATTTACCGATTGCAGGGAGCGGTCGGCACGCTGGGAATTATTTCGGCGGTGACGGAATCATTCTGTCGCGAATGTAACCGCTTGCGTTTAACCGCCGACGGCCAGTTGCGCCCTTGCCTTTTATCGCAAAATGAAATCGACTTGCGCACACTTTTACGTGCCGGGATCGATGATAAAGTCCTGGCGAAGCTGTTGCAGACATCAGTGACGGCCAAACCGGAAAGACATTGTGGTGGCATCGGGTGCGGCATCGGGCAACGGCGAATGCAAGAGATTGGTGGGTAAAAACAACCGGGGAGCTGATGGTTGCTTCCCCGTTGTCGTTCGAAACACAAGGTCTTTGCTAAATGTGCAGCTTATCGTGTAGGTTGTTCCCGAAGTGCAAATCTCTTCTTATTTATGTAGGTGGCCATGCAAACATCTCTGATCAGTGTTGTGTATCTTGACGGCACCGAGGGTGCCGTCAGTAATGATGTCCTGGATGTGTTGATTGCGACTGGAAAAATTCAGCGTTTTCAACGCAGCGAAGGCTGGGTTGACATCATCCGGACCGGCGCCAAGCTACGTGATTATCGGCATGATGCCGAATACCGGGGGACGGAGCGGCGAGCAGACTGGTCGGAAGATAAAAACGCTACGTGATTATCGGCATGGCGTTGGTTATTCCGACTCGTGTTGTCCCATCGGGTCAGCCGTTCGTCGATTGAGCCGGACCGGCAGGATAATGCTGAAACAGGCCCCTTGGTCCGTGTTGATAACCTCAATCTCCCCCTGATGATGTTCGACAATCCGGTGACTGATCGGGAGTCCCAGGCCGGTGCCTTCCTCTTTCGTGGTAAAGAAGGGGTTGAAGATATTGCGCATCATTTTTGCCGGAATGCCGCCGCCTGTGTCTTGAACCTCGACGCGCACCGCCGACTCTCCTTGCAGCCTGCTGTGTCGGTTGTTGATTTTCAGTTCACCGCCATGCGGCATTGCCTGGCGGGCATTATTGATCAGGTTGATGAAAACCTGTTCGAGTTGCTCAGCGTCACCTTGCATGATCGGCAGGTCATCGGTTTGGTTCAACGTTAATTTAATACCCGCCTGTTGCAATTTGTCCCCTTCCAGAAGCAGCACCTTATCCAGAACGGATTCCAAGCGGTATTCATGAATACAAAGCAGTCTCCGGCGGGAAAAAGAGAGGATGTCATCGAGCATTTTTTCCAACCGCTCGCTTTCCTGCTGAATGATTTCGGCGAACTGTCGGGCCGGATCCCGGGGGTTTAAGGAACGGACCAGTCGGCGGGCAAAACCGCCGACGGAAACCAGCGGATTTTTCAACTCGTGAGCAATCGATGCCGACATTTCACCGATGGTCGCCAGTTTTTCTTTTTGCAGTAATTGCTCCTGGGTTTCTTGCAGGTTTTGGTGGGCAGTTTCAATCTTCTGCAACAGCTGTGCGTTATCCAGGGCAATGCCGGCCTGACCGGCAAACATTTCTAAAAACAGCAATCGTTCTGCATCGATCGGTTCACCACTGTCAGCATTGTCAACGGTGAGAACACAAAGGGTTCGTCCACGACTGAGCAATGGAATATAGACACGATCACCAGTGCACAAACTGCGGCACGGGTCGTTATGTTCGCAGCTGTTCGTTTCCGCACAGATCAGTATTGCCTTCTGTTCACGGGCAACTTTGGCCAGACAACTTTCGCTGTTATCGATATCCAGCCGTAGCTGCATCACTTCGCGGGAAAATGACGTGTCACGTTGTGCCCGCTGCACATTTTCAGGAATCGCAAGGGTTGGTGCATGAACGGGGGGAAGCCCCTCCGGCAGCAGCCAGCTGACGCTTTCACGAGTGACCCCGAGAATGCCCTGCATGGTGCGGCCACGTGGATTAACCATGAACAACATGGCGCGATGAAAGCCCCCCCCCTCGGGAGAGACCAGCAAAGAAAGAATCAGATGGAAAAGCTCGTTGGGGGCCAGGGTGCTGTGCAGAATCTGGGAGATCCGATAGAGCAGGGAGAGATCTTGCAGGCGGCGGAAATCGGACACCGAAACCTGCCGTAAGCGTTCCATGGTGACCAGTTGCTCAAACGCTTGGGCAATCTGAAAAGAGCAGGTTTGAAAAAGTTGCTGCTGCTCTTCGGTAAATGGTTTGTGCTCTCCCGGCGAACCGCCGAAAAAGCTGAGAACGCCAAAATTATGATCACGGACTTTCAACGGCAAAGAATAGAGTGAAGCAGGCAGCCGTTGATCTGTCCGGGTTGAGAGTGGCGAGTACAGACGGCTTTGTCCCTGATGAAGCACTTGGCTGCTGAGCTGGTTTTCCTGCTGGAGAAAAAAAATTCTCAGAGCTGGATCATTATGGGCAAGCTGACAATAACAGGGTTCAGGTGGTGGGTTACCGTAGGCCTTGGGACGGATGATGACACAGCTTGCATCGCTGAATTTCAGTAAGGTTCGACTGGCGGCTGAACAGAGGGTGTGCAGGTTGGTTGCTGAATTGAGAACCTGTCCCAGTTGCGACAGCAGGGTCAGCTGGGCAAGGCGGCGATCAGTTGGTTCCATAGCTGCGTCCTGCCGATGATGTGATTATTCGATGTTTCCGAGAAACCGACAAGGAGCATCGTGAGGCGACCCCGATGCTCCTTGTTATGCAAACTTTTTGACTTAGCTGATCCGTTCCTGACGCTCTTCCTCAGTCTTACAGTCGATACAGAGGGTCGTGACCGGTCGTACCCGCAAACGTTCGGTTCCGATCGGCTCTTCACAACTTTCACAGAAGCCGAAAGTGCCGTCATCGATCCGTTCCAACGCCTGGTGGATTTTGTTGATCAGTTTGCGTTCACGGTCGCGGATCCGCAGTTCAAAATTTCGGTCCGATTCCAGCGAAGCCCGATCCGTCGGGTCAGGGAAATTACTTTTCTCTTCAGTCATTCCCGAAACAGTTTTGCCCGCATCCTGTAGCAGGTCACTCATCTGCTGCTGCAACTGTTCTTTGAATTCCGCCAAGATTTTTTCATCCATAACATTCGTCCTTACAGTCTATCTGTCCACAGATTATCCCATCACAATAACCTGAATCGTAGTTAAAATGCGCCCTTTATTTGCACATAAATAATCACAACCAGAACCACAACTGCAAGCCAAGCCGAAAACATATCGCTACTTTTCTTCGGTGGTTGACTCGCGAGTTTTTTGGTTTCCTCGCTGATGACAGTTGCCGGAGCCCTGGCCAGTAACTCTGTGAGTAATTGATCGAAATGGTCGTAGCTGTTGGAGAGGACAATAAAATCCGTTTCGCTGCTGAGACTGACAAAAGCCCGCTTGCGAACCACCACCGTGTCGATTTCTGTCATTTCAGCATAGCTGATCCGCTTGTTCCGGAACAGCTTGTTGATCTGAATGCCATCCTCCTCAATGTAAACCCGGCGCAGACAGCTTTCCGCAAACAGGAGAATGGCAGGGATCATAAATGCTGCCAGGATCAAGGTCTTGGCCAAGGGAACCTGCAGCAACAGACAACTGATCAGAAGGATCAGGGTGAGCAAAACAATCAGTCCCAAAGGGAGCAGGAAACTTCTGCGGATGCTGAAAACATGTTGTGTCATGACACTCCGTTTCCTCTATCGATCAGCCAAATCGGCAAGTTGGAATTTATCAGATTTAGTTAATTTTGCCAACCACCTAGTACCGTGTACATCATAAAATTTCGCAAAATTGCGCCGGGATTTGACGTACCGGCAAGGCGTGATTTCAGTTGCATAGCCGTAGCTATACAATTGAAATCGTAACGCAGCCGGCGTGGCAAATAACCAGCAAGATGCGTTAGCTTATGGTTTACATGGTACTAATTGCGAACGAATGTTCCGCTCTTGCCCCCGGTTTTTTTCTGCAGACAGATTTCGCCGATAACCATGTCCCGGTCGATGGCTTTACACATATCGTAAATCGTCAAGGCGGTGATCGACACCGCTGTCAGCGCCTCCATCTCAACCCCGGTCCGGCCGGTAACCTTGGTTGTGACGTTGATGCTGATGATTCCGCGTGATGGATCGCTGATAAAATCGATCTCGATCGAGCTGAGTGGCAACGGGTGACAGAGCGGTATCAGCGACGCGGTCTGCTTGGCGGCCATGATCCCCGCCAGCCTTGCTACAGCGAAAACATCACCTTTTCCCATCTGCCGATCGAGAATTTGCCGCAACGTTTCCGGTTGCATGCGGATCTCACCGGTGGCCAGGGCTGCTCGCCGGGTGGCCGGCTTGTCACCGACATCGACCATGATCGCTTGACCGTGACCGTTAAAATGGGTGAATTTTTCAGACATTTACGCTCTCCGGAGCAGCTGAGGCAACAGGAATTCCGCCCTCATCTAAATGAAAATAGCCTCCAGGGCCTCGCCGGCATGGCGCACACCGATCAACTGCATCCCCGGTGGAATGTCGAGATTTTTCAGACTGCTCCGCGGCAGCACACAACGGTTAAAGCCGAGCCGGGCCGCTTCCTTGACGCGCAGTTCCGGCTGCGAAACGGCACGCACCTCACCGGTCAGGCCGACTTCGCCGAACAGCACCGTCTGTGGATCAATAACCTTGTTCAGATGGCTGGAGGCCAGTGCAGCAATCGCTCCCAGGTCGACGGCCGGTTCATCAAGGCGAACCCCGCCGGCAACATTCAGGAAGATATCCTGACCCGCCAGCGACAACTCAACCTTTTTCTCCAAGATGGCCACCAGCAGGGCGACTCGCTTGTGATCGATGCCGATGGCGGTCCGCTGCGGGGTGCCGAAGGAACTGGTGGAAACCAGCGCCTGCAGCTCGACCAGGATCGGTCGGCTCCCTTCCAGCGAGGGGACGACGGCACTGCCGGCACTCTTTTCCGGGCGTTCGGCGAGGAACAGTTCTGAGGGATTGCTGACTTCGCGCAGCCCATTTTCCTGCATCTCGAACACACCGATTTCGTTGGTTGAGCCGAAGCGGTTTTTCACCGCGCGCAGAATCCGGTAAGGATGTCCGGGGTCCCCTTCAAAATAGAGGACCGTATCGACCATGTGTTCCAGCACCCGCGGCCCGGCGATGGCGCCGTCCTTGGTGACATGGCCGACCAGAAAGGTCGGTAAGCCGTCCCCTTTGGCCTGCATCATCAACTGGCCGGTACATTCGCGCACCTGGCTGACGCTGCCGGGCGCCGAATCGAGACTGCCGGTGAAGATGGTCTGAATCGAATCGATCACCAGGAAGTCTGGTTTGAGCTCTTTGATCCGAGCTTTGATCTGTTCCAGCGAGGTTTCTGCCAGCAGGTAGAGATGGCCTGCGGTAACGCCGAGCCGTTCGCCGCGCAATTTGACCTGACGGGTTGACTCCTCGGCAGTGACATAGAGGACGGTGTTCTTTTGGGCCAACTGCTGGGTCGCTTGCAGCAGCAGGGTCGATTTGCCGATGCCCGGGTCACCGCCGACCAGGATCAGCGAACCGGGAACTATGCCGCCACCAAGAGTCCGATCAAACTCACCGATTCCGCAGCGCAGGCGATCCTCTTCGCAGCTGCTGATTTCCGAGATTTTCCGGGGTTTTCCGGGGACGGCCAGCGCCCGGCCGTGTTTTGTCGGCGCAACCGGCAGTTCTTCAACCAGGGTGTTCCACTGGTTGCAGTCGGGACATTTGCCGAGCCATTTCAGGCTTTGAAAGCCACATTGCTGACAACTGAAAATGGTTTTTGTTCTGGCCACGAAAACTCCGCTGTAAATTGCGAGAAAATAAGTTGTCATCCTATGCTGAAAGTTTACAAGCTGTCAATTCCGTCATTTGTGGCTTTTGTCTGTATTTTTCTTGCAGTATACTGACAAGAACTGACTGATATTTTGCCCGGTTTTTTCTGCCCTGGGAGGGCGTGATGACTTACGAGGACTTACAGCTGGCATTGGCGGAGTTTGATCTGCCGCAACAGACAACCTGGAAAAAAATCCGTGATAAGCATCGGCTTCTGGTGCGCCGCTATCATCCCGACAAGGGGGAGTATGCCGACGGTGAGAAAATCCGCCGGATCAATGCAGCATACAAAATACTCAGTGAGTACGTCGGTGATTATCGCTTCGACTTTTCCCGGGAGCAGTTTCTGGAACAATCTCCGGAAGAGCGTTTGCGGGAGCAGTTTTGGAATGAGAATCCATGGGCAGACGATCGCTAGAGGGGGGGATGAAAAAACCCTTGAAAGTCCTTTGTGTTGAACTCTTAAGGGTGCTAACATGGGCCCCTTTTGCTTTACTGAAAGTCAAGTTTTTGTCTGCAGAATACCAATCCGATGCACTGACCCGGGTGGCTCGCCCGTCCCGTTATCTCGGTGGTGAGCTCGGTGCCGTTTGTAAGCCCGATGACGGGATTGAGGTGCGTATGGCGCTGGCCTTTCCCGATGTCTATGAAGTCGGGATGAGTCACCTCGGTTTTCCGATCCTTTATCATATTCTCAACAGCCTCGACTGGGCGGCCGCCGAGCGGGTTTATACCCCCTGGGCCGATATGGAACAGTGGCTGCGGGAAAATGCTCAACCGCTCTGTTCTCTCGAAACCCATCGGCCGCTGGCAGATTTCGATATCATCGGTTTCACCCTGCAGTACGAACTCAGCTACACCAATCTGCTCAGTATGTTGCAATTGGCCGGGCTGCCGTTGCGGCGTGAGCAGCGGGATGAGAGTGCGCCGCTGATTGTGGTCGGAGGCCCCTGTGCCTACAATCCGGAGCCGTTGGCCGATTTTTTCGATTGTGCCTTGGTCGGCGATGGCGAGGAGGCGATTGTTGAGTTGGCGGAACTGGTTCGGCGTGGCAAACAGGAGGGCTGGACCCGACGGCAACTGCTGGAAGAATTGGCAACTCGCGAAGGTTTTTACGTACCGGAGCTGTTTGCTGTCAGTTATCAGCAGGATGGTAAAGTTGCCGAGATAAAATCCCTGAAGTCCGGTTACGAGAAGGTTCGCCGCCGCTTTCTGGCCGATCTGGAGACCGCCCCCTTTCCGGCCAGGCCGATCATCCCTTTTATGCAGACGGTGCACAACCGGGTGGCAATGGAGATCGCGCGTGGCTGCACCCGCGGTTGCCGCTTCTGTCAAGCGGGTTACATTTACCGGCCGGTGCGCGAGCGTAGTCCGGAGAAGATTCGCGAACTGATCAATACCGCGCTGGAAAACTCCGGCTACGAAGAGATCTCGCTTTTGTCGCTGTCGACGGGTGATTACACCTGCATCGAACCTTTGTTACAGCAATTGATGGCCGAACATGCCGATGACCGGGTGGCCGTGTCCTTGCCCAGTCTGCGGGTCGGTTCACTGACTCCGGAATTGATGGAGGAAATCCAGAAAGTTCGCAAGACCGGGTTTACCCTGGCTCCGGAGGCGGGGAGTGAGCGGCTGCGGGCGGTGATCAACAAGGGGATCAGCGCGGACGATCTGCTCGAAACCACCGGCAATGCTTACCGGCTCGGTTGGCGATTGATCAAACTCTATTTCATGCTGGGGCTGCCGACAGAGACCGACGAAGATCTGCAGGCACTGATCGAGCTGGCGGCCCAAGTAAAACACAGTGGCAAAGGAACCGGCGGCAATGATGTCAATGTTGCTGTTTCGACATTTATTCCCAAACCGCATACTCCTTTTCAATGGGAAGCGCAGATCGGTATCGAGGACACCTTGCGCAAGCAGAGGGTCCTCCGTGACGGATTGAAAAAGAAGAAACTGCGCTTCAAGTATCATGGAGCGGAATCCTCCTTTCTGGAGGGGGTCTTTGCCCGTGGCGACCGGCGGCTTTCAGCGGTTCTTGAACGGGCTGTCGAGTTGGGGTGTCGCTTTGACGGCTGGCACGAACATTTCGATTTTGCCCGGTGGCAGCAGGCCTTCGCCGATTGTCATTTCGACCCGGCCTGGTATCTGCGCCGGCGGGACGAGGATGAGATCCTCCCCTGGGAGCATATTGACTGCGGGTTACCGAAGAGTTTCTTTTTACGCGAACGACAGCAGGCCTTTGCCGAAACAGCGACACCCGATTGTCGTGACGGCGATTGCCATGCTTGCGGAGTCTGCGATTTCAAAGAGTTGCGCATGCGTTTGACCGATGTCGTCGCCCCGGTTTCCCTGCCGAAAATCCAAGATAGCGTGAGTGAAGAGGATAAGGCAGAGGAGTTGACGCGGGTCCGCTTGCGGCTGAGTAAGCGCGGGCGGGCGCGGATGGTCGGGCATCTGGAGTATCTGAAGATGTTTCAGCGGGCGCTACGTCGTGCCAAGCTGCCGATCCGTTTTTCCAATGGGTTTCATCCGACCCCGAAGGTTTCCTATCTGGAAGCTCTGCCGATGGGGGTTACCAGTGAAGCGGAGCTGATTGACCTGGAATTGCTTTACCCGGTAGCAGTGGAGCAAATAATCTTGGATTTGAATGCTCATCTTCCCGAAGGTTTTGCGGTTGTTGCAGGCGCAGTCATCCCCTGGAAGTCTCCCACCCCTTCGGCAGCTCTGCTCTCCAGTCTTTACCGGGTGCCCTTGCCGCAGCCGATCCCGGCAGCATTGTCCGAGAGAATGCGTGCTTTTCTGAACGCTGAGCAGGTGCTGGTGACCCGGTTGAAAAAAGGGCGAATGGAGCAGGTCGATTTACGTCCCAATGTGCTGGATATGGTCATCATTGATGATGAGTTGGAACTGAACCTGATTAAGGGGAGTCCTTTGCTGGTGGCCGGCACCCTCCTGGAGATGGATATCGAGGATGTGCGTCGCTTGCAGCTCAGGAAGATTGGCATTACTCTCAAAGAATCGCCTGCGGGTTGAGCGTCCCCCGGCTTGAACAGAAATTAAAGTTTCATTTTAACGATATATAAGAATCTGGAGAATATTATGACAAAGGAGCTGGTCGTCAGTACCACCTCCCACGAAACCCGTGTCGCCCTGTTGGAAGGGGGACATATCGCTGAGCTGTACATCGAACGGGAACGTGAGCGGGGTATCGTCGGGAACATCTACAAGGGGAAAGTTATCCGGGTTCTGCCCGGCATGCAGGCGGCTTTCGTCGATATCGGCCTGGAGAAAGCGGCCTTTTTGTATGTCGCTGATGTCCTCGATGAGATGGAACAGGTTGAGCGGAGCATTGAAGGAGACGAGGTCCTGCCGGGACAGGGTGACGATGGTGAACCGGCCGCCCTGCCGCCGATTGAGGACCTGCTGCACGAAGGGCAGGACCTGCTGGTACAGATTTCCAAAGAACCGATCGGCACCAAGGGCGCGCGGATTACCTCGCATATTTCCCTGCCGGGGCGGCATCTGGTTTACATGCCGACGGTCGATCATGTCGGCATATCTCGACGGATTGAAAGTGAAGAAGAACGTGAACGGTTGCGGCAGATTGTCGATGCGATGCGTGCTCCCGGAACCGGGTTCATTGTCCGCACCGTTTCCGAAGGGAAGAGTGCAGAGGATCTGCGGGCCGACGTGGAATTTCTTGTCGGTCTCTGGAACGATCTCAGTCGTGATCTGGATTGTCATGTCGCACCCAGCCTGATCCACTCCGATCTGGATGTCACCAGCAAGGTGCTGCGCGATATCCTCACCGAGGAAGTCAAGCGGATCGTCGTCGATAACCGGGAGGAATATAACAAAATCGTTCATTTTATCCGCACCTTTATGCCGCGGCTCAACTACTGTATCGAACTTTACGATGGTGCTGAGCCGATTTTCGATGTCTATGGTCTTGAGGTGGAAATCTCCCGGGCCTTGGGGAGCAAGGTCTGGCTGAAGAGCGGTGGTTCGATCATCATCGAGCAGACCGAGGCCTTGACTGCCATTGATGTCAATACCGGTCGCTATGTCGGCAAGCACAACCTCGAAGACACCATTCTCAAAACCAATCTCGAAGCTCTCAAAGAGATTGCCTTTCAGCTGCGTTTGCGCAATATCGGCGGTCTGATTGTCATCGACTTTATCGATATGGAAAAAGAGGCTCACCGTGAGAAAGTTCGTGCCGGCCTTGAGGCTGCCCTGAAGAGCGATAAGAACAAAACCAACATCCTGAAGATTTCTGAATTGGGGCTGATGGAGATGACCCGTAAGCGGGTCCGGGAAAGTATCGGCCGCACCCTCTGTGAGCCCTGTCCCTACTGTGAAGGAAAGGGCTATGTCAAAGACAAGCTGACAACCATTTACGAGATTCTCCGGGAACTCCATCGCGAGTTGGCTGACCTGCCCGCCGGTCGTGTGACGCTGCTGGCTCATCCTGATATTGCCGGATTTTTGATCGATGAAGAGCAGACCGGTATTGACGAACTGGAACAGCGCTACGGGCGGCAAATTTCGATTAATTCACGCCCCGGTTTCCATCTCGAACAGTTTGAAATCGCCGTGGAGTGAGGGACACTTTGGGCGTACATTATCCCAAGAGGACTGGCGATGCCGGAAATTGACAAGATCGTAACTCGCGGCGGCGACAAGGGGAAAACCAGCCTGGTTGATGGCAGTCGGGTCGCGAAATGTTCACAACGGGTGGAGGCCTACGGAACCGCCGATGAACTGAATTCCGTTCTCGGACTGGTCCGCTGCGAAGAACTTCCTGAAGGGTTGAGTGAAAAACTGCTGCAATTGCAGAATGAACTTTTTGACCTGGGCTGCGAACTGGCCACGCCCGCTGACAGCAAGCCGGCGGACAAGATCCCTCATGTTCGGCAATCTCAAGTCGATCGGCTCGAACAATGGTTGGAAGAAACCAACCGGCAACTTGAACCGATACACAACTTTGTGCTGCCCGGCGGCAGTCGTGCTGCAGCCACCCTGCACCTGGCACGCACGGTAACCCGTCGCTGCGAACGGGAAGTCGTCGCCCTGATCAAGACCGGTGCCGAAATCAATCCCTGTTGCCTGCGTTTTCTGAATCGCCTGTCCGACCTCTGTTTCGTCTGGGCCCGCCTCTGTAACGATCAGGGCCGAACCGATATCCACCGGCAACCGGGGCCGCAGCGGAAATAAACCCAAGGGATCCAGGGTGGCAGCCGGGACAATAAATCCCCTGCCTGCGGATCGTCGAGATTCCACAAAATTTCAGTGTAAAACTTCCGGTCGGTAACCCTCTTCTTCAAGGACCAGCAGAATTTCCTGGATATGTCTGGGACCACGGGTTTCCAGATCAATAATCACCTCAGCTTCCCCAAGCGGCAAAGAAGATTTATGCCGATCGTGGCTGACCTGGAAGATATTGGCTCCGATCTGGCTGAGGATACCGGTCAGTTGTGCCAGGGCGCCCGGCATATCGATCATTTCAAGACGCAGTTTCAGATAACGTCCTTCGGCCAGCATGCCCCGTTCAACCACCCGGGAAATGGTCTGCACATCCAGGTTGCCCCCGGAGAGCAGACAGACCGTGTGCCCCTTGTGAACGGATTTAAGCCCGTAAAGCAGGGTCGCCAAGCCAACGGCACCGGCACCTTCCACCACCAGCTTGCCACGCTCCATCAGACTGACAATCGCCATGGCAATGGCCTCTTCTTCGACCGTGACGATTTCATCGACATAACGCTCCATGATCGGGAAAGTCAATTCTCCAACCTGCTTGACAGCAATCCCATCGGCCAGGGAATGGCCGCGTGTTTTGACCTTGACCGGTTTTCCCTTACGCCTGGCAAGTTGGGCGCTGGCAACGCCGGCTGCTTCCACACCGATGATTCGTACCTCCGGCTTTACCTCCCGAACCGCGGTCGCCACTCCCGCGATCAGGCCACCTCCTCCGATCGGCACGATCAGGGTCTCCAGTTCCGGCAGGTCCTGCAGAATTTCCAGCCCGATGGTCCCCTGTCCGGCCATAATCAATTCGTCATCAAAAGCCGGAACATAGAGCAAGTCCTCTTCCGCAGCAATTACCTCGGCACGAGCCACGGAATCGTCAAAGTTACTGCCGTACAGTTCAACTTCGGCCCCGTATTCAATGGTGGCCAGTTCTTTGGCCAGCGGTGTACCCTCCGGCATTACCACCCGGCAAGGGCAATCAAGCAGGCGGGCGGCATAGGCCAAACTCTGGGCGTGGTTTCCAGCCGAGGCGGTGATCACACCGGAGGCCAATTGTTGTGGGGATTGTTGTGAAAGATAATGGTAGGCTCCGCGAATCTTGAAAGAGCCGGTATATTGTAAGTTTTCGCATTTGAAATAGAGAGGGACTCCGAGACGGCTGGAAAAACCGGGGGAATGAATCAATTCCGTCCAGCGTATCTGTCCTTTGAGATTTTTTGCTGCAAATTCAATCTGCTTTCCGTTTAGCATAGATGCACCTCCGTATTTCCATCTCAACACTGGACAAAAGTTTAACACAAGGATTTTTTCCCGCACGCCGAGAACAGATGGTTATATTTAGAGTTGTAACCACATGAAACAAGAGATTTTATTGCAGAATAAAACACCCTCCGCAAGAACTGATGTGGTAAGAAAAAAGTGGACACTTCACTAAGAGCGGGTTAGTACCCCTCAGGGGAGGTGTCTCATGTCAGTAAAGAGAAGGCAATATGCACAGGAGTTCAAAGATTCGGCGGTCAAGCTGGTCACGGAACAGGGCTATAAACTTACCGAGGCATCGCGGAGTCTCGGAATCAATGTCAGCGTTTTACGTCGCTGGAAAAATGCGGCAGAAGCCGGTGAAAAAATTGAGGTGGCTGGTCAGACCCAAGTTGATCTACGTGTGGAGTTGGCTCGGTTAAAAAAAGAGAACCATCGGTTGAGATTGGAGCGTGAAATTTTAAAAAAGGCGGCGGCCTTCTTCGCGAAAGAGTCGGGAAGCGGTATCGACTGATAGATACTGAGAAGAAGGCCTATCCCATCACCCTGATGTGTGAGGTTTTGAACGTTTGTCGGAGCGAATATTATGTCTGGAGCAAACGTGGAAAATCTAGCCGGCAAATAGAATATGACAAGCTTATCCCCATCGTTCAGAATGCCCATAAAATCTCAAAAGGAACCTATGGTGCCAGGCGGATGGCCGAAGAGATAGAAGCTCATGGTACCACTTGCGGACGGACCAAGGCGGCAACGGTCATGAAACTGGCGGATGTTGCCGCCAAACAGAAGAAGAAATTCAAAGTCACCACCGACAGTAAGCACAACTTACCGGTTGCACCGAATCTGTTGAATCGAGAGTTTGCGGTGAATGAGCCTGACCGGGTTTATGTTTCAGATATCACCTACATCTGGACCCACGAAGGCTGGCTGTATCTGGCAGTGGTTCTGGATCTGTTTTCCCGGCAGATTGTAGGATGGTCCTTGAGCAACCGAATGACTCGGACCTTGGTGATGGATGCATTACGAATGGCGGTCTGGCGACGAAAACCGGCACCGGGCTTATTGTTTCACTCAGATCGGGGCAGTCAGTACTGCAGCACGGATTTTCAGGCCATGCTGGTGACATACGGCATGATCAGCAGCATGAGTCGCAAGGGGAATTGTTGGGACAACTCCGTGGCGGAAAGCTTTTTCGGCAGTTTGAAAACCGAGCGTGTTTTCTTCTCAAAATATAAGACCCGAGAGGATGCCCGGCAGGACGTCATTGATTACATTGAAATGTTCTACAACAGCACAAGACGACATTCGTATCTGG
>JAUVEB010000113.1 GCA_030595055.1 Desulfuromonadaceae bacterium
CACCGGGGCATCGGCACTGACTCGCTCACCGACAAAGGATTCCAACAGTTGTTGCAGCTGGCCCGGCAACCTGGAGAGCGCGGGCTCAATCCCTGCCGGCAAGACTTGACCCGGTTGCAACAATTGTTGCAATTGCTGGTAAACCTGCGCAGTGGCCTGAGGCAAACCGCTCGCTGGTGACTGCTGTTGTAAGCGACCGAGCAACTGTGCCCAATCGTAGGGACGGGTCAAGAGCGGCAAAAGCCGGCTGAGACGATCAAAAAAAGGATCATTAAGAACTCGGAGCTCCAGACTCGGATGGGTCTGCAACACCTGCAGAGTCAGCTTCTGTCCGACCTGCAACTCGATATCACTCTGCGCCCGGAAATACCGATGACTCATTTCCAGCAAAGCCCGATCAAGCCCCCCTTCCACAACCGTGGCACGCACAATCTGCTCAAGCCGCAAGTCAACCTGCCGTTCCTCACTCGTGGCCACAGGGTTGGCTGTCGTCTGGATGATCGAAGTCGGCGGCACTGTCGGATTAACTATAGTCATAGACAACCTATCGACCCGGTGTCAGCGCAAATTTAGCCCTGGACGATAAAAAAACACCGGCAACAACAATGAAAGATAAAAACAAGCGAGTCAAAAACTTGGCTTTCTCGAAAAAATCTCCGTTAAGCCGCCAAATACCTGTCAAAAAATCACCATCAGCACTCAACATACCGATATGATTGATATTATTTCGATGGCACAATAATCGCTACAGATGAACAAAAACTAAAGATTCTCACTGTGGACACCGAAACGTAATCATTATAATAACTTTGAAGAATATCCGCAGCAGGAAAGGATATCGATAAATGATGAATGCCACGGCCCTGGTTCTGGGGACAGACCGGAGAAAAAAACTCCAATTGGTCCAGCTGCTGACGACCACGCAGCTATTTGATCGTGTTAAACCACTGCAAACACCGACTGCCCTGTTTCAACACCTGAAAAACAGCCCTGCGGATATTGTCTGCTGGGCATTGGATAACGAAGAGAATAAGGCCGAATGGGTCGGCAAATTGAACGGTTATGAGCAATGGCACGATCTCCCGGTGATTGCCTTTGCCGACAATCAGGAAAGCCTGCTCAATGGATTCACCCTCGGCGCCGGCGACTCCCTCAAACTCTCAACCGATCTGAATGAGTTGAGCGCACGCTTGCAGGGTCACCTGAAGCGCTGGCAGCGGCTGCTTGAGCTGCGCCAGAGCAAAGAGCAATTGCAAAAAATGGCGTTAACAGACCCCTTAACCGAACTCGGCAACCGAACCACCTTCGACATGAGCATCAAGCAGGCCTCGGCCCGCACCCAGCGCTCCGGCTCTCCCTACTCATTACTGATGATCGACCTTGACCACTTCAAAAAGGTCAACGACTGCTACGGGCATCAGGCCGGAGATAAGGTTCTCAAACATGTCGCCGAGGCAATTCGCAATTCAGCCCGCGAGGCCGATATCTGTTGCCGTTACGGCGGTGAGGAATTTGCGGTTATTCTTCCGGATACCGATGCGAAATCAGCCGAAATTTTAGCGAACAGAATCCACAAACAGGTGGCCCTGGTCTCACGTCGGTTACACCTTAAGCAACAGCCGCTGACCGTCAGTATCGGCGTCAGCTGTGCCGATCAAAAGGGCTCGATACACCCGACACACCTGGTTGAAGAAGCTGACCGGGCACTTTATCAGGCCAAAGAAAATGGTCGTAACCGCACCGAAACCTGGCGGCCGCCAAACTACCCCACGAGCATCGATTATGGCTATATGCCGACCCACGGACTCGCTTTCGGCACCTGATATCCCATTAAGCAAACAACAAAAAAAGCCTGTAACCGGATTCGGTTGCAGGCTTTTTTAATGCAAATCTTTCCGATCCACAATAACGATTATCGTAGGGGTTCGGATAAAACATTATTTTTTTTGGGAGGGGGAGGAGGCGAACCTTGTGTTCGGACGGACGTCAGCTAACTGTTGCCCTCACCGGCGCCCATCACTTTGACCTTTAAACGCAACTGCTTGCGCTGTTCAGCCAGACAGTAAGCGACGATGGTATCCTCGTCTTCCTCTTCAAGATCAACAAATTTCAATGCCACCTCCATCCCCCCATGGACCATTTCAAAGGTTCGCATAACCTGTGCAGTACACTCAACGACCCGCGCTTCCGGAGCGTCAAACACGATCTCCAGACCGATTTCGGTTCCATCCCTGAGTTTTTTTTCGACCGGCAGCCGCAAACCACCACCACTGATGTTCACTGACGTCTGAATCGACTTGACGAGAGGATTTTCTTCGCTCAGCACCCAATAACTCACCGAAAAGTCAGCATCGACCCGGAAGTAGGCGCGTTTCTGAACATGGGCGAAAGACTCAACCATCTCCAACTGTAACTTGGCGTCACTCAACACCGAGGTAATTTTCGCCCGAATTGACTTGGTCGAACCGGCGACGTCAAAGGAAACCCGGCAAAAATCAGCTTGATTGAGGAGGTCTGCGTTGAGCTGGTCCGGCAGAAAGGTAATTTCAAACTGTGGGGATGTGGTTGTTTTGGCGACTCCGTCAATCAGTTGCTGTCCGCCATCCTGAAGAGGCAGGACAATCTTGACGACCCGGTAATCTTTTAACTGATCCAACACTGACATAACAGATCCCTGGCAGGATCGAAGACATGAAAAACTGACCGATCCGTTTCAGCCAACCCCCCTGATCGACTTTTTAGGCCGGGCCGGCACTTGATGATAGCCGGATACCGCCGCCCGACCCTCCTTCAACTGCGTCAATTCCGCAGTCGTGACGGCCATCATGCCACGGACTCTTGGCAAAAGCAAATGATTCATTTCCACAATCTGTTCAAGGAGTTGCATGCGTTCCCGGAACAGTGGATGAGTCTGCCAGTCGGCCGAATCCTGAGAGACCTCAGAGAGTAATTCGCGATCATTTAAACCCGCCTCTTCCTGTAGTTCATTCAAGCGAACTGTGTACTCGCACAGCCTTTCCGGATCGCCCTGACTCAGCAAAACATCGAGATGGTCAGCATGATCGAGAATGGCCCGATACTGCTGGATGGAGTTTTTCAGGTAGGTATCGACCATAATGCAGCCCTCAATAAGCAACAGCAGACCGGTGCTCACTGGCCTCTACTGTTTTTGACTGCTGTTGTTCACGACGATTGATGACTGCAGCCTCAGCAAACGCCTCACGAAGGTCGAGCAGTATTTTTTCAACCGGCTCCAGCCGTTTTACACCGCTACGGACATTTACTGCAGAGAGTTCCCTGAGCATAAAATCATACAGCCGACCCAAGTCATCGGCGATCTCGCCACCAACCTCATAATCAAGAGTATTGGAAAACTCGGTAACGATAGCAATGGCTTTACTGATGGCGGTTGCCTTGTCCTCAGCTCGACCATCCACAATCGCCTGTTTCGCCTGCCTCACAAAACGGATTGCTCCATCGTAAAGCATAATGAGGATCTGCTCCGGCGAGGCCGTTGTCACTTGATTGCTCTGGTATTGGTTCATATAGGCATTCATCTTTTGTACTCCCTACAAAGTGGAGAACGATAACTTAACTTATGCGGAATAAAGTCAATGTAACTCATTGGTTTCTGATAATCGGCATTGATGCCAGCTGCTGCATCAGGTAACTGCCCTGCGCATTCAACCCGCTGACCAAGCCTTCCATTGCTGAAAACTGGGCACGCAGGGTTTTTTCCTTCAGTTCTAACCTGGCTTCCAGATTCAAAATTCGCTGATCGATACGGCGCATATTGCTATCGGTCCCTTCTTTACGACCAGCATATAAGCCATCGGTATAATCGGTCATATCCTCCAGGTATGAAGCAAACTTTGCACTGATTCCCTCAACTCCATCCTGTCCTGCAAACAGACTAATCACCCCTGCATAGTCCCCATCCAAAGCATCTGATAATCTCGTGCTGTTTAAAGTTATCGTCCCATCCCGCTGCGTTTCAAATCCCAGTTGCGACAACGTTGAAAAAGACCCGCTTCCTTCTTGCGGTGTCACAAGGAAACCCTGCAGACGACTTTTAATAGAACGAAATGCTGAATCATTTCCCCAGTCGGCTGTTTTCTGATCCGCTATAAAAGTGATAATTTCATTGTAAGCATCAACAAACTCCTGAATCTTGGCAGTTGTGGCCTCTTTATCAGCCGACACATTCAGAATGGTTGTCGCTTCAGAATCAGCCTTCAACAGTTCCATTGAAAGCCCGGGGATAGCTTCGACACTGTTGCTGTCACTGTAGATATCAATACCGTCAACGATGATGTGCGCCTGTTTGGCAACCTGGGTATTACTCATAGTCGGATTAACATCCGTCCCGCCACTCAACCCTGAGCTATCCAGAGAAAAAGACTCGGAGACACTGTCGCCCGTCAGAACCAGACGATAAGGAGTACCGGTTCCATCGTTGATGATGGCCGCACTGACTCCCAGATCAGCATCATTGATGGCGCTAGCGATCCCTTCTAAAGAATTATTGGTTGCATCGATACTGATCGAGTTGGCAACCCCGTCGACAGTAAGATTTATGGTTCCGGTACCGAAGGTGGACGCTGCCTTATCAACATACCCCTGGCTGACATCTTTTTGCTGCTGGGCCAGATCGACGACCGTCACCTGATAGGAACCGAGACCGGCATTGCTCCCTGCCGTCACCGAAAGATTTTCTTCCGAGCTGCTAAGCACTGCAGCAGAATTCAGTTCAATTGATGTGTCTATGGCCTCCGCTTTTTCGAGAAAGCTCTTAAGCTTTTCATCCAGTTTCGAAAAAGCATCCAAGCGGCTTTTATAATAAGCCTGGTCTTTTTCGAGACGATCGATTGGAAACCGCTCGATCTTCATCAACTCAGTGATAATCGATTCGGTATCTATTCCGGTCGCCAAACCGCCAAAAGTAATAGACATATCATATCTCCCTGGAACTTCTTATACAGCCGTATCAGCTTTGGATATCGACAATATTGCCACGCAGATCTTCCAGCGTTGCTTTGAGTTCCAGTAGTTCCTCAGCTGGAACTTGACGGATCACTTCATCAGTTTCCCGGTCGACAATCTTGACCACCAGGCCCTCTGTACGTTCATCATTTTCAAAACGAACACTGTAAAGACCATTTTCAGTCAGTGCCTTGATCTGCTTCAGCAATTCTTCCGGTTGAACCTGTTCTTTTTCAACCTGTTCACTCTGTACCAGATCTTCTGCCTTTTTCCTCGACTCACTGACCTGATCAGAGGCCTTGCTCAACTGAAATTGAGCGGTACCTTGTAGATTGATGGTTTCAACATTCATCTTCTCATCCTCCCCCTGCTAGTGGTCAAACTGATTCAGGGAAAAATGGGGACCGGACAAGCCGGTCCCCGGAAGGTTTGCTCGTAAATTAGCCAAGCAACGACAGTGCCAGTTGCGGCTGCTGGTTAGCTTGTGCCAGGATCGAAACACCGGCCTGCTGCAGGATACTGAACTTGGTCATATTCGAGGTTTCCTGAGCGATATCCGCATCAAGAATCCGTGAACGAGCTGCCGACAGGTTTTCAGAAACGTTCGTCAGGTTGGCGATGGTTGATTCGAAACGGTTCTGCACCGCACCCAGTTGGCCACGTATGGTGTCAATGGCCGTAATGGCGCTGTCAACAAGGCCAATCGCGGTGTTGGCACCTGATTGAGTCGCAACAGTGACAGTGTTCACACCCAACGCTGACGCATTAGCTGAACCAATTGTAATTGAAATTGTCTGGCCTGCCTCTGCACCAACGTGGAACAGTGCAGCAACGGTGCTGCCATTGAGAAGACCACGACCGTTGAAGGTGGTGTCGCCAGCAATTCGATCCAGCTCTGCAACCAGTTGAGTGACCTCGGAATTCAGAGAAGTCCGGTCGTCAACGCTGTTGGTATCGTTGGCTGACTGGATAGCCAGTTCACGCATCCGCTGCAGAATGTTGGTACTCTCCTGCAAAGCACCTTCTGCCGTCTGGGCCAGTGAGATACCGTCGTTGGCATTCCGCACAGCCTGATTCAGACCACGAATCTGCGAAGTCATCCGGTTGGAGATCCCCAGACCGGCCGCATCGTCCTTGGCACTGTTGATACGCAGACCGGAAGAGAGGCGCTGCATTGATTTGTTAAGAGATGATTGAGAAGTACCCAGGTTACGTTGGGCGTTAAGGGATCCGATGTTCGTATTAATTGTTAATGCCATGATGTTTCCTCCATGAATGAGTTTTTTTTGCGGGCGTCCTTGCCCTGAGTTAGTTTGTGTTTCTTTACTTACGTTACTGTTCTGGGGGACGCAATATTGAATCCAAAACCTCCTTTGGCGATAAATTCCCCGTCTTGCATCTTCTCGACACAACCTACCGAAAACTTTAGTTTTTTTATTCTCATGCAACTTGATTAAGATCTTGAAAGTATTGGTTTTTTAGAATTTATGATTTTTTTTGACGGACTTTAGAGTTTCGTGACCTTTAAATAAAACATTGCCGAAACGTTTGCTACTGAAAGGAAATATATTGCAAGAAAACATACTGAAAATAAAATTGATAATTTCCAATAATTTATCTACAATACATTAAACTCCACGGAATATACAGGCTGCAAACATCTTTCAAACAAGGAGATGTATTTTGAAATTAGCCGAAAAAAAGATTCTCGTCACCGGCGCTGACGGCTTTATTGGTTCACACCTGGTAGAAAGCTTGGTCGAACTGGGTGCAGATGTCAGGGCATTGAATTGCTACAACTCATTTAATTCCTGGGGCTGGCTCGAAGCAGTCAATTGCCTTGATCAGATAGAAGTCATCAGTGGCGATGTCCGCGATCCTCATTTCTGCAAAAAAATCACCAAGGAAATAGATGTCATTTTCCATTTAGCTGCATTGATAGCCATCCCATACTCTTACAGTGCACCGGATAGCTATGTCGACACCAACGTCAAGGGAACTTTAAATATCTGCCAGGCCGCATTGGAAAACGGCTGTGCGCGGGTTATTCACACCTCAACCAGCGAAGTTTACGGCACCGCACAATATGTACCGATTGATGAAAAACACCCTCTGCAAGCGCAATCCCCATACAGCGCCAGCAAAATAGCTGCCGACGCGATAGCAATAAGCTTTCACAATGCTTTTGACCTGCCGGTCACAATTGTTCGGCCATTTAATACCTACGGTCCCCGCCAATCGGCTCGAGC
>JAUVEB010000094.1 GCA_030595055.1 Desulfuromonadaceae bacterium
GACAGGCGTTTTTTCTCCTGATCTGATAATGCTGAATAGTTACAAGATAAGTAAATGTACCGTCGGTCTTTACGGAGCATCAACAAACCTTCCAGATCTTTGACGTTCAGGGGCTCCCGGACGTTTGCGTCAACAGAGAAAACGATGGTATCCTTCCCCATTCTCCCGGCACCGAGCGACGGTGGCTGGAGGTGCCAGGAGGCTGGAGAAAAAGAAGATCATCGGCTGAGACATCCCACACATGAACCTGAACTACACCACCCTTGATTTGCTGCGCCGGAACCACCCCGCCTGGCGGCTGTTGCGCTCGGATTACGCGCCGCTGGTTGCGAGTTTTCTGCACCGGGTGTTTATCGTCCCCAATGTGCGGGAGATGGCCCGGGCCGATCTGGCCGAAGCGCTGGAGGATGAGCTGTTTGCCCTGCGCGAGCAAGATGGCCCGGAGTCCTTTCCCCGCTCTGCGTCGGCCTATCTCAATGATTGGGCGGATAATGACAAGGGCTGGTTGCGCAAGTTTTATCCGCCCGGATCCGATGAACCGCATTTCGATTTGACCCCGTCCACCGAGAAGGCGATTGCCTGGCTTGAGAGTCTGACAGCGCGCGCTTTTATCGGCACCGAGTCACGACTGTTGACGCTGTTTGAATTGCTCAGACAGATGAGCGAAGGAAGCGAGACCGACCCGCAGGCGCGCATTGCTGATTTGCACAAACGCCGAGATGAGATCGATGCCGAAATCGCCCGTATTCTTGCCGGGGATATCCCCATGCTGGACGACACGGCGCTGAAAGACCGGTTTCAGCAGTTTCTTCAGCTGGCGCGCGAGTTGCTCACCGATTTTCGCGAGGTGGAGCACAACTTTCGCACCCTTGACCGGAAAGTGCGCGAACGTATCGCGCTCTGGGATGGAGCAAAAGGGGCACTGCTCGAAGAGATTATGGGGGAGCGCGATGCAATTGCCGATTCGGATCAGGGGAAAAGCTTTCGCGCCTTCTGGGATTTTCTCATGTCGCAGACTCGCCAGGAGGAGTTGACTCAACTGCTGGAGCAGGTGCTGGCCCTGCCGCCGGTCGTCGAGATGCAGCCCGAGCCCCGTTTACATCGTGTCCACTACGACTGGCTCGAGGCCGGTGAAAACACCCAGCGTACCGTCGCCCGGCTTTCGCAGCAGCTCAGGCGTTTTCTCGATGATCAGGCCTGGCTGGAGAATCGGCGTATCATGGATATTCTGCACACCCTCGAAGGCCGGGTGCTGGCCGTGCGCGAAGCGCCACCGACCGGTGCTTTCATGCCGCTGGCCGATACGACCGCCGGCATCGAACTCCCGATGGAGCGCCCGCTCTATCGGCCACCGGTTAAACCGCTGATCGCCGATGTGGAGTTGGAGGAGGGTGATGCCGAGGTGGACGCCGCAGTGCTCTACGCACAGGTGGTGATCGACCGGGCGGAACTCTCCCGTCATATCCGTCAGTCGTTGCAGGCGCGTGCGCAAATCAGCCTGGGCGAACTGGTATCCGCTCATCCGCTGCGACAGGGACTGGCTGAGCTGGTGACCTATCTGCAGCTGGCGAGCGACTGGCCGCACACGGTGGTGGATGAGGAAACCCTTGACACCATCGAATGGCAAACGCAGGACGGGGTTTCTCGACGCGCCCGTTTGCCACGGGTCATTTTCGTGAGGAAAATCTGATCTCGAACAGTTCTCAAAACCTGACAGGCTTCTGGATGATGGACGAAATAGACACTCAGGCAATAACACCTCCCGGTGAAAATCATGATCTTTCAGCGATCGTGGTGCCGCTGCTTAAGGGGGTTCTCTATCAGGGGGACAATCCGGAGCAGTGGAACTCTCTGCTTCATCTACAGGTTCAGGTGCGCGATTATATGGCCGTGCTCGGGCTGGAGCTGGTGCTGGACGAGGCTGAGGGATATGCTTTTTTGCGCTCAAAGCCTGAGGGTGACGACGCGGATACGCCCAAGCTGCCGCGGCTGGTGACACGCCGCCAGCTGTCGTTTCCGGTCAGCCTGCTGCTGGCTCTGTTGCGTAAGAAACTGGCAGAGTTTGACGCCGGTGGCGGCGACACCAGACTGATCCTTTCTCGCGACGAGGTTGTGGAGCTGATCCGCGTCTTTCTGCCTGCGGGGAGCAACGAGACTCGGTTAATCGATCAGGTCGATACGCATTTGAACAAGGTCGCCGAGCTGGGGTTCGTCCGCCGCTTGCGTGGTCAGGAGCGGATGTTCGAGGTCCGGCGTATTCTCAAAGCTTTTGTCGATGCCCAGTGGCTGGCGGAGTTCGATCAGCGTCTGGCCGCCTATCAGAGTCAACTGACGCAACAGGAAAAGACCGTCGATGAGTGAGACCCTGGAACTCGAATTTATCGGTGATGACCGCTTGGCCGGTTTTCGCTTGCAGCGCCTCGAGGTGTTCAACTGGGGCACCTTCGACGGTCGGGTGTGGACGCTGCACCTCGACGGCAAGAACGCCCTGCTCACCGGCGACATCGGTTCCGGCAAGTCGACCCTGGTGGATGCGGTGACCACCCTGTTGGTACCGGCCCAGCGTGTCGCTTACAACAAGGCGGCCGGAGCCGAGGCTCGCGAGCGCACTCTGCGTTCCTATGTGCAGGGTTACTACAAGTCCGAACGCAACGAGATAAGCGGCAGCGCCAAGCCGGTCGCGCTGCGCGATCATAATAGCTATACGGTGATTCTGGCGGTGTTTCACAACGCCGGCTACAGTAAAACAGTGACGCTGGCCCAGGTGTTCTGGATGAAGGACGCACAAGGACAGCCCGCGCGATTCTATGCCGTTTGCGAGCAGGATCTCTCCATTGCCGCCGATTTTGCCCGCTTCGGAACCGAGATCGGCAATTTGCGCAAACGCTTGCGCGGAGCGGGGGTGACGCTGTTCGACAGTTTTCCACCCTACGGGGCCTGGTTTCGGCGGCGTTTCGGCATCGATAACGAACAGGCGCTGGATCTTTTTCACCAGACCGTGTCACTGAAATCGGTGGGCAATCTCACCAATTTTGTGCGCACTCACATGCTTGAACCCTTTGATGTCAAACCGCGCATCACCGCCTTGATCAACCATTTTGACGATCTCAACCGCGCCCATGAAGCCGTGCTCAAGGCCAAACGGCAAGTCGAGATGCTTGAGCCCCTGGTGATCGATTGCGAGCGCTACGCGGAACTGGTGACGGCGACGGAGCAACTGCGGGCCTGCCGCGAAGCCCTCAGACCCTGGTTCGCTGAGCATAAACTGGAACTTCTGGAGAAGCGCCTGGTCAGCCTCGGTGAGGATCTCGCCCGGCACAACACCCGGATCGAGCGTCTGAATGAACAGAAATCTTCACTACAGGGACAGGAAAGGGAATTGCGGCGTACCATCGCGGAGAATGGCGGTGATCGAATCGAGAACCTCAGTGAAAAGATCCGTGTCATGGGTGAGGAACAGCAACGGCGACGAAAAAAGGCGGATCGCTATGCCGAGCTGGCGCAAGATCTGGACCTTCATCCGGCCGCCGACGATGAGGCTTTTCTGGAGCAACACCGGCAATGCTCGGGCCTGCGCGAGGACGCAGAAGAGCAAGAAGCCAACATCCAGAACGAGCTGAATGAAGCCGGGGTCTTCTTTGCCCAAGGCCGGCGCGAGCACGAACAACTGAGCACTGAAATCAACAGCCTGAAGGCCCGACGCAGCAATATCGACGCCAGGCAGATCGCTATGCGTCACGCCTTGTGCAGTGCCCTGAACCTGCCGGAAGACGAGATGCCCTTTGCCGGTGAGCTGATCCAGGTGCGTGAGGATGAACGGGACTGGGAAGGGGCCATAGAGCGGATGTTGCACAGCTTCGGCCTGTCGCTCCTGGTGCCGGATCGGCATTACGCCCGGGTGGCCGAATGGGTGGACCGCACCCATCTCAAGGGGCGGCTGGTTTACTTTCGGGTGCGCTCGAAAAGCCGAGCAGAGTTGCCATCCCTGCACGCCGATTCGTTGGCCCGTAAAATCTCTGTCAAGCCCGATTCTCCCTGCTATGACTGGCTGGAACACGAGATCGCTCATCGCTTCGATGTGGCCTGCTGCACCACCCAGGAGCAGTTTCGCCGCGCGAGCAGGGCCATCACCCGTGCCGGGCAGATCAAAACGCCGGGTGGCCGTCATGAAAAGGATGACCGCCATCGCCTCAATGATCGTAGCCGCTATGTGCTGGGCTGGAGCAATGAAGCCAAGATCGCCGCGTTGCAGGAGAAGGTCCGGGGGCTGGAGACACAGCTCGGCGAGATCGGTGACCGCATCAGCGTGCTGCATGGCGAACAGAAATCGATTAAGAGCCGCCTTGAAACACTCTCAAAACTTGTCGAATATGGTGATTTTCGTGAGCTGGACTGGCAGCCTCCGGCGGTTGAAATAGCCCGGATGGAGGATGAAAAGCGCCAGTTGGAGGCCGCCTCCGACATCCTCAAGACTCTCGCCGAACAGCTTAAAGAGCTGGAAGATGCCCTCGCGCTGGTTGAACAGCAACTTGAAGAGCGTAGAGACAACCGATCCAGAACCGAGCAGAAAAAACACGACGCCGAAACCTTGCGGCAGCAGACACAAATGCTGATTCCCGCTGCCGAATCTGTCCCCGGCGAGTATTTCACCCGACTCGCCGCGTTGCGCGATGAAGCGCTGGGAGAGCATCAGCTCACGGTCGAGTCCTGCGATAACCGGGAGCGGGAGATGCGCGACTGGCTGCAGACAAGGATCGACAGCGAGGATCGAAAGATTGCCCGCATGCGCGACAAAATCATCGATGCGATGCGTTCCTACAGTACGGCCTATCCCCTCGAAACCCAAGAGGTGGATGTCGCGGTGGATGCTGCGAGCGAATATCGGACGATGCTCAAGCAGCTCAACGCTGATGATCTTCCTCGTTTTGAAGCACGTTTCAAAGAGTTGCTCAACGAAAACACCATTCGTGAAGTGGCCAACTTTCAGTCCCAGTTGGCGCGGGAGCGGGAGACCATCAAGGAACGCATCACCCGCATCAACGAGTCGCTCACCCAGATCGACTACAACCCCGGCCGTTACATCGTGCTCGAAGCGCAAACCGCCATCGATGCCGACATCCGCGACTTTCAGACTGAGCTGCGAGCCTGCACCGAAGGAGCGTTGACCGGTTCGGACGATGCCCAGTATTCCGAGGCCAAGTTCCTTCAAGTGCGCCGGATCATTGAGCGCTTTCGTGGTCGCGAGGGGCAGTCCGAGATGGACCGTCGCTGGACAACCAAGGTGACCGATGTGCGCAACTGGTTCGTCTTCGCCGCCAGCGAACGCTGGCGTGAGGATGACAGCGAACATGAGCACTACGCCGATTCGGGGGGCAAGTCGGGGGGACAGAAGGAGAAGCTGGCCTACACTGTACTGGCGGCCAGCCTGGCCTATCAGTTCGGCCTGGAATGGGGTGCGGTTCGCTCGCGTTCCTTCCGCTTTGTGGTGATCGATGAAGCCTTTGGTCGCGGTTCGGACGAATCGACCCATTACGGATTGAAGCTCTTTGCTCAACTGAATCTGCAACTGCTGATCATAACGCCGCTGCAGAAGATCCACATCATCGAACCGTTTGTCGCCAACGTCGGTTTTGTGCACAACGAGAACGGACGCGCCTCCTGCCTGCGCAATCTCTCTATTGAGGAGTATCGCGCCGAGAAACAGCAGCTGCAGTCATGAACTGGACGACGCTGACCGATCTGCGCACCCAGGTGCAAAAACTGTGGGACAGGGGGGTGCTGCTGGCCGAACTTACTGATGGTACCTCGGTCTTTCCTCGACGCTTGAGATTGAAAAGGCCGACCTCGGCGGAACTGGCGGAACGTTTCGAAGACGTACGCAGCTGGATCACCGGGCTCAATAGCGGGGCGAAACACTATCGCGTGGTGTGGCGAAGCGTCAACCATCGCATATTGGGACCTAACTCCGTGCCGGCCGAAATCTGGATCGATTCGCTGGAGGATGCTCTCGGCTGGATCGGAAAAGGTCGCGACGCTGAGAGTTTTGCTGCTCTCGTCGAGTTAACTCGGAAACGACATCCACAACTGCTCCCCTGGCTGGGAAAGCGTCCGCTTCGAGTTCTTAGTCTTGCTGATGAGTGGCCACTGCTGCTGGATCTTGTCTCCTGGCTGCAGCTCCATCCCCGCCCCGGTATCTATCTGCGTCAGGTGGATATACCGGGAATCCACAGCAAGTTCATCGAGGGCCATCGGGGCGTGCTGACAGAGCTTTTTGATCTACTGCTGCCGCCGGAGACCATCGATGAAACTGCGCGAGGGGTGACCGGTTTCTGCCGACGCTACGGGTTTCGCGACAAACCGTCGCGTGTGCGATTCCGCGTGCTGGATCAGCATCTCGCGCTCTTTCCCACCGAAACTGACCAGGATATTACCATCATCATAGAGACCTTCGCCCAGCTTGACCTGCCGGTAAAAAAGGTTTTCATCACCGAGAATGAGATCAACTTCCTCGCTTTTCCCCCCGTCCCACGCAGCATGGTGATCTTCGGCGCCGGCTACGGTTTCGAGAAGTTGGTTGAGGCGGGTTGGCTGCAAGATCGCAGCATCTACTACTGGGGGGATATTGATACCCACGGGTTTGCCATCCTCGATCAGCTGCGTGCCCACTTTCCAACAGCGATCTCCTTTCTGATGGACCGGGAGACGTTACTTGCTCATCGGCTGCATTGGGGATTGGAGCCGCAATCCGAACGACGTGATCTTCACCGGTTGAACGGCGCGGAGCACGAACTGTACGACGATCTGCGTCAGAATCGATTGAGCGACCGGTTACGGCTTGAACAGGAGCGAATCGGATTTGACTGGGTAGAAAGGGCGTTGAGCAAGCTGTAAAAGACCGGGCATGGGATTGACCGGTGGGGTTTAAAACTACTGATATTGTATCTATTCAGAACGGGTGCTGATGGTTTGGTGCCGCCCATTCCAAGGGCCGCATTGAACCCATTCCTGGGGGCTTGACTGTCGCCATATGGGCGACAGACACCCTTTCCATGAGCATCACCAGCACATTTTGCTGAACAGTTACCTGATATTTTCATAGCAATCAAAAGGAGAATCTCCCTTGCATTCACCGACAACCATCATTCCGGAGGATCTTGAGGCAACGGTTGCCGAGTATCAGCGTCTGCGACCGCTTATGACCGAACTGCATACCGAAACAGGCAGGCTGGTCAGAAAAGACGCCGTGTTTGCCTGCGCCAAACGCTTGCGGATGCTCTCCAGGCAGAATGGTAAGAAGGTTATCCTTTTTGAGGATGAATTCGAGATGGACATCTTTCAGGATTACCAGATCTATATGTACCGTCCGCGCGGTATCAACGCTGTTCAGCAGATGCTCAATCGCAACCGCTACCCCGATGGCAGTGATAAACGGCGTCTGCTGGAGGGGATGGTCGAGGCCCGTTTTTCAATCTTTTTGGTGAAAGAAATCATCAAACCGGCGGGTTTCATCGGGATGGATATCTATACCGGCGAAGAGTTCTTCATCTTGGATCTGACGCTTGCCACGCAGGATATCGTCGGGCTGATGAGCGGCTTCAGGATTTTCCCCTACAAAAACATCTGGATGCACACCGGGGCAAATCTGTCTCTGGGACAGACGCACGATGTCGCCGGTTTTCAATCCTATGGAACCCAATTGAATGAAAAACAGGAACAGACGTTGAACGAAGAGGCTATTTTTCGCCAGCGTGCCATAATTGGTGAGACGGAAGGGTAGGGAGCTCTAAAAAGAAACGAGCGGTCAAAGAGGAGCGGGTGGTAACGGATGCAGATGATCAGTTTGCTTTCATCTCCGGGTGATACCGCAGGAAGTTTCCCTGCGGTATCACCCTTTGAAGATAGACACTTTTTTACTTGAAATACTTCTACTAAAACTTAAATCCCGTCTTTGGTTGTATGACAGGCGAAACAACCACACGGATTTGCATTAGAATCCGGCACACTCGCAGTACAATCATTCAGATAATCCCAGCGGAGCATATCAGGATAAGGAGAACCGTGCGGACGATGGCAGGAGATACAGGTGACAACATCCTCACCGGCAACGACTGCATCAGAAGGGGTATCGGACAATGTTTGCTTGGCCACGGGCGCCAGTGGGTTATAGGTGGTGTAACCGACATACTCAAGGGCGGGATCGGCAGGCAGAATAACATCGGAAGGATGGCGGATCCAGGCACCGGACAGGTCTGCACTATTGGTATTCATCAGCCGGTGGAAATCGTAGTGACACCCCTGGCAGAACTCCCCGATACTGTTGTGATTAGCATAGAAGGCCTCCGAATAGATGACATCGGTCCCCTTGTATACGTTATGCTGGGTCGAAGAGGGGTCCTGCTCCCAGTTCGGATCTTCAAGTCCCATTACGCCCGGCCGATCACCAGGTGCGTTGTCATTCAGATCACGCGCCATGGCACTGCCCAGAAAACGGTACCAACCGTCCTCTTGACCTGCCGGACCCGCTTGACCATCATTTTTATGATGCTGCGGCAGGTGACAGCCTTCGCAGCCACTTCCAGCTTCTGCACTCGCCAGTGTGTTGTGACACTTTGCACAGGAACCGTCGAAGCCGCCGCCCGGTGCTTCGGTAAGATTTGAATCCGTGCCGGAAATACCGAAAACATTGTGACCGAATT
>JAUVEB010000258.1 GCA_030595055.1 Desulfuromonadaceae bacterium
CAGATCCCCGGCTGCTGCAACCAGTTCGATGCCAGCAGCTGCGCCGGTGCCGCCTCCGCCCGGCAGTCGTCCGGCAGTTGCTGCGGCGGGGTCGGTGGCGCACAGGCCGCCAGGAGCAACAGCAGGAATGAACAAATGATCCGCAGCATCAGCGCCTCTTCGGCCGGAAAGCCGGGATCACCAGCACCGCTGTCGGCACCGCCGCGCTGATCCCGAGCAGCACCGTCAGACCGATCGAATGCAGAGCCGGATGCTTAGCCAACACCAGAGCCCCGAAACCGACCAGGGTCGTCAGCCCGGAAACCAGAATCGCCCTTGACGAAGCCAGGTCCTCCTCCTGCTGACCATGGCAAACCATGAAGATGCCGTAATCAACCCCCAGACCGATAATCAGGATCGAGGCGATCACATTGAACAGGTTCATCTCCAAGCCGAGCCGGCCCATGCCGCCGAACATCACCAGCAGACCGGTGAGCACTGGCAACAGAGCCAGCAGCACCTCCGGCAGACGGCGGAACAGCAACAGCAGCAAGACCAGCACGGCGATCCCCGCAGAGCTGATAAAACGGCTGAAATCGGCGCCGATCTCATCACTGAGCTGCCGACCGAAACGGCTCTGCGAAACCAGAGTCACTCCCGGAAGTTTCGCCAACCCTGCATCCAGGGCACTGATCAGCTCCGGCCGGTCGGGAAGCAGGGTCAGCAGCTGATAGCCCCGCCCATCGGCCAGCAACAGATTGTCCAGCAAACGACCGAGTCCCCAGCTCTCAACAAGAGCCTGATCGAGCGGGACCGGGGACTGAGCAAGGCGCTCCCAGAAGGGGTCGAAGGCAGCGGCGGAAAATCCGTACTTCTGCCCGCTCGCCTGTAACAGGTCTCGGGTGGTCGCCTGCCGCTGCTGCCAGAACTCTTCCCAGACCTGCAGCCGCTGCTGCTGGGTCCGCTGCGAGGGAAATAACGGTGCCAGACTGACAACCTCAGCCTGAAACCCCTGCTCCTTGAGCTGCTGCCAGACCAGTTCATTGCGCTGCAAGGCACTCTCCAGGTCCGGGGCAGAGGCAAAAACCAGCGCCCGGCTGCGCATATCTCCCCAACTCTCTCCCAGCCGCTGCTCGGCCTGCTGCAGCGACTGCGGAAGATAGCTGAGCTGCCGCAGCTCACCGTTGATCGTCAGATGCCGGGCCTGTACGGCAGCAAAACCAACAACGGCCAGCCAGAGCAACAGCACCGTCATGCGCAACACCGGAACACGATCATAAATATGCCGCCGCAGCCGGCGCCGGGAAAGGGATTCCGCTGCTTTCCTGTCGCCGATAAAATGGGGCAGAAACAGCAATGCCAACAGCAGGGCGGCAACGATTCCGGCCATGGCGAAGACCGCCAGCTGCCGTTGTCCCGGCAGTTCGGAGCCCAGCAGCACGGCAAAAGCGGCCAAGGTGGTCAGCCCGCCGAAGAGAACCGGTCGCGAGACCGCCCGCAACAGTTGCTCCCGCCCCCCCTCACCACTGCCGTAACGCAGAGCAAAATAGACATGCAGGCCGAAATCGATGGTGATGCCGAGCAGCACCGCCCCGAAACCGACGGTGATGCCGGAGAGCGTTCCGAACCAGGTTGCTGCCACCAGCAGCGCGACCAGCATACTGAACAGCGGCAGCAGATAGACAAACAGGGCTCGTAGTGAACGCAAGAAGAACAGAAACAGCAACAGGATACCGATCCCGGAGACCAGCAGCACCAATTTCATGTCCCCCTGTATCGCCTCGGCATTGGCCAGGGTATAGGGGTGTCCACTGACCAGCTCAGCGCTGATCCCCTCGGGCAGTTGTTGTTGTGCCACGGCAAAAGCATCGAGCAGGGCTTTCCCCCCGACCGCATCGGTAATCAGCACCGGGGTATCGGCGAGAATCAGACTGCTGCGCCCGTCATGACTGAGAAAGTGCCCCTGTTCCAACCGCACTCCGGGGAGCGGATTCAGATAGCGCAGCTTCTGCAACGCCAAGCGCTCCAACTCCAACGGATCACGGCGGATCTTCCCCTTGAGCGCCACCCCCTGCGGTTGCAGCAGCTGCGCAAATGCCGTAGCCAAACTGCGGTCGATCTGTTCCGGAGTCAACTGCGCAGCAACCGCCTGCAGGTCATCGGCATCGGCGAGCCGCGGCAGATAGCCTCCCAGTTGAGTGAACAGCGGACTCGCGGTCATCTTTCCCGGACCACTGAGCAGATTACTGAACAAAGTCGCGGGAAGGGCATCACGGAGCCGGTCGGTTGCTGTCAGCAGCTGTGCTGTTTCGATCTCCGGAGCGGCGCGAAGGTGCATTACCAGCTTGCGGGCAAAGGGGGCTCTCTGCAGCAGCTGGAAATCGCGCGCCACCTGCGACTCTCCATCCGGCAGCATCGCCGAGATACTCTCCTCCACCCTGAACTGCGAAAGCTGCCAGGCAGCGACAACCAGCAGCAGCAACAGAGCCAGAACCAACCAGCTGCGGCGGTGCTGGAATCTACGGTAACAGACGACAAACAGGTTCATCTGAATTCAGGAACCTGAAAAGCATCCGGCGCCAGTTCAGCGTTGATTTCAACATCAATGAAACGAAGCAGGGTACTGTCTCCCTCCTGTTCAACCATCAACACCTCGGCCACATGCCGTCGATCAGCGGAAAACAGGATCTGCAGATAATCGA
>JAUVEB010000155.1 GCA_030595055.1 Desulfuromonadaceae bacterium
CGAATATATGGTTGTACCGGCGGGCTTTGCCCATCCCCTTCCCGATACCTTCAGCGATGCTGAAGCAGCTCCGTTGCTCTGCGCCGGGGCGATCGGTTATCGCTCATTGCAGCTTGCGGAAATTGACTCGGGTGGGCCGCTTGGTTTGACCGGATTCGGCGCGTCTGCGCACCTGGTGCTGAAACTTGTCCGTCATCAGTTCCCGGATCTGCCTGTCTACGTCTTTGCTCGCAGCGAAAAAGAGCAGCATTTTGCCCTGGAACTTGGTGCCGCCTGGGCCGGCGGCAGTGAGGACACTCCTCCGGAACTTTTGGAGGCGATCATCGATACAACCCCGGCCTGGCGTCCGGTGGTCGCGGCATTGCGCCGACTGGCTCCGGGTGGTCGGCTGGTGATCAACGCCATCCGCAAAGAAGATCATGACCGCGATCTGCTTTCCGGGATCGACTATCCGCGTGACCTCTGGATGGAAAAAAACATCAAGAGTGTTGCCAATGTAACCCGTAGAGATGTCACTGAATTTCTCAAGCTGGCGGCGGAAATTCCCCTGCATCCCACCTTTGAAGAATTCCCCCTGGCAGATGCCAACCGGGCCCTGCTCGAACTCAAGGAGCGCAAAATTCGCGGTGCCAAGGTTCTCAGAATCAGTTGATCGGGTGCATAGCCCCCACACTAAGCCCTCATTCTATGACTCCAATATGCCACAATCCTGAAAAATATCTCCAAAATGGAAAATTGCGATGATTGATCTTCAGAGTTCCCAGGACAGACGCAACATTCCGATCGATGAGGTTGGTGTCTGTGATATCAGCCACCCCATCACTGTGTTAGACAGAGCCAACGGTCGTCAGAAAACGGTTGCTACCCTGTCGATGACAGTCAATCTCCCCCATTATTTCAAGGGGACGCATATGAGTCGTTTTTTCGAGGTGCTCAACGAGTATCAGGACGAGATGACCATACGAACCTTGTCGCAGATGTTACCTTCCCTCAAAGAGCGCCTTCAGGCTGAAAGGGCAAAGGTTGAAATCTGCTTTCCGTATTTCCTGGAAAAGGTGGCACCGGTCAGCAAGTCTTCAGGCCTCATGAAGTATGAGTGCAGCTTTGTTGGTGCCGCCGATGACCAAGGTGATGATTATATTTTGGGCGTAAAGGTTCCGGTAACCAGCCTTTGTCCGTGCAGTAAGGCCATTTCGAAATATGGCGCCCATAATCAGAGGGGTCACGTGAGCATTGAGATACGTACGGTCCGAAAACCCAACGGCAATCCCGAGCTGTTTTGGATTGAGGATCTCATTGAAATCGCAGAAACATCTGCCTCTGCCCCGGTATACGTCCTATTAAAGCGTGAGGATGAGAAGGCGGTCACTGAACAAGCCTATGAGAACCCGGTATTTGTCGAGGATATTGTCCGTAACGTGGCACAAAAACTGGTGAGTGATGCTCGGATTTCATGGTTTCAAGTTAACATAGTCAATCAGGAAAGCATCCATAATCACAACGCTTTTGCCCGCATTGAGTGGACCCGCACTTGAGCAACCACATTGAGAGTGTAAGCGGCTATAACCTCACCACTCTTTCAGTCACGAAACGGCCAAATATATAGCCTTGTGAATATTGGGAAGGAAACCACCTCTTGCTGAAAACGACGAGTACCTACGTACATTATAAAATTTCGGTAACTGTTCAGCAAGATGCGTTAGTTTATGGTTTACATGATACTAAATTTAATCTCTTAATCTCCGCCGAACCGGCAGGAGGGTGTTACTGATAAAAACGAAACCAGAATTATTATGATGATTATTTTCTCCGTACCACTTTGTTTGCTATTTAGCTATCTCGCCTATCTCTGCTATCGAAAGGCTTATTACCGGCAGACCTTTGTATTGGCTTTGTTTGCAGTCTTCTTATTGCTGTTCACCTTAGGGTTTGCCGGTGTCAGCTACTATGCTTGGTTGGAGACCAAGGTCGAAACGGCATCATTGTAGCCCTCAAATATGGGGTTCAATATTGCACGGTCTGTCAGCCTCCTATAATGCGTGCTATTTTTCCGACGCATTTTCGTACGGTCTGGGTGGCGGCGCTTTACATCGGGCGCCATTCTTATTTTTTCAGGGTTGCAAGAAACCGCGGCTGTCAATCCCCTTCCACAAAGTGCTTTTCAATGAGGAAGCGGCTATAACGGGCGATTCCCTCGACATAATCGAAATCGAATAACCCGCCCACGTAGAAGGTCCGGTTGTCTCCCTGGATCTTTTCCCACCTGTTGTAGTAGCCGGCGCGAAACTCCTCTACCGAGACATGCTTGAAATAGAGCCAGGCATCGTAGGAGTGCCAATCGTCATCCGTTTTGATTCGTCCGCCGAAGGCTTTCACATAGCGTTCGATATGTTCGCGCAGCCGGCGTTCGTCAGCCTCAGTCGGCTCGATAGAGGGCAACCGCGCGTAGAAAGCCATCAATTCGTTGTCCGGGTGTGGTTGGGAAATGATCATTGGCTCGCCCAGGGGGGGAAGGGGCAGATGAAAGGCCACCCGCTCCTTTAAAACCATGTCGGCAATTTCGAAGGAGGCAACGGCGTAGGGGATGAATTCCGTCCTTGATTGCAGCCAGGCTTCCTCCTTGGTCAGATCCATCATCTTTTCCAGAGTCTCTTTCAGCTGCGGACAAGCGACAATCAGGTAATCGAACTGGGTCTTGTCTTCGGTGTGAGTTAGCTGCTCGCCGATAATTTGTACGGGATGGGTGTAGGTCACAGTGATTCCCTGGTCGCTTCGCTTGATTGCCTTGACCTCGACATTCAGCCGCACGTTCAGGTCCCAGGCCATCTTCTCCCAGAATCGTTGGAAACCATATCTGAAGCGCCTCAGCAACAATACCCCCGGTAGAAACCGCGCGAATCTGGTGGCACTGAGCAGAAACGCCACCAGGGACAATGGGCTGATGTAGCGCAGCGCATAGGGTGCGGGAATCTCGTCGAGGTTGCCGTAGCCGAAGGTTGTGATGGGCAGTTCAAAGAGACGGCCCAGTTCCTCCAGTCGGTTATTTTTCAGCCAAACGGCAAAGGTGACGCACAGCTCCGGATGCAAATCGATTCCCGCCCATCCCGGTCGACGGAACACCTCGCGCAAAAGAAAACGCGTCCACAGGTAGCGCAGGCAGAGCAGCAGGTAGCGCAGGTAGGCGCCCCACGACGATCCCCCCGCGAGATAGTCCAACAGCCGATGGTAGGGCTCACCACCAGTCTCATTGGCCATCGAGAACGCCTCTGCTCCGATAACCTTTTCCAGGCGAGCCCCGGTACGACGAGCCATTTTGAGTATTTCGCGGTATTCGGGTGAGATCACCGCCGCGCCCAGATCGAAGGACTGGTTGTCCTCGGTGACGGAACGGCACAGTCCGCCCACTCGTCCCAGTTTTTCAAAGACCGTAACGTTCTTGTAGCCGTACCGTCGCAAGTAGTGCGCGGCCGAAAGCCCTCCCGGGCCCGCTCCGAGAATCAGAATTCTTGCATTACGATCGCTTTTGCGCACAGGGTCGCCCCCTTATCGCTGAATTGAAACCGTTGGAAATGGGTGACAAAAGCCCATTCCCGGCCAGATTTGGTTTGGCATTGTGTGTAAAACTTACCCTATAAGAGCCGGAAGTCCATTTGAAAAGTGATTTCATCTTTTTCCCGTTGTGACCGATTCCGCGGAACGGATTCTATTTCCCACCTGGAAGGATCGTTTACCACGGACATAAAACAGATATTCATCGTTCTCGTTGATATCAGCGGCCTCGTATTGCGCTATATTTAGCACACACTTTGGCAATGCTCTTTGTGGAGCCGATAGGCAGATGATCTACTGAGGCCATATCTCAGTGTTGGATCGAAACATCTGGAAATATTGGAAGTACAGGGTAATACCCTGCGGACTAAATTGAATTAGGGTAACCATTCAGAACGGGTGCTGATCCCATTCCAGGGGCTGCCGATTGAATGAATACATGGCTATCCCTGGGACTTGTCGTCACCATACCCACGACACAGAGAAAGGCCCAACCTAATTTTCAGATTGGGCCTTTCTCTGTTGGTCGTATCAGAATGCCATCCTGCTTCACCTGAGGATTAGTAGAACATTTTATCTCCTCTGGCCTTAACCGTCACAGACCCACACGGGCAGGGGCGGAATATCTAACCTGAAATCAGCAAAGTTCACAATCATCCTCGCGCTCGTTCGTTTTGCTCACTCAAGCCGCAATAACACTTATTCTATGGGTTTTAACCTTGGCAACTTGGCAGCTTGGCGCGAGATAAGATTTTGATTTTATTCTGCAATTGTCTGTGCATGTCTGTGGCAAAAAGAGGTTTCTCATTTATTTCAGCCAGTTGCTATCAACATTATCGTTGCTATACTTTCCATGCGAAACTTGAAATCTGATGTCCTGAAGCCCGGATTTTTCTCGAACGGAAACATCCGGAATGCTCCGGTCGAATATGGAGGTTTCTGGAATGGACTGGCCGCCGATCAAAAAATCCCCCTCTTCTTGGCGTATTCAGCCGAACCTTATCGATTATCAACAGACCTGTAGCGATTTTTCCTGGGATAAGGTGCGTCAGGAGCTCGACGGCCTTCCCGATGGACGAGGATTGAATATTGCCCACGAAGCGGTTGATCGCCATGCTGCTGGAGCCGGGCATTCTCGAGTGGCGCTGCGCTGGCTGGGCAAGGATGGACAAGTTAAAGATTTTACCTACGGCGATCTTAAAGCGCAGAGCAACCGTTTTGCCAATGTGCTGAAAACGCTGGGTGTGAGCAAAGGAGAGCGGGTCTTCAGTCTGTCCGGGCGGATTCCGGAACTCTACTTTGCTGCCCTCGGCACGCTGAAAAACATCAGTGTTTTCTGCCCGTTGTTTTCGGCGTTCGGGCCGGAGCCGATTGCCCAGCGGCTGGAGCGAGGCGATGCCCGGGTGTTGGTCACCACCGAACGCCTCTACCGTAAAAAAGTTTCCGCACTGCGTTCTTCCTTGCCGAAACTACAATATATTCTGCTGGCCGATATCGACCAGGATCAGGATGCAAGCGTGCTCTCTCTGCCGCGACTTCTCGCTGCGGCTTCAGCGGAATTTAGTATCCCGCCGACCGATCCCGAGGATATGGCGCTGCTTCATTTCACCAGCGGCACCACCGGCAAGCCGAAAGGGGCGGTGCATGTGCATAATGCCGTGTTGACCCACTATCTGACCGGGAAATATGTTCTCGATCTGCATCCGGGGGATATCTTCTGGTGCACGGCCGATTGCGGCTGGGTGACCGGGACTTCCTACGGGATCATCGCTCCCTTGACCCACGGGGTGACCAATCTGGTCGACGAGGCTGATTTCGATGCCGAACGCTGGTGTCGAACTCTTGAAGAACAGCAGGTCAATGTCTGGTATACGGCGCCGACAGCGATCCGCATGATGATGCGCAGCGGCCTGAAACTGCGTGAGAAATTTGATCTGAGTCGGTTGCGGCTGGTTCACAGTGTCGG
>JAUVEB010000197.1 GCA_030595055.1 Desulfuromonadaceae bacterium
AAAGGGTTTGTTCCAAGCGTAGAGCCTCTTCAGGCAAGCCAGCCTCCTTTTTTAGTCAAGGATTAGCTTATCTGGAGAGTCACTCAACCGGTCAAGTTAATTGACGCCGACCGGACAGGATAATTGTTGCACAACTCTTGTACCTCTACGCGACCAGTCAAAGTGATTCGGAACTACTTCTTGGACAAATTGATCATCTTCCCCACATTTGACTTTTTCAAATATCAGAGAGTAGGAATAGAAGGACTAAAAGGTAGTGAATCAACAGGAACAAACTGTGAATGGAATATAATTACCATCATGCTTGTTTCCTCATGGAGTAGTGATAAAAGTCAGGAAATAAAAAATATAATCCCGACAACGCCAGCCCTTCTGTGAGGGGGGGGACGGAAAGCGGCGGGTCTTTGTATACAAAGATGGCCGAGCTGCCGAAGGATATTCATCCTACGGTTCAGTTCGGCTTTTTTGTTGGATTACAGCCAAGGCGAGGGAGAAGAGTACGGTCCTCGCAGGGACTGACCCGAGTAAAAGAAGGAGAGTTTATCTATTACCTGATCCCCAAGATTCACATTTTACTATCTGCTTGGCTGCTTTCTGTCACCTTGCTCCTCGTCTCGCCGATCGCCGCTGTCGGGTGCAACTCATCTTTCTGCGAAGAATTCAATATCTGCATAACCGGTGGACTCATGAGCGAGCGGGACGCTGTCTGTGCCGCAGCGCAAAATGCACATGATTTCTTCCGGCCGTTGGACCTGGATTTTCCTAGTCAGTTAACGATCACTTTCAAACAACAAATCCAACCGTGTGAAGACTTTGTATCTATCGGCTGCTATCATCCGGAAAACAATAGCATCTTTGTTCTGGATTATCGGTCAGCAGTTGCGGCCTCCCACAGGGCTCCACCTGCCTTTGGTATCCCGATGAGCATCTCCCTGTGGCGCAGTTACCTGGTTCACGAAATTGCGCATGCCATAGTTGAGAGACATTTCATGGCCGACAACCATACCCTTGCGCCAACGGAGTATATCGCTGCAGCTGCTCAGCTCTCGACTTTGCCCGCTGATGTTCTTGCACATATTCTGTCAAATTATCGGAATGTTTCTGCATTCAGGGACGAGTCGGAAATAACCGACCTATTTTATTTCATGAAACCCTGTGAGTTTGCCGTCAAAGCGTACCTTCACTACTTAAGACCGGCAAACGGACAGAAATTTATTCGCCGGCTTTTGCTGAAAGGCCTGCCGGATTCCGGGGTCCGTGGCAACATTCCTTTCTTTTAGAGGCCTTCGTCGTCAGAGCAGAGCCTATAGTGACCCGCAGGATAATGACTTTTCAAGAAACTCTCGGTCTACAGGGGCTAGTGACTGATAATTCACCCCTTATAACACGCGAAAAGCCCCCTATTTGCTGCTACGAAAACAGAACATAGCAATTCAACCTTTAGCTGTTTATAATGTTTCCTGTTGTGATGTTTTGTCCGATAGGAGCAATGCCCTTGTGATTAGAAAATTCATTTATCCTTTCCTGCTGCCCAACGGGCTGCTCTGTGCCGTCGCTCTCTTCGCACTGGCCCAGAAAAATCTTCCTGTTGAGTTGCTGCCGTTTCTTCGGGTGTTTCCTTTTGCCGTTGTCATCATCGGGCCGCTACTCGGCTGGCGGTTCAATCGGACCCGGTTGATCTACGCCATCGCTCTTATGCTGCTGGTTGAGCTGAGCATGGTTTATTTTCCGGTGGAGACAACGGCGCAGTTAGTTTTTCAGTCTGCGGCCTTGCTGTTGCCGCTGAATCTGCTGCTGGTGTCCTGGTTTCGCGAACGGGGAATGCTCAACCTACGTGGCGCGTTCTGGCTGACGGTTCTGCTTGCCGAATTATTGACCTGCGGTGGGTTGATCCATTACCGACCGACACTCATCCAGTTTTGGCTGAATTATCCACTGTTCGACCTGCCGCAACTGCAGGCCTTGCCGCTGGCACAACCCCTGTTGCTGGCAAACGGACTGGTCCTGCTGCTGTTTGCTGTGCGCTCGCTACGCAATCTGGCCGCTTTTGAGGCCAGTTTCTTTTGGGCCCAACTGATGATTCTGGCCGGTTTTTCCGGGCTGGGGAGCCAACCGTTGCGGCTCTACCTGGCGAGTGCCGGTCTGATCCTGATCATGGGGATTCTGGAAACCTCCCACTCCCTTGCCTATCGCGACGAATTGACCGGTCTGCCGGGGCGGCGCGCCCTCAACGAAGCGCTGGCCAAGCTGGGCAGCCGCTACACCCTGGCAATGCTCGATATCGATCATTTCAAGAAGTTCAACGATACTCATGGTCACGATGTCGGTGACCAGGTGTTGAAAATGGTTGCCGGCAAACTGGCGGCCGTCAGCGGTGGCGGCAAGGTGTTCCGCTACGGTGGTGAGGAGTTCTCGGTGATCCTCCCCCGCAGGCAGATTGAGGATGCCCTGCCGTACCTGGAACGGCTGCGTCAGGCGGTGGAAGATTCCCGCTTTGTTCCCCGCGGCAAGGACCGGCCGAAGAAGAAACCGAAAAGGCGGACAACAGGTGGGAAAAAACGTGAAAATGCCTTGAAAGTCACGATCAGTATCGGCGCAGCCGAACGGGACGCACAACTTAATACTGCCGCTGCCGTGATCAAGGCTGCCGACCAGGCACTGTATCGGGCGAAAAAGGCAGGACGGAATCAGGTTTGCGGTTAACGGTCTGCTCCTACTCGATCCGATAACGGGTACTCGAATGAAAAAATAGGGCTATCTCGATCAAGAAATCGGGGTGGCCCTTTCCAACAAGTCGGCATTATTTAGGAATTGTCCGGCATAGCGTTTTTGCTACCCCTCGAAACGATACGGAACAATTTTCAGGACATTTTCAACTAAACAGAGAGTTGGTGCCTCCAGTGAGTTACAATACGACACTTGTAAGAATCTGGAGTCTCCACAGCATGTCAAAATTTACTATTTATGAGACTGAGGCGACAACTATCTTGACACCCGCCGCACCTCCACTCCTTGATGAAAGGTTTATTCCTCTTGACAACTGTCAGCCATATCAGTTTTGAGACGTAAGAAGATATGAATAAGTCCTGATCATAGCCGAGCAGAATGGTTTTTATGTCCTGACCACTTGGGCAAATTGTCACAGATGTCAGTAACCCGCTGGCCATAGAAAATATGGCAGGTTGGTTTGAATGAATTCGGAATCTCGATATCTTGACCAAAGTCAAACAGGGAGGGGAAAGCAAGCCACATCCTGCGCCCTTCATCGGCAATCGGGCTCCCACACTGGCTACAGCTGACCTTGCAGGGCAAGATGCGCTCATTCACTCCTTGCTCACTATTGTAATAATGCAGCAGATCCAAGCCGGCAGTGAACCGCACGTGGTGTTTGTGAAAGATTGCAGCCCATTGCATAGGAGCACCATGCAGTGTCTGGCATGTTCTGCAGTGACAGAATTTCGCATCCACGGGTTCAGCGCTCACCTCGTATCGAATCTTGCCACAAAAGCATGCGGCCCGGTACTTTGGAATAAATGCTGAATCATCAAGAGACGCATATTCGCGCCCGAATCCGTCCTTAGCAGAAAGAATCATAAATCACTCCTTCCATATCACTCACCCGACAACACGGGGCCGGACCAAGCCAAGTTGTTGATATTCAACAAAAACCATTCCCAAAATACCTGTTTTTAGATGCTATAGGGCGATTTTCGGCCTCAAAATCGGGCTTATAAATTTCCTGTCCTTCATGGAGAACGAACGCGCCGTCAATTTCGGCGACATCACGCGACCTCCCCTTCAGGCCAAGAGCGTCCTATGTTCTCCGTACAAACTCTGAACTTCCTACGGCGACGGCTTGGGTCCAGATATCTTCTCGTTGCTGCTGGTATAACCA
>JAUVEB010000054.1 GCA_030595055.1 Desulfuromonadaceae bacterium
TGAATAAAATCTTTCTCGATTTTGAAGAAATGGCCGATGTCGAACAGGATGCCGGACTGGGCAACGGTGGTCTGGGCCGATTGGCCGCCTGTTTTCTCGATAGTTGCGCCACCCTGCAGTTGCCGGTGCAGGGGTACGGTATCCGTTACGAATACGGAATGTTTCGCCAGCATATCAAAGATGGTTATCAGCTGGAGGAACCGGATCATTGGCTGGGTACGGTAAATCGCTGGGAGATCGAGCGTCCCGAGTACCAACAGCGGATCAAGTTTGGCGGCCGCAGCGAATTTTACGCAGATTGCAATGGAAAGCTCCGGGCACGCTGGGTTGATACCCGCGATGTTATGGCGGTGCCCCATGATGTCCCCATTCCCGGTTATCAAAACGGTACCGTGAATACCCTGCGTTTGTGGAAGTCTGCCGCGACAGCTGAATTTGACCTGGGCGAATTTAATTCCGGTGACTATCCGGGTTCAGTGGCAGCAAAAAATGCGGCGGAGAAGATCACCATGGTGCTCTATCCGAATGACGCCAGTGAAAACGGTAAAGATTTGCGTTTGCGCCAGCAGTACTTTCTCGCTTCGGCCAGCTTGCAGGATGTACTGGAAAAGTGGGTGACAACCAAAGGTTCCGAGTTCAGTAGTTTTGCTGAGAAAAACTGTTTTCAGCTCAACGACACCCATCCCAGTTGCGCGGTCGCCGAACTGATGCGCCTGCTGCTGGATGAACAGGGGCTGGGCTGGGACGAAGCCTGGGAGATTACCCGCGGCACTATGGCTTACACTAATCACACCCTGTTGCCGGAAGCGCTGGAAAAATGGTCGGTGCGGATGTTTCAACAGTTGTTGCCGCGGCTGCTCGATATCATCTACGAGATCAACGCCCGCTTCCTCAAGGAGGTGGCTCACCGCTGGCCAGGCGATATGGAGCGACAGCGGCGCATGTCGATCATTGAGGAAGGGCCCGAGCCGCAGGTGCGGATGGCCTACCTGGCGATCGTCGGCAGCTTCTCGGTCAACGGCGTTGCCGAACTGCATTCCAAATTGCTGCAGGCGGGGCTGTTTCGTGATTTTTACGAGCTGTGGCCGGAGAAGTTCAACAACAAGACCAACGGTGTCACCCAGCGCCGCTGGCTGGCTTGGTGCAACCAGGGGTTGAGTCGGCTGATCAGCGACAGCATCGGCGACGCTTGGGTGGTCGATCTGGTGCAACTGGAGCAGCTCAAACAACTGGCCGGGGATAGGGCTTTCCAACAGCGCTGGCAGCAGGTCAAAAATGAAAACAAGCTGCGTCTGGCTGAGCTGGTCAAGGCCGACTGCGGTGTCGATTTCAATCCGGAGGCCATGTTCGATGTGCAGGTCAAGCGGATTCACGAGTACAAACGCCAGCTGCTCAACATTCTCCATGTTATTCATCTTTATGACCGGATCAAGCGGGGGGATATTGTAGATTGGACGCCGCGCTGTGTGCTGATCGGCGGCAAGGCGGCCCCCGGTTACGCCATGGCCAAGTCGATTATCAAACTGATCAATAATGTTGCCCGGGTGATCAACAATGACCCTGATGTAGGCGATCTGCTCAAGGTCGCTTTTTTGCCCAACTACCGGGTTTCGGCCATGGAGGTGATTTGCCCGGGAACCGACCTGTCGGAGCAGATTTCCACCGCCGGAAAAGAGGCTTCCGGGACCGGCAACATGAAATTTATGATGAACGGCGCGCTGACTATCGGCACTCTGGATGGAGCCAATATCGAGATCCGTGAAGAGGTGGGAGGGGAGAATTTCTTCCTCTTCGGTTTGACCGCAGCCGAGGTGGAAGAACAGCGGTGTAATTACCATCCTGAGGCAATGATCGCGGCCGACGAGAACCTCTCCCGAGTCATGCAACTGCTGAGCAGCGGCCACTTTAATCAATTTGAACCGGGGATTTTTGAGCCGATTATCCAGGCGATCCGCAGTCCTCGGGATCCCTGGATGGTAGCTGCTGATTTTGCCGCTTATGTTGTAGCCCAACGGCGGGCGGCAGAGGCTTATCGCGATCAGTGTCACTGGATCCGCATGAGCATCCTCAACACGGCCGCCAGCGGCAAATTTTCGACTGATCGGACGATGCAGGAATATAATGAAAAAATTTGGAGATTGGAGCCGGTTGCTGCTTTGCCGGTCGGCAAGATCGCTTCAGAACCCTTATCCGTTTTTGCTGAGAAGGTCAATGATGAGCTGCCGGAGGTGGTGGAGGCCACGGGGTGACGACCGACAATCTATCGGTATATGATCAGGGCTGCGTTTACCACGCAGCCCTTTATCGTTGGCGGTGGTTTTTTGATAAGGGCTGAGCGTTCCGCCCGGGAGGCTGTCGCTCCGGTGGTGAAACAGGTCAATAAATGATTTGCCTGTTCCATCAATCCCGCTGGGTGACGTTCAGTTTGAGAATCTTCTGGTTGTAGGCAAGCAGCAGGTCGCTCTTCTTCAGGATGCCGAGCAGCTGCTGATCCTTTTTTGAGACCACCGGTAGGGTGGAGATCTGTTTCCCTTCAAAGATCTCGAAAGCGGTTTCAAAGTTATCGTCCGGGTGGACAACAATGACACGGCTGGTCATGATCTCCGAGGCGACTACCAGTTCGCACAATTCACCAACCTCGGCAAGGAAGCTTCTCAGGTCGCTCATCGACAGGATTCCGACCATTTTCGCCTGATCGTTCAATACCGGGAAGTGCGGGTATGGGCTGACTTCGGCCTGTTTAAGCACCTCGCCGAGGCGCATCCCTTCGCGGATGGTTTCAAATTCGCTGTCCATATAATCGCCGACCTGCATGCTGCGCAACAGATTGACATCGTGGCCGCGTACCATGCGGATCCCCTTGCGCATCAGCTTGGTTTCATAGATTGAATAACCGTAAAACTTCTGGACCGTCACCAGGCTGATGATGCAGCAGGTCATCAGCGGCAGGATGATATCGAAATCGTAGGTCAGCTCGAAGATGGTGAAGATGGCGGTGATCGGCGCCAGGGTGGTGCCGGCGACCACCGCGCCCATGCCGATCAGGCTGTAGGCGGCACTGGTGGCGACGCTGCCGGGGAAAATAGTTTCCGCGATCGCCCCGAACAGGCCGCCGAGCAGAGAGCCGAGCACCAGCGAAGGAGCGAAGATGCCGCCGGAAAAACCGGCTCCCACCGAGCCGGCGGTGGCGAGCAGCTTCAACAGCAGAACCACCAGCATCAGGCCGATGGTCATCTGCGAGGTAAGTGCCAGGTTGATCGATTCGTAACCGACGCCGAGTACGTGCGGCCAGCCGATCGCCATGGCGCCGATCAGCAACCCGGCGATGGCCGGGCGGGAGGAGAGGGGGATCTTCGCCCGGTTGAACAGGTCTTCAACCGTTGACACCGAGCGGATAAAGAGGATCGACAGCAGTCCGGCGAAAAAGCCGAGCAGCGCATAGAGGGGCAGTTCGGCATAGCTGACCAGTTCGTAGGGGGGGACCTGGAAGGTCGGCAGGCTGCCGAGAAAGTGGTGCGAGACCACTGTGGCGGTGACCGCCGAGATGGCGATGTGGCTCAGGTAGCTGACCTGGAAGTCGACCAGGATGATCTCGGCGGCGAACAGCATCCCGGCCATCGGCGCGTTGAAGGTTGCGGCGATCCCGGCCGCTGCACCGCAGGCGAGAAAGACCCGTTTCCACTCGGCAGGCAGTTTGATCAGCTGGGCGATGGAGGAGCCGACCGAGGAGCCGATATGTACCACCGGGCCCTCGCGGCCGACGGAAGCGCCGCAGCCGATCGACAGGGCGGTGAAGAGGGCCTTAAAAAAGGCGGTGCGATGGCGGATGGTTCCTTCGCGGGTGACCACCGCCTCGATCACTTCCGGCACCCCGGCACCGCGGGTCTCCGGCGAAAGCCGACTGATCAACGGCCCGATCAGTAGTCCGCCGAGCGTCGGAATCAGCAACACCAGGTACCAGGGGTAATGCTGATTGACTTCGAGCATGGCGAAGGGATCGGGCCAGAACAGGTCGGTGATGATCAGCAGCAGGTAGCGGAAGGCGACCGCCAGGGCGCCGGTGGTCAAGCCGATCAGAATCGCCACCAGCAGCAGGGCGATCAGGTTTTCGCGGTTGGGGCTGAATTTCCAGGTGATCTTCACAGAAGGCTGCTTTCCGGTTCTCAGGTGCTTGCAGGAATCCTAACATGCGCGGAGCTTTTTTGTCAGCAATCCGGGCATTTAATGATGGCGGCGTAAAGAAGTCCGCCCTCCGGCATTGCAGCAGTTTTTCAGGATCTCGACACGCCATATGTATGCCTTCGTCTCTGAAAAACCTCTACGTTTTGTAGGTCGAAATTTATGCTCAGCCACCTCTATGGCTTTTTTCGAGGGCATCAATACTGAGCGCAATTTATGTTACACTGGTCCGAATATCGCTAATGTTGTGAAAATGAAAGGGTGCAGATGGAACAGCTGGATCAGATTGCGAGCATTATTGCCCTGAGTATGGGGGTGGCCTGGGCCAGTGGCATCAACTTGTATGCGGCAATCCTGATGCTCGGGCTGCTCGGCTCAACCGGGAATATGGTGCTGCCGCCGGATCTGCAGATTCTGATGAATCCGCTGGTGATTTTTGCCGCCGGAGCCATGTATCTGGTGGAGTTTGTCGCAGATAAAATCCCGGGAGTCGATACCTTCTGGGACACCGTGCACACCTTTATCCGCATCCCGGCCGGTGCCGCACTTGCTGTCGGCGCTGTGGGGGAGGTCACTCCGGCCGTCTCTCTGGCCGTGGCAATTGTCGGTGGTAGCCTGACCGCTGGAGCTCATGTCACCAAGGCCGGTTCACGGGTCTTGATCAACGCTTCTCCAGAACCCTTTTCCAACTGGATGGCTTCGCTCAGCGAGGATGTTGTGGTCATTGCCGGGCTCTGGACGGCGATGCACTATCCCTTACTGTTTCTCCTGTTCCTGCTGCTGTTTGTCCTGTTGATGGTTTGGTTGCTACCGAAAATCTGGCGGGGGATCAAGCTGATTTTTACTGCCCTGGTCAACTTTTTTACCGGGAGAGGAAAGGGGCCGCCACCGCCGCCTGATATGAAATTTCCGGAGTCTTTTCCTGAACTACCGAAAGAATCTGGAAAGGGGGCGGGTACCGGGCAATAAAAAACAGAGGATGGTCGGCATCCTCTGCTCATGAATTTTTAAAATGCAATCAGCTGCACATCGATAACGGTTGTACGCTGGTCTGTTGATGCAGGCGGCGATCCTCACCGGTAAAAATTTGTCGACTTTCAGCGCGGATTGAATCAACACCGACAACGGTCCAGTCTTTTTCCCGCTGAAACATCTGCACCTCCCCAAGGTAAAGCAGGATGTCCAGAAACTTCTGCGTGACCAGATCTTCAACTCCGTCCCTGTAAATTACCTTGATCATCAAGCCACTCCTCCTTTTCAATCTGCCGTTGAATTTGAAAGAAAAGCATATTTTCTGCTGATCACAAGCGGGGGACAGTATAGCAAAAAACCACCGAAAAGGAAGAGAAAAAATACACTGTTTTGTGCGGGTTTATCGTTAAATATCAATTAAGCGATCGGTTTCATGCGGACACAAATTATTTTTCAGAGGTGAGAAGGCATTGTCCGCACCCGTGGAAAAAGGTATCTTTATTGTGATTTCGACTGACACTATTCTTGAAGATCGGGAGGTAAGTATGGAGATCGATTGGGCATACCTGCGAAAAGGTTGAGCGTCCTGTAAAAAGGCTCAAGAGTTTCTTGAGGAAAAGCAGGTGACCGTCAAGGAGGTTGTGGATGCCAGAAAAACCCGGATTGAGGCGGATGCTGCATGGGAAATGTTTAAAACAGCTAAATCCCTGGCAGTGGCCAAAGGAAAGAAGGTTTTGCGTTTCGATACTGTTGCTGACGAGAAAGATGCCGTTCTCAAGCAGGCTGTGGGGCCGAGTGGCAACTTACGGGCACCGACTTACCGGGTGAAGGATGAGTTTGTTGTCGGCTTTCATCCGGAACTTTACGAAGAATGGGTGAAGTAAATTTTCTGTTTAAATAAAAACAGGCACCTGCTCAAATTGAGTAAGTGCCTGTTTTTATTATGGAGCCACCCAGCGGAATTGAACCGCTGACCTGATCATTACGAGTGAACTGCTCTACCAACTGAGCTAGGGTGGCAATGAGTGTTGATTGTTTTCTGTTTGAAATCAGCCACTTACCGATGCTTTATCGATGATCGGCGGTGTGTAAGTGGTTGATATCTCGTGGCTGAGTTCGTGGATTATGACGACATTCACTATCTCTGTCAATAGTTGTGTATTCCCCGGGATATCTCCTTAATTAGTTGTGTTTTTGCTATCAAAGGTCCCCTCGCGATCCAGAGGAATAGACGGTGCCGACTGAGATGGGCGCTACCCTTAAAAAACTTGATATTCGACTGTCTGCTGAATAGTATGGGGGCTTGTAAGGCACTTAATGGAGGAGGTTGATATGAATTTTTCGTGGAAGAAATTTATCATCGTTCAGGTTCATTTTGTTTTGTTGTTTTTGTTTGTTCAGCCTGCTTTGGCAGAAACCGAAGAGCGTTACACCAAGTTCAATGTCCACACTCAGTCGAAGACCGGCAGCACGGCAAATGCCAGTTATGCCAACTACACGAATCCCGGCGTCGGGCATGTCATCGTTCCGGCGGGAACGCAGATTGTCATCATCAAAAAGTCGCGTAAAAAATTTGTTTTTACCTATGATGATGGTGGCAAAAAGGTGACTTTTGAGTATCATCAGCCGCGCATGGGGATGAGCCTTGACGAGTATCTGGATAAGATCACTTCCCTTGAACCGACCTCTTCGGCAGGTCTTTCGCCGCTGGACCGCAAGGGAGTTGCTGCCGGCAAGGCCCTTGTCGGGATGAGTCGTGAGGGAGTCATGACGGCTCTCGGTTATCCCGCCGCACACCGGACCCCTTCGCTGGATATGCCGACCTGGGTCTACTGGGTCAATCGTTTCAAGACCTTGGCTGTCGAGTTTGATGACCGCGGTAAGGTTGTCAATGTTCGTTAATGACGCTGGTTCGATTTTATTCAATATAAGGGTGGGGATTTAATGCAGGAACGGAAGATTGCCCTGGTGACCGGGGCGAGCAAAGGGATAGGCGCGGCCATTGCGCGGGAACTGGCCGGGGACGGATTTCATCTCTGGCTTAATTATCGCGGTGATCACCAGGCTGCAATATTGCTGGCGGAAGAGATCAGAGGCAGCGGTGGCGAGTGTACCCTGCTCCCCTTCGATGTGGCCGATGTCGCAGCTGTCGCTACCGCCCTTGAGCCGTTGCTTGAGGACCAGGTTCCAACGGTGCTGGTCAATAATGCCGGGTTCGCCCGTGACGGTATTCTGGCATTGATGAGTCAGGGGGATTGGGAGGATGTCCTGGCGGTTCATCTTAACGGTTTCTTCAATGTGACCCGACTGGTTGTTGCCCGCATGTTGAAAAAAAGGCGTGGGCGCATTATCAATATTGTTTCCACCTCCGGCGAGACCGGGATGGCCGGGCAGGTGAATTATTCCGCGGCCAAGGCCGGACTGATCGGCGCAACCCGATCGCTGGCCGCTGAAGTCGGTAAGCGTAATATTTTAGTTAATGCAGTTTCTCCCGGTTTTATTGCCACCGAGATGACCGCCGATTTACCGAAGGAGCAGATCCTGCCGATGATTCCTCTGGGGCGGATCGGTGAGCCGGAAGAGGTTTCCGGGCTGGTGAGTTTTCTCTGCTCCGAGCGGGCCGGCTATATTACCGGACAGGTCTTTGCCGTGAACGGCGGAGCCCATATATAGATGGAGGACGCCCGGTTTGTATAGAGTGGCCATTACCGGAATCGGCATCGTCTCCTGCCTGGGGAATGACCTGAGCTCTGTCGGCAACGCTTTGCGAGAAGGTCGGTCCGGGATTGTCATTGACCCGCAGCGCATTGAGCTTGGATTCCGCAGCCCTTTGACGGGGCAAATTCAGGATTTTGATTCTTCTATCCTGTCGCGAAAACAGCGTAAAACCATGCCGGATTTCGCGGTTTGGACCTACGCTTCAGCCTGTGCCGCTCTTGAGTTGGCAGGGCTTGCTGCGGAGGCGATTCAGAATGAGCAGACCGGTTTGATTTACGGTTGCGACTCCAGTTGTGTTGCTGCGATTGAACAGGTTGATGCCTTGCGGGATCGGGGGGAGACGAAAGCGATCGGCAGCGGACAGGTGTTCCGCTCCATGACCTCATCGGTCACGATGAATCTGAACACCCTGTTCAAGACCAGGGGTGCTTGCTGGACGTTGAGTTCCGCCTGTTCCAGCGGCGGCCATGCGCTAGGGCAGGCTGCTGACCTGATTCGGCTCGGCCGCCAGGAACGGATGATTTGCGGCGGTGCCCAGGAGATCAATTGGCAGTCGATGTGCAGTTTCGACGGGCTCGGGGCTTTTTCCGTCCGGTTGGACAATCCGCCTGCCGCCTGCCGTCCTTTCGATGCTGACCGGGATGGACTGGTGCCGAGCGGCGGCGCGGCAACGGTGATTCTGGAGCGTTACGATCTCGCTGAGCAGCGTGGAGCAACGATCCTTGGTGAACTGCTCGGCTACGGTTTTTCATCTGACGGGGCTCAGCTCTCGGTGCCGAGTGAGGACGGGCTCAGTCGGGCCATGATTGCGGCCCTTGAACAGAGTGGTTTGGCTGTCGCGGAGATCGATTATCTCTGTGCTCATGCCACCTCGACTTTGGCCGGTGATGCTGCCGAGGCCGCCAATATCCGTCGGGTCTTCGGTTCCCGAACGCCGGGGATCTCATCGTTGAAATCGATGACCGGCCATGAGCTCTGGATGTCGGGTGCATCGCAGGTTGTCTATACTACAATCATGGCGATGCAGGGTTTTACTGCGGCAAATCTTAACTTCAATAAACCGGATGAGGGGACGGCCGGTTTGAATATTATCCGTGAAACCATCCCACAGCCGCCCCGTAAAGTCTTGTGCAGTTCGGCCGGGTTCGGCGGTACCAACTCCTCCCTTGTCATAGCGTTCACCTGAAATCCATGCACTATGATTCAATCATTATCGGGGCCGGGCTCTCCGGGCTCACTTGTGCCTTGCTGCTGGCTCGCAGTGGGCGCAGGGTACTGGTTCTTGAACAACATTCCCGCCCGGCGCCTGTGGTGAGAGGCTTCCAACGTGGCGGCATCTATTTCGATAGTGGCTTTCACTACGCCGGTGGCCTTGGTGAAGGCGGTCCGCTGCAACCTCTTCTGCGTCATCTGGGGTTGGAGGATAAACTGCAGCTGTTCCCTTATGCTGCCGATGGTTTTGACCGTTTGCGGATTGCCTCATCCGGCGAAGAGTATCTCTTGCCTGTTGGTTTCAACAATATCAGGAGGTATCTGGGGGAAAAGTTTCCGCAAGCCCGTTCGGAGATTGCTCTGTATCTCGATGAAATTGTTTCTCAGTGGCGAAACTTCCCCTATCTTGACCTGAATGCCGACCTCGCTGATTTCGGTATGGAGACTGTACATGGCTGCTCCTTGCGGGAACGGCTGGAGGTTTTTTCCGCCTGGCCGGAACTGCAGAGCTTGTTCTCTATGCACAGTCTGTTGTACGGAGTGCCGCCCGAGTGGGCTTCTCTGAGCCTCAATGCGCAGGTTGCCGGATCCTATTACCATTCGGTCCATGGGATTGTCGGCGGGGGACGTCGGTTGGTCGATGCCTTGTTGGTGTTGCTGGCAGAGGCTGGAGTTGATATCTGCTGTAATGCGGCTGTCTCGCGGGTTCTCGTTGGGGAAGAAGCCGTTTCAGGGGTTCGTTTGCAGTCCGGAGACGAGTTTCCGGCGGGGGAAGTGATTGCCACCCTGAACCCCACCCAGCTTCCCGGGTTATTGCCGGCATCGGGGTTGCGCCCGGCCTACCTGAAGCGACTTAAGAATTTACGTCAGACCCCATCTGCCTATATAGTGTTTGCGAGCAGCCGGCAATCTCTTGAGTTTCTGCGCGGGCGAAATCTGTTTATGCAACCCCGAGCGGGAGTCTTCAATCCCAGCGCCGATCAGCCTCTCGAAGAACGATCCTTCTATCTGGCTGGCGCCGATCAGGGGCGGGACGGGGCAATAAAGGGGTTGATCGGCATCGTGCCGGCGTACTATGAGGAAGTTTCTTCCCGGCAGATCCCGGAGCCCGGACGGCCCGAGGGATATGCGGCCTGGAAAACGGGAATCTCAGATCGTTTGCTGCAGATGTTCAAGAAATGCTGCCCGGAACTTGCCGACCTTGAGCTGCTCGAATTGGCAACCCCCTTAACCTTATGCGATTTTTCCCGGGCGACTGAAGGTGCCATTTATGGAGTCGGGCGTTGGCTGGGCCAGTATAATCCTCACCCGGTCACCCGTTTGCCGGGCCTGTTCCTTTCCGGTCAGGCGGTGACCGGGCCCGGTCTGTTGGGAGCAATGGTCGCCGGTTATCTGACCTGTGGATCGATCCTTGGACATGAACACCTGCGTGGAGAGCTCAGAGCATGCCGTTAGCCCCCGTCGTTGTCACCGGAATCGGAATTATTTCATCGTTAGGGAACGATTTTCCCCAACTCATGGAGGCTTTGCTGGCCGGACGTTCGGGTGTTTGCGAAGTCCCGAGCCTTGATCAGGTCGGCGGTTTGCGTTCACGCCTGGCCGCCATTGTCAATGGGGTCGATCCCAAGCAGATCCCCCGAAAGTTCCGTCGCTCCATGTCGAACATGTCGGTCTTTGCTTACCTTGCCGGCAAACAGGCTTTGGAGATGGCCGGTTATCCTGACGACCGGCTCGATTCGGGAGAGCTGGGAGTGTTCATCGGTTCGACTCTCGGCAGTACTGCCACCAGCGAGAGCTTTTTTAAGGATTATTTTCGTGATCACAGTTTGGAGCGGATGAAAACGGGACTGTTTTTTCAGTTGATGGGACATTCTTGCGCAGCAAATGTTGCCCAATCCCTGGGTATCACCGGTCGGGTCATGGCCCCTTCGGCAGCCTGTGCCACCAGTTGTCAGGCGGTCGGGTACGCCTATGAGCAGATTGCCCTGGGGCGACAGGAGGCGATTCTTTGCGGTGGCGCCGATGAGTTCCACCCCTTGACCGTCGCCACTTTCGACATCATGCATGCGGCCTCGACAGGTTTTAACCGGCAACCCAATGCGGCTCCGCGCCCCTTTGACAGCCGCCGCGACGGCGTGGTCTGCGGAGAGGGGAGCGGCATTCTGCTGCTGGAGAGCAAAGTGAGTGCCCGGCAACGCGGTGCGCGGATTCTGGCCGAAGTGGTTGGTTTTGCCACCAACTCCGATACCTCCAGTATCGCCAATCCAGATGTCGGAGCGTTGGTCACGTGCATGCATCTGGCTCTGAAGGATGCCGGGTTGGCCGCTGAGGAAGTCGACTATGTCAATGCCCATGCCACCGGGACCGAACAGGGGGATATCGCCGAGGCGGAAGCGATCCGGCAGCTTTTCGCCGACCGCGTTCCGGTCAGTAGCCTGAAGGGACATCTCGGACATACCATGGCGGCCAGCGGTGCTATTGAACTGGCCGTCAGTATCGGTATGCTAGAGCGGCAGCAACTGATTGCGACGCGCAATCTGGAGCAGATTGATGAACGCTGCGCCGGGATAGCGCATCTTCAGCAGAATCGGGCGCAACAGGTGAAGATTATTCTGAAAAACAATTTCGCTATGGGTGGGATAAATTGCACCGTCATTTTAAGGAGTTATCTGCATGACTGAGCAGGAAGTAATTGAACTGATCGATTCCAGCCTGGCCGAGGAGTTTGAGCTCGATCGGGTCGATATGACCCCTGAGGCAAATATCTACGAAGAGCTGGGGCTCGACAGTCTGGATACCGTCGATATGGTGATCGTTCTTGAGGGGGCGTTCGACTTTAAAATCCGTGAAGAGGAAGCGGTCCGTGCAATTCGCACTTTGGGCGATATCCACCGTTTTGTCCTCGAAAAAGTTGCAGATCAAAACTGAAAACCGGGGATATGTTGAGCGTGACCGATTGTCGCAGAACCGCCGAGAATGACAGTGGCGCAGGGTTGATCCCGGTGCTGATGAACCTCTGGTGCTACAGTATGCTGTTGCTCTGGACCCTGTTCGGAATTCTGGTCTTCCCCTTTGTCTTCGGTCTCTGCCTGCTGTTTCTGCGCTGGCCGGCGGATCGGCTGGTGCGCTGGTTCATCTGGCTGTACGGTCGGGGCTGGTTGCTGTTGATGAGCCCCTTTGTCCGGTTCCACCGGGAACAGATGGGACAGATAGAGGTCGGCAAACCCTACCTGTTCGTGGTCAACCACCTTTCTTTTTTCGACACCTTCTGCATGGCTCTGCTGCCGGTGCATGACGTTACCTTCGCGTTACGTTCCTGGCCGTTTCGGATGTTCTGGTACAGCGGCTTCATGCGTCTGGCGCGCTACCTGGATGTTGAAGGAAGCAGTTGGGAGGAGACCCTGAGCAACTGCCGGAGTGCTTTTTCGGCCGGTGGGACGGTACTCTTCTTCCCGGAGGGACACCGCAGTCGCGATGGTCAGCTGCAGCGGTTTTACTCCGGTGGTTTCAAGGCGGCGATCAGCACCGGGGTGCCGCTGATTCCGCTCTGCATCAACGGCACCGATCAACTGTTGCCGCCGGGGCGCAAACTGCTGTGCCCTTGTCAAGTTAGGTTGCGGGCGCTGGCGCCGATCGATACCAGTGTCTTCAGTGAAGAAGATGGTCACATCCGGCTACGCAAACTGGTCAAGGGTCGGATGTCCGAAGCGCTGGAAGATATGCGCAGCGAGGGGCACAGTCGGTGAGTAGCAAATTGCCGGATATCGACTTTTGTAATCCCGCCGGTATTGCCGAACGGCAGCTGGCGCTTTTACAGCAACATCTGGGTTACCTGCAGCAGGAATCACCCTATTACACGGGGATCCAGCACATCCCGCAACCCGTCGCCGAGCAGATTAAACCCAAGCACAACGACCAGAATACAGACGCCAGGATAGATGACCAACCAGGGCGCGGTCCTGAAATAGGGCTGCCCATCTTGGATCATGTTCCCCCAAGACGGGATCGGCTGGGGCACACCGAGTCCCAGATAAGACA
>JAUVEB010000163.1 GCA_030595055.1 Desulfuromonadaceae bacterium
AAAACATGTCACCGGAGGCTTGAGCGTCGGCGACATGCTGCTCAACCGCTGTGCCGATGAAGGGATCGACCTGCTGGTTCTGGGAGCCTTCGCTCAATACCGCCGCGGCCACCAGACCCTCGGAGAAGTGGGTCGCTACCTACTCGAGTACATGACCGTGCCGGTGCTGATGTCGCACTAGTGAATACCTTCCGGGCAAGACAAGTCAATGAACAGGACGATCCAGGAATTGATCTGGGGGCATGACACAAGTATCGTTTCCTCATCCGCCGAACTGGTCGACTGCGCCAACGCGGATTCGTCACATCGATTCTGTAGCAGAACAGCTCGCCAGCTCGTACGCTCGAGGCAGACACTGATAAGTCTTCCTACCGTCTCCCCCCTTTCCGCCCCCTGACTCTCTGATATCAAAGAGGATATCCAATGACCGAGGCAGAAAAAATTCGCTGGTTCCGCCAGGTTTCAAAATCGATTACCTCCCGTTGTCTCGATGCGGGAGCCAACCTGCAATGGCTGCAGGAAAAGATGCATCCCTACCTGTCGGTGACCATGCATGATGAGGCAGAGGCGATCGGTTCGCTGGCGATTCAGCTGCCCTGCCTCAAACGCAATAAACGTCTGGTGTTAACCGACACCCCGAAAACCTTGATCCTGGCCCGGCTGAATCAGCCGGGCTCTCTTTATCGCACCTTGCGGCTGCTGCGCGAACGGGAAATTTCCTACGCCCAGTTCACCCATTCCTATGCCCCGGTGCCCGGCATCGGCGAAGAACTGGAGCTGCAGCGCTTCGAGTTCGACCGGCGCAGTGCCGAAGAGGTGTTGGACGCCGAAGAGCCACGCATTCCCAAGCGGCTGCAACGCGAAATCCGCACCGCGCTCAAAGAGCACTATCCACAGTACGATTTTTCCAGGTTTGATAAAGAGCTGCGCCTGCTCTGGATCAACAACGAGGCCTACGTGCGTCACTCTCCGGCGCGCCGGGCGGCGCAGATCATCTGGCTGTATCATCAGGCGGTCGCCAACGGCGGGGTCTATTTCGATACCGAACCGGCGGAGGAGATCCTCGACAAGCCGGAGTACCGCATCCTCTTCGCGGCCGGCAATCCCCCGCAACTCGATTTTCTGCAGCAGGTGATGGAGGTTTACAATCGCCTTGGTCTCGGGGTCAAGCGCGCCTACTGCCTGACCATCCATAACGGCCTGCACCCCTACTTTCTCGGCACCTTCTACCTGTGTGAAGAAGGCAAAGAACTGTTCGCCAAGCACGGCTTTCTCTACAACCAACTGGCGCACGAACTATTCAACACCCAGATTCTTTCAACCGCAGCAGAGACCTACCGGCTGGTCATCGATGGTCATCTGACCGGCATCGATGCCTCGTTGGTCAATGCTTTTGCCAGCTTCTGCCACACCACCCTGGCGCACAACCAGCCGGACCGCTTCAGTTATCAGGAGGTCGAAGCGGCTTTCGATTCCGATATCGAGATGACGCTGCGGCTGGTCGCCCTGTTCCGGCTCCGCTTCGAGCCGCAACTGCCCGGGCGGACGGAAAACTATGAATGCGAGCTGGCAAAGTTAAACCAAGCGATCAACGCCTACAACACCGGCCATGCCTATCTTGACGACATTCGTCGCACGGTCTTCCGCTGCTGCCTGTTGTTTATCACCCACACCCTGAAGACCAATTTCTTCGTCGCCGAAAAGCACGCTTTGGCGTTCCGCATCGATCCGAACTATCTCGACGAACTCGGCAGCGAATTCACCTCCGACCTGCCGCCGGAACGCCCCTTTCGGGTCACCTTCTTCTTCGGCCGACACGGCTGCGGCTATCACATCGGCTTCTCCGATATCGCCCGCGGTGGCTGGCGGACGGTACTGGCGAAAAACCGCGACGATTACATCACCAGCGCTAACACCCTGTTTCGCGAGAACTATGTGCTGGCCCACACCCAGCACCTGAAGAATAAGGATATATACGAAGGCGGTTCCAAGATGGTGGTTTCTCTCGATGCCGCCGATCTCGACAACCCGGAGACCGTCACCCGCAGGCTGTACAAGCTGCAATACGGCTTCATCCAAGCCTTTCTCGATATCTTTATCACCAGCGACGGCACCGCCAGCGATCCGCGGGTGGTCGATTACTACGGCGAGGATGAACCGATCGAACTCGGTCCCGATGAGAACATGCATGACGAGATGGTCGAACTGATCGCGCGCATCTCCAAGAAGCGCGGTTATCTGCTCGGCCCCGGCGTGATCTCCAGCAAGCAGTTTGGCATCAACCACAAAGAGTACGGCGTCACTTCGACCGGCGTCATCAGCTTTTCCGAAATCACCCTGCAGCAACTCGGTATCGATGCGCGCAAGGATCCCTTCAGCGTCAAACTGACCGGCGGTCCGGACGGCGATGTCGCCGGCAACGCCCTGCGACTACTGCTGGAACGTTGTCCACAAGTGCAGTTCCGGCTGATTCTCGACGGCACCGGCGCCCTGTTCGATCCGGCAGGTGCCGACCGAAAAGCGCTGCAGCAGGTGGTGCTGAAAAGCGACATCGACCACTACGACCCGCAGGCGCTGCACGACGGCGGGATGATGATTTTCCGCAGCCAGACCAAGTGCGAAGGCTTGCGTGAGCTCTATCGCAAGATCACGCGGCAGGGCGATGAGCTGATCGAGGAATGGATCACCGTCGACGAATTTTACCGGCTTTTCAACAACCTGATCTTCGACGTCGAGGCCGACCTGTTCATCCCGGCCGGCGGCCGCCCCGAGACGATCCATACCGGTAACTGGCAGCAGTTTCTGGTCGAAGGCAAACCGAGTGCCCGTGCGATTGTCGAAGGCGCCAACTCCTTTATCACCCCCGAAGCGCGCGATCTGTTGCAGCAGGCCGGGGTCGTGATCATGCGCGATGCCTCGGCCAACAAGTGCGGGGTTATCTCATCCTCATACGAAATCATCGCCAACCTGCTGCTGAGCGAAAAGGAGTTTTTCGCCAACAAAGACCGTTATGTCGGCGATGTGCTGGAAATCCTGGAAAAACGCGCCGCCGATGAAGCGCGCCTGATCTTCCGCCGCTATCAGGAACTGGCCGGCAGCCGCAGCTATACCGATATCTCCACGGCCCTGTCGAAGGAGATCAACGCCCACTACGCACGGCTTTTCGACTATTTTCAGAAGCGCCCGGAGCTGGGGACCAAACCGCTCTATCGGCGGGCTTTGCTGGCTCACCTGCCACGGATTTTGCGAGAAACTCCGCACTATCGAAAGCGGATCGGCAAGCTGCCGCTCAAATACCAGGCGGCGATCCTGGCCAGTGAAATTGCCTCATCGATGGTCTACCAGGAAGATCGCGATGCCGAATACGAGCAGATGCTCTGCGGTCATCTCCAGCGCCACTTTGTCTCTGGAGATTGATACTTGAGAGCAAAGCGACCGGCGGCAAATCTTCTTGCGTTCGACGTGCCCCGTAAGAAGTAGAAGGGCAAGGAGAGGAAATGAACCGAACGATCCAGGAACTGACCTGGGAACATGATGCGATCATCGATTCTTCATCCGACGGGCTGTTTGTCTGTGACGGAAAGGGTCGGATTCTGCGCGTCAATCCCGCTTCGGCGATTTCATCAAGGAAGATGATGCCGCCGAGCTGCCCCTGCTCGGCCGACAGATCATCAGCTGGCCGGAAACATCGATCTGTGCCATGACCCTGCTATAAAAACAGGAGGTTGCATGAAAAAACTGCTCTTTACGTTTCTTTTTCTCTGCATGACGACCAGCCTGCCGGCTCAGACCCTCGATGATCTGATAATCGTCACCGAAGAATACCCGCCTTTCAATTTCACTACAGACGAAAAACGCCATGGCATTGCCACCGACACACTCATCGAGATGCTCAAATTGGCCGGCTCAAAGCAAACCCGAGCCGATATCGGCTTCTTGCCTTGGGCCAGGGCCTACAATTTGGCGGTTAATAAGCAGAATGTCCTGCTCTATTCGGCCACGCGCACCGAGGCACGAGAAAAGCTGTTTAAGTGGGTGGGGCCGATTTTAAAATCAAAGTTTGTCCTCTTTGCCAGAAAAGATGCGAACCTGAAAATTGGCTCCATCAACGAGATCAATGAGCGGAAATTACGCGTCGGAGTGGTGTTGCACGATGTGGGTGAGCAGATGCTGCTGGAACAGGGGGTGAACAAGGCGCGGCTTTACCGTTACAACAAGGGCAGCTACATGGTTAAAATGCTGCACAACAATCGGATTGACCTGCTGGCCTACGGGCAGATCGCGACCCGCTGGTTTTTCAAGGACCAGGGCTATAACCCGGACGATTTTGAAGAGGTCTTTTTCCTGCAGCAGTCTGACTACTATTTTGCCCTCAATAAGAAGACGGATGACAAAATCGTCAGCCAACTGCAGGCCGCGTTCGATCAGGTCAAAGAGAGCGGCAGGCTTGAGGAGATTTTGCATCAATACCTCTATTGATTGTTTATCTGTGCCTTCGTCGATGGATTCAAAAATGGCTTTTCAGGTCACTCTGTAGTTAGATCTTCCCTGAGCTGCATGCCGGTAATCTGATCAGGGGCGTGTTTCTGAAGATCAACGCTGATGCTGTGCGGAACAAGCGGCAAAAGTCGCTGAATGAATTGAAGGGGATTGCTGCAGCGGTCGGTTAACAATTGTAGCTGGATGCCGCTATATATGGGCAATTATTTGAAATAATAGATTTGAGGGGGATGGGATGGGGGGATTTCAGGATATTTTGCTCGTAACTTTTGAGCCGCTTTTCAGCCTGGTGCTGAGGGGCGGCTTTTATGTTTTAGAAACAGTTCAGTAATTCTATGCGCAATGGTCTGAACATGCTCTCAATAGATACAAAAATTCACACTCAAAAGCCAATAAGATGACCCCCTTTTTTTGATTTCGGGGCAAAGAGTCTGTCGAGCTTCTAGAGTCCCTGGTCCCGCCGGATGCGCTTAAACGACGGGAATTTGGGAATCCCGGACTGGTA
>JAUVEB010000164.1 GCA_030595055.1 Desulfuromonadaceae bacterium
AGTTCAAAGACATCCTGAAAATCGGCCGCACCCACCTGCAGGATGCCACCCCGATCAAGCTGGGGCAGGTTTTTTCCGGCTATGCCCGGCAGGTGGAACTGGCCCATGAAAGGCTCTCCGTCAACTCTAGTGGCCTCTACGAACTGCCTCTCGGCGGCACTGCCGTCGGTACCGGCATCAACACCCACCCGGAGTTTGCCGCCAGAACCATCGCCGCCATCGCCCGCGAAACCCGCCTGCCATTCAGAGAAGCGAACAATCACTTTGAAGCACAGGGCGCCAAGGATGCCCTGATCGGCACCAGCAGCAGCCTCAAAGACTGTGCGGTCAGCCTGTTCAAGGTTGCCAACGACATCCGTTTTCTGGCCAGCGGACCGCGGTGCGGCATCGGTGAGTTGATCCTCCCGGCAGTGCAACCGGGCAGTTCGATCATGCCGGGAAAAATTAACCCGGTGATGGCTGAATCGCTGATGCAGGTCTGTGCCCAGGTGGTCGGCAACGATGCCACGGTTGCCCTCTGCGGGCTAGCGGGGAATTTCGAACTGAACGTGATGATGCCGGTCATGGCCCATAACATTTTGCAGAGTATCGAACTCCTCGGCAACGGCATCCTGGCCTTTGATGAAAAATGTCTGGCCGGTCTGCAGGCCGATGAAAAACGTTGTACCGATCTGCTGGAGCAGAGCCTGGCCCTGGTCACCGCCCTGGTTCCGGAAATCGGCTATGATCGCGCCGGCGACCTGGCCAAGCAGGCCCACAAAACCGGCCGAACATTAAGAGAACTGGCGCTGGAGGATGGGGTTGCTGCCGAAGTCCTGAATAAACTACTTGATCCGGCTTCGATGACAGAACCGAAAAGCTGACAACCGATCTCGCCACCAAACGCCTGTCATCCCCGAGTGCTGCTATCGGGGATCCAGTCTTTCTGTCTTCTAAACTCTGGATTCCGGCTAAAATCCTGCCGGAATGACAGTCTTTTGTACTGTGCTGAATAGTTACAAACGAATAATGTTTCTCTTTGTGCTCTTGGTACCTTGGTGGCTAATTTCATCCGGATCAGTTCAGCGTCCGCAGAATCCCCTCACCCAGAACTTTACGCTGCCAGTTTTTCAACAAGGAAATCTCGCCCAGATCCTGTTCGACCCGCGGTTGTTTACGGGCCAATTCATCGAGCAGGGCATTGTTGATCAACACCCCCGGGTCGAGTTCCAGCTGCACCGCCACTTTTTTACGCCAATCCTTAAGTTTGTTCATCCGTTTCTCAACCTGCGGATCTTTCATCCGCCGTACGGCTCGTGGATAAACCGGCAGGTCCGTTTCCGGCAAATCAAGAGCCAGGCCGACGGCACACAGTATTTTCCCACCGTAGCGGTCAATCAGCCGTGGTGAAAGGCCTTCAACCGCCGACAACTTTTTGCGGTCGAGGGACTGCAGTTTTGCCAGCTGCAAGAGCGACTTATTCCCCAGCACCTTGTAGAGCGGACAATCACGCCGCTGCGCCTCGCTATCACGCCACTGCAGAAGGTTTTCCAGCACGGCCAACTGACGTCGATCCAGGGTTCCGGCACCCTTGGAACGGAGGAACAGCGGCCCTTCATGCACGGCAAACCGGACCTTCTCAAGCAGGGTACATTCCTCCTGCACCCATTCCAGTCGCCCCTTCTCACGCAACTGCCCTTCCAGTTCCGCAACCAGCCCATGCAGATGACTGGTATCTTCGGCCGCATAACGGATCATCCCTTCGCTCATCGGCCGCTTCGACCAGTCGGCCCGCTGGTACTGTTTATCGAGCTCGACAGCAAAATACTTGCGCAGAACGTCAGCCAGCCCGAACTTCTCTTCCCCGAGGAACTGACTGGAAATCATGGTGTCGAACAGGCCGTTGATTTCGATGGCAAAATCACGGGCCAGGCAACGGATATCATAATCGGCCGCGTGGAATATTTTACGCACCTGCGGGTCAGCCAGAATCGGCTGCAGCAAACTAAGATCGGCCCCCGCCAGGGGATCGATCAGCACCGTTTTTTCGGGAGTGGAAAACTGCAGCAGGCAAACTTTCTCCTGGTAGTTGTGCATCGAATCCGCTTCCAGATCGACGGCGATGACCGAGTGCTTTTCCAGCTCTGCGGCAAATTCAGCAACCTGTGCAGTTGTGGTCAGAATGGGCGGTAACGACATCTATCCTCCAATTTCGCTCGGCAATTTGCCGAGGGCTTTTTTATGCGCACCATGCAGTGCTATATCGCTAAGCTGCGCGGCAGCACACCAATCATTTTCGGTCTCGGCAACCTGCGGCAAATCCTCTGTCGAGAGCCGGTAAATCTGCAGTTCAAGGCGGAAATGGCTGTAAATATGACTGATGCTGCCGAGGAACTGAGCCTCACCGGCGACACCCAAATCAGCCATCAGCAAAGGGAGCTTATCTTCAGCCGGCTCCCGGTCATTTAAGCCGATACTCGGAAACTCCCAGAGGCCGCCGAGAAAACCGCTGGACAGCCGACGACGCACCAGATAGCCCCCCTGTCTTTCCAGCAGCAAAGCCACTTCATGGCGAAGCGGCAGCTTCTTCGCTGCCTGTTGCAACGGCAGTTCCTGTTCCAGCCCCAGTTGACACGCTTGACAGAGGTCATTGAGTGGACAGTCGGTACAGAGCGGTTTGCGCGGCACGCAGACGGTCGCACCCAGATCCATAATTGCCTGGGTATAATCGTGGACATCCTGCTCCGGCGTCAACCGTTCCGCCCACTGCCAGAGCTGCTTTTCCGCTGCCGTTGAACGCGGCGGCTCCCGCAGGGCGAACAAGCGACAAAGAATCCGCCGGACATTACCATCAAGAATCGACGCCCGCCGATCAAAAGCCAGTGCCGCAATCGCCCCGGCGGTGGATCGCCCCACCCCGGGCAATTTTTGTAACTCGTCGACCGTTGACGGGAAGATCCCCGCGAACTCTTCAACCACCATTTTCGCCGCCGCGTGCAAATTGCGGGCACGGGCGTAATAGCCGAGGCCCGCCCAGAGGTCAATGATTTTCTCCGGCGGTGCCGCCGCCAGCTGCTCAACGGTTGGATGGTTGTTCAGAAAACGCCGGTAGTAGCCGATGACTGCCGTCACCCTGGTCTGTTGCAACATGATCTCGGAGAGCCAGATCCGGTAAGGATCACGGGTATTGCGCCAGGGCAGATCACGCCCTGAACGACCGTACCAGTCAAGCAGGCGGGGTGCGACCTCAGCAGGCGGGAAATGCAGGTCTGAATCAGCCAATCTCAGCCATCGCCGTCAGGATTAACTTCATCTCTTCACGGGTGCCGATGGAAATCCGCAGGCCGTGTTTGAGCAAGGGGTCGGAAAAATAGCGAACCAGGATCTTGCGGTCGAAAAGCGCATCGTAAACCCGCTTGCCGTTGCCGTCCGGAGGGCTGGTAAAAACATAGTTACCGTGCGATGGGATCACCTGATAACCGAGCTTACGCAGCTCACGACTGAAGCAATCGCGAACATTTCGCACCTTGGCAACAGTCAACGCCAGATACTCCTGATCCTTGAGCGCGGCACTGGCCGCCACCAGCGCCAGACGATCCAGATGATAGTGATCACGGATCTTGTCGAGGGCGGCAATCACCTCCGGGCGGGCGACCGCCAATCCCAAACGCATCCCCGCCAGCGCATAGCTTTTTGAAAAGGTCCGGGTGACAACAATATTCTCGTACTTTTTGACCAGCGTCATGGCCGTCTGATCGCTGAAATCGACATAGGCTTCATCAACCACCAGGACTCCGGCACAACGCTGTGCTAATTCTTCAATGTAAGCATTGTCAAAAATAAACCCGAGCGGTGCGTTGGGACTGGTGAGAAAAAAGAGCTTTCCTGCATAGTGTTCGGGAAAATCAGCGATGCGAAAATCTTCCGTCAAACCGAAGGTGCGAACCTTCGCACCCTGGATTTCCGCCAGCGTCGCGTAATAGGAATAGGAGGGGTGGACGTAGGCAACCTCTTCCCCCTCCCCGGCAAAGGCCCGAATCAGATTATTGAGCAGCTCATCGGAACCGTTCGCCATGATCACCCAGGAGGGGTCAACACAGTACAGCTCTGCCGCATCCTGCCGCGCCTGCCGACTGGCCGCATCCGGATACTTGCGCAGATTCTCACCACCGTTTGCCAGCTCGGCAGCGATCGCCTCCGCCACCTTCGGCGAGGGAGGGTAGGGGTTCTCGTTGGTATTCAGCTTGATCCAGCCCGCTTCGTCTTCCGGCTGAAAACCGGGCACGTAACCGGCCATTTCGGCGATATTTTTACGTAGCGGCAGCATAACGTTCTCCACGGGTAGGGGCGCTGCTTGCCGCGCCCTCAATATTCTTCCAGAATCCGGTACTCCGTCGTCCGCCGAGCGGGGACAAAACCGGCACCCCGTACCAGCTCGACAATCTCTTGCTGCGACATTCGGAATGAGCAGCCTGCAGCGGCAACAACATTCTCTTCCAACATCGTACCCCCCAAATCATTGCCACCAAAAAAAAGCGCTACCTGTGCCATGCGTGCGCCCTGAGTCACCCAACTGGCCTGAATATTCTCAATGTTATCAAGCACGATCCGGGACACTGCCAGAACCTTGAGATACTCGATCCCACTGGCCGATTCACCGCCCAGTTCAGTGTTGTCCGGCTGAAACGACCAGGGGATAAAAGCGGTAAAACCGCCGGTCCGTTCCTGAATCTCCCGCACGCGAAACAGGTGTTCAACAATATCTTCCGGTTTTTCCTTACTGCCGAACATCATCGTCGCCGTGGTGCGCATTCCAAGCTTATGTGCCTCTTCCATGACCCAGGCCCACTGCTTCCAGCCAATCTTATTGGGGGAGATCGCCTGACGAATCTCATCAACCAGAATTTCCGCACCGCCACCGGGAACCGAAGCCAACCCCGCCACCTGCAGGCGGCGCAAACATTCCAGCATGGTCAAGCCGGAAAGCTTAGCGATATGGATCACCTCAGCCGGGGAAAGTGAATG
>JAUVEB010000103.1 GCA_030595055.1 Desulfuromonadaceae bacterium
GGAGCTTCTGCTGAAGGATCAGCACCGAATACCAGTACGGCATCGGCGTTGCCGATTGCCGAAATCAGGTTGCTGGCACTTCTCAGTCCGAGACCTTTATCGAGAGCTCGCAGGGTCTGCAATGCACCGAAACGTGCTTCAGAATCTATGTTGTTGCTGCCGATAGCGGCCCGGAACAGCTTCTGGAACAGGTAATTCTCCTCATTGGTCAGACGTGGCGAAGAGAACCCGGCAACGGCCTCGGCACCGCTTTCCGACTTAATGCGCTCAACATCAGCGACAAAGGTTTCAAAAGCTTGTTCCCATGACACGAGTTCCTGGTTAACCTGCGGCTCACTCAAGCGGGCTTTGTTGTTCACGTAGCTATAACCGAAGAAACCACCGATACAGAGGTTACCGTTGTTGGTTGTCCCCTCATCGTCTGAAGTGACGCGGAAGATTTCGTTCCCCTGGACGTTGATATCAATCTGACACTGACTGGGGCAGTAGGTACAGACAGAAGGCACCTTACGCAGAGCCCAAGGGCGTGCCTTGAACTTGAACGGTTTGGAGATCATGGTCCCGGTCGGGCAAACCGAAACACAGTTGCCACAGTAAACGCAGTTTTCGACCTTTTTGTCGATAAACGCCCGATCGCCTTTGTCATTAATAAACAGGGCATCGGCACCGATGATCTCATGGCAGACCTTGACGCATTTTTCACAGAGAATACAGCGGGACGGAACCTGCTGGATCAGCGGCCATTCATCTATCGTGTCCGGGTTGACATTCTCAGATTTAAATGACTGCTGAGTCACATCCAGGTCATAACAGATATTCTGCAGACTGCACTCGCCACCGGCATCGCAGACCGGGCAGTCGAGCGGGTGATTGACCAGGATCAGTTCCATTATCTGTTTGCGGGTTCTGATCAGTGTCTCTGACTGTGTGGTGACTTTAATTCCTTCTTTGACCGGGGTATCACAGGCCGTCATCGGGCGATCGACCCCTTCAATCTCCACAGCACAGATTCGGCAGGCACCCGTCGGCGTAACCTTTTGTAACCAGCAGAGGGTGGGGATGTGTATATCCAGTTGCCGAGCCGCTTCAAGGATCGTGGTTTCCTCGGGCACGCTTACCGACTTACCGTCAATTGTCAGGCTGACCATATTATATTCACCTCAAAAGCCGGCCGAATTCATTTGTCGAAGCAGGGTGATAGCCCCGCTCGACCTGTTCGGCCTCAAGTCATTTGTTCGCAGTTAAACGGCAATCATCGAAACACGGTAACAACGCAGGCAGCGCTCTGCTTCTATAACCGCATCAGAATCCTTGAAGCCGAGCTCGACTTCATTATAGTTCCCCTTGCTGGCCCGCGCTTTGCCGTGGATTTCATTTTGTTCAACACGTGTAACCGCATCAAGCCAAGGGACATCTTCATTCTTGTCGTAGACACCGAGATGGCTGAGGATGTCTTCATGGAAATCATCATCGGTGAGATAGGCTTTACCCTCTTCAAGCCAGCGTTGAATGACCTTGGCGGCGCGGTGGGCGTTACCGACACAGGCAACCACCGTCAGCGGGCCGATCTCGGCATCACCGGAAGCGAAGACACCGTCCATATCGGTCAGCAGAATTCGTGACAGCGGGTTCCCCATGTCATCGTTCAGGTCGCGGCCGGCCTCGCTCTTCAACGGAACATACTTGGTGACCACAGTGTTCCAGCGGGTGATCTCGATGCCGGTCTCCTCGGTGATGAAACTGAGATCCGGATCCTGGCCGATGGCCGGGATCAGGGTGTCGCATTCGACGATGAATTCACTGCCTTCAATCGGCTGTGGACGACGTCGACCGGAATCGTCAGGTTCTCCCAGTTCCATGCGGATGCATTCGACACCGGTTACCTGACGTTTTTTATTGACGATAATTTTCTTCGGCAGTACCAGGAATTCAAACTGGACACCTTCTTCATCGGCACCGTCAACTTCCCAGGAATCGGCCGGCATCTCTTTCCGGGTTCGACGATAGAGCAGAATGGAATCTTTAGCACCTTCCCGCAGGGCGACCCGGACACAGTCAATCGCGGTGTTACCGCCACCGACGACGCAGACTTTTTTACCCATTCCGGTTGGTTTGCCCATGTATGCTTCGCGCAGGAATTCGATACCGCCGGCGAGGAACCCGTTGTAGCCTTCCTCTTCACCTTCGACACCCATTGGCTTCGATTTGTGAGCACCCGGCGCCAAGAGGACCGCATCAAATTTCTTCTTCAGTTCCATCAGGCTGATATCTTTGCCAATATGGGTATCGTAGATAATTTCGACACCCATGGCACTGATAATGTCGATATCGCGCTGTAGGATATGGCGCGGCATCCGGTAAGCCGGAATACCGACCGCAATCATGCCGCCGCCGAAACCTTCCGGCAGGGATTCGTAGATGGTGCAGGGATAACCCTCAAGAGCCAGGTAATAGGCAGCCGCCAGACCGGCCGGGCCGGCACCGACGATGGCAATCTTCTTATCCTTTTTCGGCTTCGGTTGCATCGGTGGCTGAAGGTTGTGCTGCCACTCATAGTCGGATGCTGTTCGTTTAAGCACCATAATATTGATTGGCTTATCAACATTTGCACGACGACAGGCGGTTTCGCAGGGGTGTGGACAGACGCGGCCGCAAACTGACGGCAACGGCATGCTTTCACGGATAATTTCCAGCGACTCGTCGAAGCGGAGCTCCTTGATCGCCTCAACATAGGCGGGGATGTCGACGTGTGCGGGGCACTTGTCCTGACAGGGTGCGGTCATCTTGACTTTGTAATCGACCGCCTTCTTGTCTCTTTTTTCACCACGAATGTAGGCAAGGTAATCATCGCGGAAATGCTTGACGGTATCGGCAACCGGAACTGCCGAAGTTTGACAGAGGGTGCATTTACAGTTCCGCAGCAGGTCGGCAAGATTCAGCAGGGTATCCAGATCACCCTCATTGCCCTGCCCACCGACGATCCGCGCCAACGTATCCTGCATAACCCGGGTTCCCTTCTTCCCGGGAGAGCATTTGGCGCAGCAGTAATCCTCCTGCACCCGCTTGGCATATTCCGCTGCCATCGCCACCACATCAACGTTGGGATCATGAAGAATCAATCCATCCCAACCCATGAACGCAGCAATGTTTTTTTCACCACCAAAGGTGATCGGCAGTTTCTTCTTGGCGACTTCAACTTCAGCATCGCCACCCTGCCGATTATCGATAACCTGTCTTCCCCAGCTGGAAAAAGCAACCTGTGACAAACCGGCCTCCTATGACCTGCTTCGACCTCCCAAAAGGAAGGCCGCGAACCCCGTAAACGGTGAGAATCAGCCGATGTTTCGGCTGTTTTTATGACTTGAAATCGTATACAGTATGCAGGTTGATACCACAAACGATAGTCTGAAATCAAGGCTATTTTTTCACCTATTCAAAGTAAAAAACGGGTTTAAATTTGAGAAAAAACAATTTGTTAGCAATGGGTCAATAACGAATTTCATCACCTCAGGGCAAAGGTGGGGGGGCGTTTATGATCTGCCAGATGCCGGGCTGAGTGATCTTTCCCCGGCACAGTTGCCATTGCTGCAACCAGCGCCATTTTTTGACCCGCGAGGACGGTAAGCGGTAGTATTCCAAGAGGTAATCGGCCTCGGCAGTGCCGTCAGCTTTATTCAGATTAATGTTAATAATGCGACTTTCGACAATATACAGGTCTTCGTCGCGTTGAAACTGTTCAAGGAATGTCGATCGCAAATCCTGTTGTAAAAAATGTGCTGCACCAAGATAATCCCGCCACCGCATCGCTTCACTGAACTGATGACTCACCTTGGCCAGTCCCGGACCGACGTCAATCGGTCCACTACAGGCAAGCAGGGAAAACAGCAACAGACCGACCAGATATTTAATGACTCCCATAGCTTGCCTCCGAGACAAGATGTTAATATTAGATTCGTATTTTTATCAGCTAAGGTCATATCGGCGGCGGCGATGAATTGTTTGCTCTCAATGAGTGGGGCGTACTGCTCTGCCCAGCGGTAAAAATCGGTTCAAGATGCTGTAACAATTGCTTGAGAATCCCCGCCGTCATCCCCCAGATGTTGTGCCCGTCCAGTTGGTAAAAATCGACCGGCAACAGCCGTCCTTTATGCTGCCAATCCTCCCGGTGATAAATTTGCGGATCGCGTAATTGCTCCAGCGGTAGTTCGATCACCTCGGCGATTTCATTTTCATCAACCCGATAGGGGTAAGGATCGATATAGCTGCCGACACAAACCCTCACCCGATAACCATGGATCGAATAAAAATCATCCAGTTGTCCGAGCCGCCTGACATCGGCCGCACGAATTCCCATCTCTTCCTCCGTCTCGCGGAGCGCCGTCTGCCAGAAATCAGTGTCCTGTTCTTCGGCCCCGCCACCGGGAAAGGAGATCTCTCCACCGTGTTTTTTCAGTTGTTCGGTGCGGCGAGTAAAAAGAATCCAGGGCTGGTCATGTCGCAGGAACAGCGGTACCAGAACGGCAGCAGAACGTAGATCCCCTTGCACTATCGGCTTGATCGGGTAGCGCGCCAGCTGTTCAGTCACCTGCTGCAGGGAGTTCATCCGGCCTGCCCGCTGTGACCATTTTTTTTGAGTTGGGTGATGGCCGTGACATAGTCAGCGGCGCCGAACACAGCACTGCCGGCGACAAAGACGTCCGCCCCGGCAGCAGCGATCTCCTCAATATTGTCCACCTTCACCCCGCCGTCGACCTCCAGTTCGATCGGCAGCCCCAAGGCATCGATTCGGCGACGCAATTCAGCAATTTTCGGCAGGCAGTTACGAATAAACGACTGGCCGCCGAAGCCGGGATTGACGGTCATCAGCAACACCAGGTCGAGATCGGGCAGGATCATCTCCAGGGTTGAAAGTGAGGTTGCCGGGTTGAGCGAAACACCCGCTTTTTTCCCGAGTGATTTGATCAGTTGGACGGAGCGATGCAGATGGGTTGTCGCTTCGGCATGAACAACAATGATATCGGCACCGGCCTCGGCAAAGGCGGGGATGTACTGGTCAGGATCCTCGATCATCAGGTGGACATCAAGGGGCAACTCGGTGACTGGGCGGACGGCCTCGACGATCAACGGGCCGATGGTGATATTCGGTACAAAGTGACCGTCCATCACATCGACATGGACGTAATCGGCGCCACCGCTTTCGATGGCCTTGATTTCATCTCCCAGTTTGGCGAAATCGGCGGAGAGGATTGAGGGGGCAATTTTGATCATGGGATAACTCCGGGGAATCAGAAACAAAACCTGGGCGGCCCACCGGGTCGCCCCTTGTATCTTTTTTTTGTTGTGTCGGGACGAACCTGTGTGTTCGCCCCTCTAGGAGACCATCTCATCAACAGCCTCCCAGCTCAGTCCAACCGCCGGAAACGGGCAGCAAAAAATGCATCCATCCCGGCATGCCGATGGGGATAGCTGCGCAAGGTGCCTTTTTCAGTGAACAGCTCGGCCCATTCCCGTGGGGTCTGCTCACGCAGGTCTTCAAGCTGAAATTCCGGGTGATCCGCGAGAAAGGTCGTCACCTGTTCGTCGGTTTCGGCCCAGCTGAAGGTACAGACCGAATAAAGCAGCCTGCCGCCCGACTTGACCAACGGCGCAACGTTCCCCAGAAGCTGTCGTTGCAACACAGCAAGTTCACGGAGGTTGACCGCCGACTTGTTCCAGCGGCTCTCCGGGTTGCGGCGCAGCACACCAAGCCCACTACAGGGAGCATCAAGGAGAACCCGATCGAAACTCGCCGGTGCGAGAAAATCCGGTTTTTCGCTCAGATCCCATTCGCGAGCGGCGATGCTGCTGCAGCCGAGCCGTTCAGCTCCCTGATCGATCAGTTCGACCCGCTGCGGATGCTTGTCCAGAGCGACAATCTCTGCCCGGTTGTCGGTCAAAGCAGCGATGTGCGTGGTTTTCCCGCCGGGTGCGGCACAACAGTCAAGAATTCGCTGTCCCGGCTGTACATCGAGCAGGTGGGCTATCAGCATACTTGCCTCGTCCTGCACCTGGTACCAGCCTTCGGCATCCCCCGGCAACGATCCATCCCCCCGTTTATCGATGAGGATCCCTTCCGGCACATACGAGCAGGCATGAGCCTGGTGGCCGGCCTCGGCCAGGGCCGTCAGCAGCTGATCGCGCTTCGTCTTGAGGGTGTTGACCCGTAAGCTGTAGGGAGCCGACCGGGCCAGTGCTTCACCCAGAGCCCGGGCCTCGGCATTCGGCAGCAGGCGCATCAGCTCTTTGCTCAACCAGACCGGCATGCTGCAGACATGCTGCAGATAACGACGGATGTTACTCGCGTCCGGCCAGTCGATATCCGCCTTGCCTCGCGCCAAAGCTCGCAGAACTCCGTTGATCAGTCCGGTCGCCTGATCCATTTCCAGTTCGCGGGCCAGTTCAACGCTCGAATTGACCGCCGCGTGGGCCGGAATGCGATCCAACTCCAGCAGCTGATAGGCTCCCAGCCGCAGCAGTCGCAGTACTCCCGGTTGCAAACGGTGTAATGGTCGATCGCAGAACCGACTCAGCGCAAAGTCAACCCGCCCGCGCAGGCGCAGGGCACCGTAGACCAGTTCGGTCACCAGCCCCCGATCCCGGCTGTCAAGTTGCGAGCGGTTCAGGGTTGTATCGAGCACCAGATCGGCAAAGGCGCCCTCATCGACCCGCAGGAGAATTTCATAAGCAGCCCGCCGTGGGCTGTCGTCCGGCCGCGACGCCAATTAAACGCGCATCCCTTCAAGGCGGCGAATCCGCTCTTCCATCGGCGGGTGGGTGGAGAAAAGCTGACGCAGTTTGCCGGCCTTGAGTGGATTGACAATGAACATATGCGCAGTTGCCTCGTTGACCTTCTGCATCGGCATCTCTTCGTTTGACTTCTCAAGCTTGCGCAGGGCACTGGCCAGCGACATGGGATGACCGCAAAATTCTGCGCCTTTTTGATCGGCACCATATTCACGCGAACGGGAGATCGCCATCTGCACCAGCATGGCGGCAATCGGCGCCAGAATCATCATGGCGATCGTCGCCACCGGGTTGCTGTCCTCATCATCCCTGCCACCGAAGATCATCGCCCATTGCGCCATGTGCGCCAGGAAACTGATCGCTCCGGCGAAGGTTGCGGCGATGGAACCGATCAGGATGTCGCGATTCTGCACGTGCGCCAGTTCGTGCGCCATCACCCCTTTGAGTTCCTCGTGGGTGAGAATTTGTATGATGCCCTGGGTGGCGGCAACCACCGCGTGCTGCGGATTGCGCCCGGTCGCAAAGGCATTCGGGGTCGGCTGAGGCAGCATATAAACCTTCGGCATCGGCAGGTTATTGCGCATGCAGAGCTCCGCGACCGCCTCGTGAAGGGGACCGCTCTGCATCTCTTCGCCGCGGTACATTTTGATCACAATTTTATCGGAAAACCAGTAGCTTCCGAGGTTCATCACCCCGGCCATGATCAGGGCAAACAGGGCACCCCCCTGCCCACCGATGATGCCACCGGCAGCGACCAGAACCAACGTCAACAGGGTCATCAACATGACCGTTCGCAGCGTATTCATATTTTTCCCTTTTATCCTTCGTTTGGTGTTTTTGCTCAACAATGAACGACCCCACAGCAAGCTTCGGGGAATGATGCCCCTTTTCTGATTCAACTCTGGCTGTGACCGTCAGGTTCCCAAACAGCGACCAACGGGCAGCTCCCGGCCACGTAGAAAAATTTCTGCGGCCAGCCGTTTTTTTCCCGGCAGCTGTAACTGTCCGATCAAGAGAGCCCCTTCGCCGCAAGCGATGCAAACGCCAGCGGTTCCGGCCCGCAGCACCGTTCCCGGTTCACCGGAGAGCCCGTCCGTGACTGCGGTACCGGCAATCTTCAATATCTCGCCATCCAGATGGGTATAGGCCCCCGGCCAGGGATCGAGTCCGCGCACCAGATTATGCACCG
>JAUVEB010000196.1 GCA_030595055.1 Desulfuromonadaceae bacterium
CGCTGCTGGAAAACTGTCAATCCCTGTTTCTGATCGGTTGCGGTACCTGTGCCACGGTCTGCAAGGTGGGTGGCGAAGAGGAGGTGTTTGCCGCCCAGGAATGGCTCGAAGGGCTCGGCCGTGAAGTCACCGGGAGTGTCATTCTGGACGAGGCCTGTCATATCATGCGGGCGGCACGCGAACTGCGCCGTTTGCGGGCACAGGTGGAAGAGGCCGATGCGTTGTTGGTGATGAGTTGCGGCGCCGGGGTGCAATCGATCTCTGATTGTACGGAAAAGCGGGTGCTGGCTGCGGTTAATTCCCTGTTTCTCGGTAACACTCGGCGTTTCGGTCAGTATGAAGAAAAATGTTCCCTCTGCGGGGATTGTATCCTCAATGAAACAGCGGGTATCTGTCCGGTGACCAATTGCGCCAAAGGGTTACTTAACGGACCTTGCGGCGGTATGGAAAACGGTTACTGCGAGGTTGATAACGAAAGAGAGTGTGCCTGGGTCAGGATATATCATCGTTTGGAGAAACAACAGCGCCAAGGGGTGTTCGCGAAAACTGTCGCCGCCAAAGACTGGAGCCGAAAGTTCAAACCCGGGTTGCACCAGTTAGACAGATCCTCCGGTGCGGAGCGAAAAAAGTGAGTCGTTTTGCAGAAAAGCTCAGTCGGCAGCAGTTTGTACTGACCGCAGAAATTGCTCCTCCCAAGGGGGTCGATATTACCTCTGCTCTGGAGAAGGCAAACCGACTGGAATCTGTCGATGCGATCAATATCACTGATAATCAGGGTGCCTGCATGCGCATGTCACCGCTGGCAATGGCGCGACTGTTGATTGAACATGGGTATGAGCCGATCCTGCAATTGACTTGCCGTGATCGCAACCGGATGGCCCTGCAATCCGACCTGCTTGGCGCTGCGGCTCTGGGGATTGAAAATCTTCTCCTGTTAACAGGAGATCACCCACGTTTTGGTGACCATGCGGCTTCTCGCCCGGTCTTCGATCTTGATTCTGTGCAACTTTTACAGGTGGTTGATGGTCTGGTAAGCGGAACCGACATGGCCGGCAAGACTCTCTCCGCTGCGCCGCACTTTTTTCCCGGAGCCGCTGTCGCCCCGGCCGCCGAGCCGCAACAATTGGTGTTGAAAAAGTTTCAGAAAAAGATTGCCTGCGGTGCACGTTTTTTTCAAACCCAAGCGGTTTTTCAACATTCGCAGCTTGAATCTTTCATGGCGGCTGCCGGCCGTTTTCAGGTTCCGGTGATCCTGGGTGTGCTGTTGTTGAAAAACGTGCGCATGGCCGAATTTCTGAATCGTAATATTCCCGGTGTGCAGGTGCCGGAAGATTTGCTGAAACGCCTGGAGGGGACAACGGACCCGTTGGCTGAAGGGGTTCGGATTGCCCGGGAGATGGTCGCCCTGGGCCGTGAATTCTGCCAGGGAGTGCATCTGATGACCTTTGGTCACGAAGATTTAATTCCGCAGATTCTTGCGGAGTAGTGATCCGTTTACTTTTCGTAACTATTCAGAACGGGTACCGATGTGCTGATGCCGCCCATTCAAAGGGCCGCATGAACCCATCCCTGGGGCTTGGCTGTCGCCATCCGGGCGACAGACACCCTTTTCATGGGCATCACCAGCACATCTTGCTGAATAGTTATTACTTTTCAAATCAAGGAGCCGGCCGATGAAAAAAACCGTATTAAACCAGCTGCATCATCAAGCGGGTGCCAGAATGGTTGAGTTCGGCGGTTGGGAGATGCCGGTCCAGTATGCCGGGGTCATTGCCGAACATATGGCGGTTCGTGAGACGGCAGGCTTGTTTGATGTCTCCCATATGGGGGAGATCGAGGTCAGCGGTCCGCAGGCTTTTGATTTTCTTCAATATGCCACGACAAACGATGTTGCCGGGTTGGTTGACGGTCAGGTGCAGTACACGGCGCTCTGTTATCCGAATGGTGGAGTTGTCGATGATTTAACCCTTTATCGTTTTGCGGCTGATAATTATCTGCTCTGTGTGAATGCGGCAAATATCGACAAGGATTTCGCATGGCTGCAGTCGCTGCCGGCTGACAGTGATTTCTCTGCTCTCACGTTGATTAATCGCAGTGCCGAGTATGCCCAGATTGCTCTGCAGGGGCCCTTGTCCGAAAGCATTCTTGCCGAGCTGACAGATACCGATCCGGGAGCCATCAAATACTATCATTTTGCTGAAGGGGAAGTGGCCGGAATTCCGACGATCATTTCGCGCACCGGTTATACCGGTGAGGATGGATTCGAATTCTACTGCCCGGTTGCGGAGGCTGTTAACCTCTGGCAGGCGTTGATGGACGCCGGAACTCCGTCGGGGCTGGTTCCGACCGGTCTCGGGGCTCGTGATACCCTGCGGCTGGAAAAAGCTTATGCCCTTTATGGGCACGAGATCACTGCCGAGATTCTGCCTCTTGAGGCACGACTGGCCTGGATCGTTAAGCTGAATAAAGGCGATTTTGTCGGTCGCCGGGCATTGCTTGAGGCAAAAAAGGCAGGACTGAAGCGGAAGATGATTGGCTTGAAGCTGACGGAGTCGGGTGTCCCACGGGAAAGCTACCCGGTCCTTTGTGACGGGTGTGAAGTCGGCTATGTGTCCAGCGGGACCATGTCCCCCTGTTTGCGACAGGGCATTGCGCTGGCCCTCGTTGAGGCTGAGATTGCCGATGGCACACAGCCACTGCAGATCGGTATTCGTAAACGTCACGTTGCCGCTGAGCGCGTTAAGCTGCCGTTTGTATAAAAACTGAATGTAACTTCTGAATAACTTCAAGGTAAGTACCTGAAATCACGTACTGTGGAAATCAAAAGCTACTCTATGAAAATTTGCCCGGAGGGCGTCGCCGGCCTATCTACAGTCGTGCTGAATAGTTACAACTGAATTAACACTGTTCACAGGAGGACAGCATGGATTTTCCAGAGGAACTGAAGTATACCGAAGAGCATGAATGGGTTTTGGTTGAAGGTGAAATCGCCGCCATCGGCATCACCGAATTTGCCCAGGACCAACTGGGAGATGTCGTTTTTGTCGAACTGCCCGAAGTCGGAGATAAACTGGTCGCCGGCAAGACCTTCGGTGTTGTCGAGTCGGTCAAGGCGGTTTCCGATATCTACTCTCCGGTGAATGGTGAAGTTATTGAAATAAATGATGAACTTCCCGATGAGCCGGAAGTTTTGAACACCTCACCCTATGAAGATGGCTGGATGCTCAAGCTCAGATTGTCCAACCCGGATGAGCTTGATGCCTTGATGGATGCAGCCGCTTATCAGGAATTTATTGAGCAGGACTGATAACGGCTTTCCGGACGACTTTGCTGTTTGAACTGTTTGAAAGGATATCTATGCGTTATCTGCCCCAGACTGATGCGGATGTGCGGCAGATGTTGGAAACGATCGGCGTCGCTGAGATCGACGACCTGTTTTCCGGCATCCCGGAAAGTTGCCGCCTGCAATCTCCTCTGAAGCTGTCGCCGGCCCTGTCTGAATCAGAAACGATGGCAGTGTTGCAGAGTTTGGCCGGGCAGAATGCCCGGGTTTCCGAGTGGGATTCCTTTCTCGGGGGTGGAGCCTACAACCATTTCATTCCGGCGGTGGTCGATCACCTGGTCAGCCGGAGCGAATTTTATACCGCCTATACCCCTTACCAGCCGGAGGTCAGCCAGGGGACTCTGCAGGCAATCTTTGAATTTCAGACCATGATCTGCCAGTTGACCGGCATGGATGTTACCAATGCATCGATGTATGACGGTGCATCAGCTTGTGCCGAAGCGGTCCTCTTGGCGCTGCGAACCGGGAAAAAGCGGAAGAAAATCCTTCTCTCGCAGGCCCCGCATCCCCAGTATCGGGAAACGGTTGCCACCTATTGCCGTTGTCTGGAGATTGAACTGGCGGACGTTCCGGCCGTAGAAGCAGGGGTAACC
>JAUVEB010000132.1 GCA_030595055.1 Desulfuromonadaceae bacterium
GACCATTGCTCAATCAGAGCATAACCGAGGGTGCCCCCACTGATCAACACCGCGAGAGTCAACAGTGACAAAAGGATTTTACGTAGCGGGTCCATGAAGGCTCCTGGAAAAAGAGTTTTTATGATAGCGATCGGGAACAAAAAAGACAAGTAGAGGTAGAAAGGGTTGACATGCACTGTATACTGTATACAATTTATAAAAATGTGAGAATGGGAGACACCCTTGAAAACCAGACCGATTGAACAGCACCTGACACTGCGGGAAAAAATCCTTGAGACGATCCGCGAAGCGATTCTGAAAGGAACTCTGAAGCCGGGAGAAAAGGTTGCAGAGCCTGAATTGGCCGAGCGTTTCGGTATCAGCCGGACACCGATTCGTGAAGCCTTCCGCCAGTTGGAGTCCGAGGGTTACCTGACAGTTGTTCCGCGTAAAGGTGCTGTGGTGGCAGCGCTGTCCGAACAGGATGTGCAGGAGTTTTATGCCATTAAGAGCATTCTCGAAGGTTATGCTGCCGAGCTGGCGGCAACCCGCTTGTCGGAAAAAGAGATAGAAAAGCTGGAGGCGATCAACAAGCGGCTCAAAATGCTGGCTGAAGAGGGGGACGTTAAGGTTTTTTTCCGGGTTCATAATGAATTTCACGCCCTGTTCCTCAAGGCTGCCGGAAACAGCAAACTCTGTGAGTTGATCCAGCAATTAGGGCTGAAATTTAACCGGCTGCGGATGGCGTCGCTTTCAGTTGCCGGGCGGATGGCGATTTCTGTTGCCGAACATGATAAGTTGCTCGCCGCCTTCCGTAATCACGATGGGGATCAGGCGGAGCACTTGGTTAAGAAGACGGCAAACATCGGCGGCAAGGTTTTACTGGAAAGCATGACTCAAGCCGAAGGGGGAAAGGGCAAGAAATCTATCTTGGAGGAACAGGTCGACGTTTAGTTTCCGGTTTTTCCGCAGTTTGTTTGAAACTTTCCGCCCTATGGCAATCCTTTGCCGTAGGGCTTTTTTATGAAGGAAAGACCTCCGCTTGAATCGATTTTAAGTAACTGTGTTACCGGTTCGCCAGATAAACTCAGCTGAGGTAGTTTTTGATACCCTGTGAGAAGTCGGTCAATTCCAGCCCCAATGCTTGTTGCCACTCAGTCGGATCACAGCAGTTCCCTTCCAGCAGTATTTGTAGCTGATCTCTACTCATCGGAAATTGCGGTAGCAACTGTAATACAGAAACGAGCGGTTTCATCAGGCTCAGAGGGTGATGTAGCTTGCGTAGCGGACCTTTCCCCAAGGCTTGGCCGATCAGTTCGAGAATTTCATCGTAGCTGTAATCAGTTGGACCACCACAGTGATAAACTTGCCCGACCGTTTCTTCGCGCTTCAGGGCGTTGACAAACCCCTTGGCGACATCTGTTACGCTGACAGGTTGCAATCTGTATTGACCATTCCCCATCACCGGTACGAGAGGCAAGGTGCGAATCATCCGCGCCAGGGTGTTAACAAACCTGTCGTCCGGGCCAAAAATCAGTGACGGCCGGAAGATCGTCCAGTTGAGATTCGAATGACATACCGCTTGTTCGGCGGCCCATTTGCTTCGGTGATAAGCGGAAACGGCAGCGATTCCGGAGCCGTTGGCACTCATCTGCAGATAGCGATCGACTCCCTGTTCCTCTGTGGCGGCGACCATATTGCGAGTCGATTCGGGATGCAGCCGCTGGAAAGTTATCCCTCGCCTCGGGAATTCACGGATAATGCCGACCAAATGAATGACCGCGTCGCAACCGGTGAGCACGCCGGTCAGACTGTTCTTGTCGGTTGTGTCACCGACAACGGTTTCAACCTGTTCCTGAGTGCTCAATCCATTCTTTTTTCTGATCAGAACTCGCACTTGGTGCCCTGCTTCCTGGAGTTGCTTGAGGATTTCCCGGCCAACGAAACCGGTCCCGCCGGTAAGAAAGATTTTCATCATTGTCTCCTTGAAAATCGAGAAGCTAATTTGTGTGTATCCGGAAACTCCGGATGCACACAAATTTGCCCTTCTTAGATACCCTTGCCGTGTAAATCATATCATTAAATTTGGTAACTGTTCAGCAAGATGTGCTGGTGATGCCCATGGAAAGGGTGTCTGTCGCCCGGATGGCGACAGTCAAGCCCCAGGGATGGCCATGGTTTCATTCAATCGGCGGCCCTTGGAATGGGCGGCACCAGCACATCAGTGCCCGTTCTGAATAGTTACTAATTTGTTGCTATGGCGATAAGGTCGATCTGGGTCAAACAGCTGGATTTACAGCGGGCTCGTGGATAGTTCGACACTCCCCCTGGACCTTTCAATTTTTCAGCGAGGCAAACAACTTTTCCTGCGTAAGAAAAAAGAGTCCGGTGGTATTTTAAACTAATCCCGTCTTGCTTCGATGATGGATTTGGGCTATATTCCGGCCGGTGGGCGGCCGGTGGGCCGCTCTTTAGCGTTAATTTCACGAACACAGAACCAACATGATAACCCGAGATCAGTGCGGATCACTGGGAGGAACAAAATGGGCGAAATGACAGCAGAAGAACTGGGACTCAAACGTGTGGGCAAAGTGTATCGCAACCTTGGTTATGATGAGCTCTTTACGCATGAAAGGGACAATGCTGAAGGAAAGCTTTCGGCGAATGGCACCATGATGGTCGATACCGGTAAATTTACAGGTCGTTCTCCCAAGGACAAATATTTTGTCAAGCAGGATCCGTCTCAGGGTAATATTGCCTGGGGAAACATCAATCAGCCCACGACAGCAGAGGTTTTTGATGAGCTGTACGCTGAGGTGATCGACTATCTGTCGGGAAAAGATGTCTACGTTGCAGACGGTTATTGCGGCGCAAACCCGGAAACGAGTCGTAATATCCGTTTTATCACTGAAATCGCCTGGCAGTCGCATTTCATCAAGAACATGTTCATCCGTCCGGATGACGCTGATCTGGATGGTTTTGCTCCCGACTTTACCGTTTATAACGCGGCGAAATTGACCAATAAAAAATGGCAGGAAATGGGGCTGCACTCAGAGGTTTTTGTCATTTTTAATATTGAAAAAAATGTCGCAATTATCGGAGGTTCATGGTACGGCGGTGAAATGAAAAAAGGTATCTTCACCATGATGAACTACTGGATGCCTTTGAAAAATATCCTGTCCATGCACTGCAGCGCTAATGTCGGCAAAGATGGCGATGTCTGCCTGTTCTTCGGCCTGTCGGGAACCGGAAAAACCACCTTGTCGACAGATGCCGCGCGTAAACTGATCGGCGATGACGAGCATGGCTGGGACGCTGACGGTGTCTTCAATTTTGAAGGTGGTTGCTATGCAAAATGTATCGACCTGTCGCCAGAGAGCGAGCCGGAAATTTTCAATGCCATCCGGCGGGATGCCCTGTTGGAAAACGTGGTGTACAATGAAGACGGTATCATTGATTATACGGATAGTTCCAAGACCGAAAACACCCGGGTTTCTTACCCGATCGAACATATCGACAACCATGAGCCAACCCTCATGGCCGGACATCCGAAAAATATTATCTTCCTCACCTGCGATGCCTTTGGCGTGTTGCCTCCTGTCTCCAAGTTGACCAAGGAGCAGGCGATGTACTACTTCCTGTCCGGTTACACTGCCAAGGTTGCCGGAACCGAGCGTGGTATCACGGAGCCGCAGGCTGCTTTTTCCGCTTGCTTTGGTGAGGCCTTCCTGCCGTTGCATCCGACGGCCTATGCCAGACTGTTGGGTGAAAAGATGGACCAGTACGGGGTTAACGCTTACTTGGTGAATACCGGTTGGGCCGGCGGCGGCTACGGTGTCGGGAACCGGATGAGCATTAAGGCGACCCGTGCCTGCATCAATGCAATCCTTGATGGTAGTATTAATGAGGTTGAATTTGATCAGACCCGTTTCTTCAAATTGCATATTCCGAAAGAATTGCCCGGTGTTGATGCCAGTCTGTTGAACCCGCGCAACGCTTGGCCGAACAAGGATGGTTTTGATCAGGCCGCCAATAAGCTGGTCGGCATGTTTATTGAAAATTTCAAGAAATACATCACTGATAATGATGAATTTGATTTTACCGCGGCGGGCCCACAGCTCTAAACGGGATCGAGTCGGGATTCAGGGCGGTCGGCGTTTGCCGGCCGCCCTTTTTTGTCTGTAACTATTCAGAACGGATGCTGATGTGCCGGTGCCGCCCACTCCAAGGGCCGCCGATTGAATGAATACATGGCCATCCCTGGGGCTTGACTGTCGCCATCCGGGCGACAGACACCCTTTCCATGGGCATCACCAGCACCTCTTGCTGAAGATGGTCGGAGAAAAATGACTGACATGAAACAATACGACTTCATTGTGATCGGCGGCGGCATTATTGGCTTGGCAACCGCGCGACAATTACAATTACAATTTCAGGGGGCAACGGTTGCGGTTCTTGAGAAAGAGAAAGAACTGGCGACCCACCAGACCCGACATAACAGCGGCGTTATCCATGCCGGGGTTTACTACGCGCCGGGAAGCTTGAAGGCCCGTTTTTGCCGCGATGGAAACCGGGAAACCAAGCAATTCTGCAGCGAACAGGGCATTCCGTTTCGGGAAACCGGGAAGTTGCTGGTAGCAACCGATGAGCAGGATGCCGAACGGATGCAGGAGCTGCTCGAACGCTGCCGCATCAACAAAATTGAAACGGAAGTCCTCGATCAACAACAGTTGCGAGAATTTGAACCGAATGTTGTCGGCGTTGCTGCAACTTGGGTGCCCTCATCCGGAATCGTTGATTTCGAGCAAGTGGCAAACAAACTGGCCGAACAGATCCGCGCAGCGGGCGGTGAAATCCATACCAACTGTCTGGTAACAGAATTAAAAGAAACCACCGGAATCGAAGTCAAATCCAGCCTGGGAAATTTTTCCGGCCGGTTTCTGCTCGCTTGCGCCGGACTGCATGCAGATCGACTGGTGCGGATGATCGGACAGCAGCCGACGTTTAAAATCCTCCCCTTTCGCGGTGAATACTTTCAGCTCCCCGCGGAAAAAAGCCGGATTGTTACCCATCCGATCTATCCGATTCCCAATCCTGAACTCCCATTTCTGGGGATCCACCTGACCCCGATGATCGACGGCTCACTCACCGTCGGCCCGAACGCCACCCTCGCCATGTCCCGGGAAGGTTACAGCCGCTGGAAAATCAGCCCGCGTGATCTGGCAGAAATGCTCAGCTACTCCGGACTCTACAGACTGGTCATGAAATACCCGCTGCCGACGCTGCTGGAATTGAAAAATTCACTCTATCGACCCGGTTATCTGAAGCAGGTCAATCGCTACTGCCCGAAGATCACTCTCAGTGATCTGCTCCCCTACCCCGCAGGAGTTCGTGCTCAAGCAGTCAAGCCGGACGGCACAACCCTGGATGATTTCCTGTTTATCGAAAGTGAGCGAAGCCTGATTGTCGGAAATGCACCATCTCCGGCAGCAACCTCGGCCATGCCGATTGCCCGACATATTTGTGAGCAGGTTGGCAGACTCATAAATTAGCAAGCTCAAATTGAAATTGACAAATTTTTTTAATTCCTGCATTCTGACAATGATATTCTGATCAGGAGGTCATTATGCCTTTGTCAGTCAATAACAGCATTTCGGCTCTCAATGCCCTGGCGACCCGGCAGAGTGTCACGGCCAACAATATCGCCAACAGCGAATCAAAAGAGTTCAAAAAATCGACCACGGTCCTCGCAGAAGGCCGTACCGGGGCCGTCTCTGCAACTGTCCAGCCGGTCAACACCCCCGGCACCATGATCAATCAGCCGGACGGATCGCTGGAAGAGCTGTCCAACGTCGATCTGGGGCAGGAACTGGCCGGCATGATCCCGACTCAGCGCAGCTATGAGGCCAACCTGAAAGCACTACAGACCAATGGTGAGATGGAAGATTCTGTCATCGACCTGATCGGTTGAACTGAGCTGCCATAACCCAAAAAGCCGCTGTCCCTTATTGGGACAGCGGCTTTTTTATCTCAACTTTCTTCTGATTGATCCCTTAAGCGCTTGAATATTTCGCGGAACGCGCGCCGATCATTATGCTCGTGAACCGAGCGAACCAACCGCGAAATCGTTTTGCGATCGATATCCGGACAGAGGTTCAGCATCTCGCTAAACGCATCATCGAAACTATTTTTATCACAAAGTCGATCACGCAGTTTTTCCAGACGGTGAAATTCTTT
>JAUVEB010000230.1 GCA_030595055.1 Desulfuromonadaceae bacterium
GTCCGGTTAAAGCCGGACAGGGCATAATCCGTCTGCAAACCGCCGAAAAAAGGAACTCGCAGCAGCAAACGATCAAACCACAGTCGTCCACGGGAACTGCGCAACAGTGATTTTACCATCGGCACGCCTGCTGCCAGAACAACCAGGATGAGATACCAATAGGTTCCGATAAGATCAGAAAGCCCGATCAACAACCGGGTCATCACCGGCAATTCAACATTGGCATCGGCGTAGATCTGGGTAAAGCGAGGAACGACGTAGAGCATTAAAAAGACAACAACAATCACTGCCGCGGTGGTTAACAGCAGGGGGTAAAAAGAGGCGCTGCGAACCTTGGCCCGAATTAGTTCAACACGTTTCTGATACTCCAGAAATCGTGACAGCGTTTCCGGAAGATCACCGGTTTTTTCACCGGCTTTGATTGATGCGACATACAACGGCGGAAAAAAGTGAGGGAACTTGGCAAAGGCCTCGGACAGGGAACTCCCCCCTCTGATCTCTTCACGAATTTCACTGATGATGTCACGAAAGGTCCCAGCTTCCATTTGCTCAATCTGGGTATCGAAAATCTGCAGTACGGGTAAACCGGAGCGTAATAAAACCAGCAGTTCCTGATTGAAGGACAAGAATCTACGCCCGGTCATGCGGGCAGATTTGTGCTGACCCCCCTGAAAAAACGACAAAGACTGCCGACGGATCCGGAACACATGAAAACCCTGTTCTTCCAGATTCTCCCTCAGCTGCTCTTTAGTCGCAGAATCGTAGATTTTATCGACGATCCGACCATCTGCTGTCCCAATTTTACACTGATAACTCGGCATGGCTTGGAATTCTATCATAGCAAGCCCTAACCACGTAATTTTTTTCAGTTACTGACCTTCAGCAATCACTGAACCACTACGCATTGAAAGTGCACAGGTTCTGACGGGGCTGAAAGTCCCTTAAATATGACAATTTAATATTGACTTTCATATATATAACATTCTATACTCATCATAACTTACAGAACATTATCGGGAGGCAAGAAATCAATGTTGACGATTACTGACACGGCTGTTGCAAAGTTCAAAGAACTGTTACTGAAAAATCCGGGCAAGGCTCTCCGAGTTGTTTTCGAAGGCTTTGGCTGAGGCGGGCCCAGCTTGGGCTTAGCTCTGGAAGAGCTGAAAAATGAAGAACAGAGTTTCAACATCAATGGTGTTAGTCTGATGATTGCTGAAGATGTTCTCCCCTACACCAAAGAGAACGAAATCGATTACATCAATAACGCTTATGGTCAAGGGTTTTCCATTGCACCGACGGCCGGAGGTTGCTGCTGATTTTCTCCGGCACTATTGTAAAATATCTGTAGCGTTAATCAACAGAGCCCCGTTCAGATTACTGAACGGGGCTCTGTTGTTGTCAGCTCAGTCGCCGGGAACTACGGCCAAATCCCATTTAATCAGTAGCGTCACCGCTGCAAAACAAGAAACTCCAATCAAAACATGCTATAAAAACACAATCAGCAATCGGCAACAAAACACCCAGTAAAAGGACATGTCACCTGAACAACTCTCCCGCCACGGAATTCCTTCCGACCAATTTTCAAGACCTGCAGGCTCGTGGCTGGGCAGAGCTGGATGTCCTGTTCATCACTGGCGATGCCTATATTGATCACCCTTCTTTCGGCACACCGCTCCTCGCCCGACTTTTGGAAGATGCCGGCTATCGGGTCGGCATCATCGCGCAACCCGACATAACCAATCTGGATGATTTCCGGGTGATGGGACGACCACGTCTGTTTGCCGCTATCTCTTCCGGGGCCATGGACTCGATGGTTAACCATTACACCGCGGCCAAGAAAATCCGTCGCAACGACGCCTATACACCAGGTGGAATCGCGGGGAAACGCCCTAACCGCGCGGTCATTGCTTATACAGCAGCGGTCAAAGGGGCCTTCAAAGGCATCCCTACGGTGATCGGCGGCATCGAAGCCAGCCTGCGCCGCCTGGCCCATTACGATTACTGGGATGACAGGGTCCGCCGCTCGGTGCAGGTCGACAGCAAGGCCGACCTGCTGCTTTACGGGATGGCCGAGACAGCCATCCTGGATATCTGCCGGCGGCTGTCTGCCGGGGAAAAGATAGGCGATCTCAACAATCTTCGCGGCACGGCACTTTTGCAAAAAAGCCCACCGGCGAACGCAATTCATCTGCCATCCTTCGAAGAGGTCAGCGAAAACCCTGATGCCCACAACGAGGCCTTTAAGCTTGCCGACGATCAGCAGAATCCCTTTTCCGGACGCACACTGGTCCAGGCGCACGGAAATCGCTGGGTCATCGTCAACCCACCGGCACTACCGTTACAGGAAGCGGAACTGGACAAGCTCTACGCCCTGCCCTTCAGCCGCAAACCGCACCCGGCATACACTGAAACGATCCCGGCTTACGAACAGATTCGTCACTCGATCACCAGCCATCGAGGCTGTTTCGGCGGCTGTGCTTTCTGCGCCATCACCCATCATCAGGGGAAAACGATCCAATCCCGCTCCGAAAATTCGATCCTGCAGGAAATCGACACATTGACCGCGCAGAAAGATTTTCGTGGAACCCTGAGTGATGTCGGAGGGCCGACCGCCAACATGTACGGTCTTGCTTGCGGCAACCCGCAAGCTGAGAAAAATTGTCGCCGGGACAGTTGTCTCTACCCCAGCCCCTGCAAAAATCTCCAGACCAGTGCTCAACGTGCCGTTCACTTATTACGCAAAATTCGCCAGCGGAAGAAAGTGAAGCACGCCTTTGTTGCCTCCGGTATCCGCTACGACCTGCTCCAGTTTCAACAGGAATATTTCGACGAACTTTTACAATATCATGTCAGTGGGCTGCTGAAAGTCGCCCCGGAATCGACCAGCGATCGGGTGACAGAGATCATGCGCAAACCGGGTGCAGCAATATTTACAACGTTCCTGCAACAGTTCCGGCAGCGCAGTCGGGAGTTGGGGCTGCGTCAAGCGGTGGTTCCCTACCTGATCAGCAGTCATCCGGGCTGCACCCTGGAGGACATGATTGAGGTCGCCCGCTACCTGAAACGCCACCGGCTGAAAGTTGAGCAGGTTCAGGATTTCACCCCGACACCGGGCAGCCTTTCAACTTGCATTTACCACACCGGCAAAGATCCCTTGACCGGCAAAAAAGTCCATGTT
>JAUVEB010000165.1 GCA_030595055.1 Desulfuromonadaceae bacterium
CCGACTTGCCAGCCGGATTGTTTGGTTTTGAACAGTGCCAGAATAAGTGTCAGCAGAACGGTACAGATATAAAAATTGCGCATCATTTCGATGCCGCTCCAATTGAATTGCAGAGCAAGGGAAAAGAAAAGAACTGACAGAATAATTCCCATGGTGATCGGGAAAAAGGTGGCAAACAGCATCCACTTGTAGGAGTTGGACTGCAGTTTAACCACGACCATGGTGGCAATACAGGGCGGCGTCAGAATCATGAACAGCAGCATGGAAACTGCATGAATCGGGGTGTAGGCACCATCCTGTGCAATCGATTCTTCCGGACTCAAGTCCGATTTCCCTTTCTCGTAAAGCGACCCTAATGTTGCTACGGCGCTTTCTCGAGCGGCAAAGGAACTCAAAAAAGCAATATTGACCCGCCAGTCAAACCCTGCATACTGCGTTACCGGTTCCAGGGCACGTCCGAACATGCCCAAAAACGAATTGGTGATTTTCTCATTCTTCATTTCGATCTTCAGCTTCTTGTTGACTTTGGACAACGTGCGGATCGCTTTATTGATTTGTTTTGCGTCCTTGTCCGTCGGGCGGACCAGAGGGAAAAGTTCCGGGTTCTTTGCCAGAAACGCATCATCCAGAGAAACTACAGCGTCCTTCGTCTTGGTCAGCATGCGTCTTGCCTTGTAGCTGTCGTATAGATTGACCAGCTGAGATACCTCGGATGCTTCATCGATGAGTTGATAGTGTTTTGTCTTTTGCACCTTTACGTCGAATGTGCTCAGTGCCTTGTCCGTCTGCTGAGTAAATTCGGCCATCTTTTCTTCAGAAACCCCTGGATATTGCAGCAGGACAAACAAAATAACAGCGACGGCAAGGACGATAGTCATAACCTTCTTGATATAGAGCCAGACCCGCTGAGCTGCTCTGAGTAGAACACTTCTGACGATCGGCAAATGATAGGGAGGTAATTCCATGATAAAGGGTGCGGTTTCCAGGTTGCTCAGTAGGGTAGAAGTCAACAGGCGCGCCACGATCAGTGCGATAAACAATGTGACCGTGGAGACGTAAAACATCATCAAGGCCATATCTTCTTTGAAAAAAGCGCCAAGCAGCAAGGTATAAAAGGGAACTTTGGCCAGACAGTTCATGTAAGGGACGGTCAGGATGGTGGCCAACCGGGCTCGCTCATCCGCAATTCCCTTGGTTGCCATAATCCCGGGGACAGCACAGCCGCCGACAAGGGCGCCGCCGAGAACCAGGGGCAGGGTTGATTGACCATGCAGGCCGAACTTTCTAAAAACCCGATCGAGGATAAACGCCATTCTGGGCATATAGCCCACGTCTTCAATGATGGCAATCAGGGCAAACAGGATGAAAAAAATTGGAATATAGTTCAGCAGCGCTATCGCACTGTTAGTCATCCAGATCCCGAAATCTGTTATGAGAGGAACATCGATAAATTTTGCTGCGGGCAGGTTTGCGACAACCCAATTTTTAAACGTGGCCAGAAGCGGCCAGGTGTAGTTGGTGAGTTTGTAGCCCCAGACAATCGACAGCTGGTAAATCAAATAGATAACCGCTCCCAGTATGGGGAACGCCAGCCATTTATTGAGAATAATCCTGTCAAGTTTAGATGTCAGCGTATCGGCATTCTGGTTTTTTTCATTAACACATTTGTGGTAAACGATGTCTGCGCTGTCATAGCGCAAGCGGGCAAAGGTCTGATCTACATCGAGATCATACTTTGCATGAATGCTGCTGGTCATATCCTTGATGATCTCTTTGTTGATTCCCACTTTATCCAGAATGACTCTGTCGGCCTCCAAGGCCTTGATGGCCAGCCAGCGTCTGGAAATTGTCGATTCAAGGCCGATCATTTCCTCGATGTCGGCAATATAACTTTCGAATTCGTTGTAGTTAATCTTGAAAGGTTCCGTGATTGTTTCCCGGCTCGCTCGGGAGATCGCCTCCAGAATCTCTTTTTTCCCATGCTTTTTTGTCCCGACAGCCTCTACAATCTGGAGATTCAGCATCTCCGACAGCTTATCTATATCAATCTCCAGTTCTCTACGCCGGGCTACATCCATCATGTTGAGAACCAGAACTATCGGCTTGCCAAGTTCTAATAGCTGAAAAGTAAGATACAGGCTGCGGCGCAGGCTGGAAGCATCAACAATGTTGACAATGACATCCGTGTCTTCATCGAGCAGAAAGGTCTTGGCAACTCTCTCTTCCAGCGAATACGTGCTGAAGGAATAGGTGCCCGGCAGATCGATGATCTCAAAGCGTTCGCCCTGAAATTTAATCGTTGTAGATTTCTTATCAACGGTGACACCCGGGTAATTCGCAACATGCTGATTTACGCCGCTCAGCATATTGAAAATAGTCGATTTTCCGCAGTTGGGCTGGCCGGCCAGGGCGACTTTTGTCATAGCGTCTCGATCTTGATCAACTTTGCTTCTTTCCTTCTGAGCGTCACTAAACAATTATGAATCCCAATTTCAATTGGATCGCGAAGAGGAGCGTTTCTGACCATGAGAATTTCTGCACCGGGAATAAATCCCATGCTGAGGAGTTTTTGCTTCAACATTCCTTCCGCTGCACAATGCCTGATAATTCCTTTTTGATTCTGCTTCAGATCGGATAGATGAAGGGTGGTTTTAGTGCTCTGTTTCACGGGCTCTCCTGATAAGATTGGTTGGATATCAACGGTAATTTGTTTTATTAAATAACAAAATGATATCCAAGGGCAACCGGAAGAGCACTATGCCTGAATATTTTTGTCGCTTCTGTGACTTGAGTCACACTTTGAGAACTTTTTTCATTTTCATTGCAACGCTGTTAAGTGATCGACTTCGATGCGAATATCAAAACGTTAATGGAGGTTGTGTTGCTGTCTTCGTGGGCAATCCTGACAATCTCGGCCCTTCCGGCAAACCTTTTCTCCTGTCAACGCTGATGGGAAATATTGTTCAATTTCAGGCGCAATTTCGCTCCAGGCCCGCCGACAGTAAATTGCCGGAAGACCTCGCTTTTTGATCTGTTTTTTAAGCGTACGTGCTGCGTTATGCTGGAGGAAGTCCGTACAAAAAATCACCAGTTCCGTCTTTACGGGAATGGTTTTTTTGCTGGCGTTATGGTTGCGACCACTCCAGTGCACAATCTCTTGAGCACCAATGGCCTTGAGTTTGGGCAATAATGAGCCAATTCGATCGGCTCCAACGATTAAGATTGACATCTTTTCCCCCTGAAAAAAAATCGATGATCGCCGGAGCAACCATCGATTGCCTGCAAACAATCAAAAAGCTTCAGCCAATAACTGCTCAACCCAGGCAGCGATCCGTTTCTCGGTAAGGGCTGCTTGATTTTTTTCATCAAGGGGGAGCCCGAGAAACCGATCACCATCAACCGCCGCAGAAGCCAGAAAATCATAATCATCGGTCGGCCACCTACCGACAACAGTTGCGCCGGCTGCAATAGCCATCTCGCAGAGCGTTCCCATGGCATCGACAAAGCTATCAGGATGGCCAACCTGATCTCCCAAACCGAAAATCGCGACTTTTTTTCCTCTCAGATCAGCTGCCCGCAGGCTGTCCAGAGAATCGCTCCAGTCATCCTGCAACTCCCCCAGGCCCCAGGTCGATGTGCCTAAGATAAGAAGGCCACATGCCTCAAAGGAGGCCTTGACTGCCTCCTTCACCGGTATGGTTCGAGCTCCCGTCAGAAGTGCTCCTATTTGTTGTGCCGCATTTGCAGTATTGCCCGTCGTACTACCATAGAAAATTCCTGTTTTCATTGTCTCTTCTCCTTGTCATGAAGGCTCTCCCTGAACACCCCGTGAGATATTGAAAAGCAATATCAAGATATCGGATTTATGCCGACCAGTCCGTGATATCTGTCACATGATTTTGTTTTTTTAACAGAATTTAAAAAACTGGTTATGCGCTTTACTTAAGTTGGGTTCTGATTGACAGGAACTAAAACGAAACCCATAAAACTGGTTCAGCCACTGACACACACGGACAACTACGGGACAAAAGCAAAATCTTGTCTCGCACGAAGTCACGAAGTCACGAAGTCACGAAGTCACGAAGAAGGGTAAGGTCAAAATCGAAATATCAGGGTTGTAGATCAAAACCCGAAAATTGGGTTTCCTTTGTGATCTTAGTATCTTGAGTGAGCATAGCGAATGGGTGCGAGAACAGAGTTTTCAGATCTAAACCGAAAAAAGGTTTCACGCGGAGCCGCAAAGCTCGCAAAGAGAGTCAAAGACAAAATCAAGTTTTTAAGGTTTAAAACCATGCATATAGGGTTTTCTCCGCGGTCTTTGCGTCTTGAGTGAACGTAATGAACGGGCGTGAGGATGATTATAAACTTTTCTGATTTCAGGTTTTACGTCCCGCCCCTGTCCGTGTGGGTCCGTGGCCAACATTTGTTTTCGTCTTGGGTTTACTGGAGCGAAGTGGATAACCAGATTTTAAAATAAGCACTTCTATACAGAATTAATATTTCAGGTTGCAGCGAATGCTCGGCATGGAAAAACTTACCGAAAGGAAAGGAATTATTATTGATGTTAAGCGCAAACTCAGGACAGTGCAGCGCGGTTTTTATAGGAGAAACAAAAATTCGGGATCGAATTCACATCTGGCGATCAGGGACGTAATGAAGAAACCCACAATCGTCTGATGCTATCTTTCCTCATGACCCGCAGGCTGCACCAAAACAAATGAAGAATGTCCCCTGGTGGGCGGCAGCACCTGCTGAAGAGGAAGGCATATAATGCATAGTCAGGTAGCACCCTGGTGGTACTTGACGGGTACTTGACTGGAGACCATATTTCTTCGGCGCTCTTAACTTTTATATAAGTAACTTCAATAGGTTAAAAGATCCGCGCTACTTGATTCGAAGTTTTCGAACTGTTCGAACGTAAGGTTTTCTCAGCAGATCCACCGAAAAAAGCAATGTGCAGATTGCAAATTCAGATCGTCTGGAAATTCCGGATAACTGCTG
>JAUVEB010000077.1 GCA_030595055.1 Desulfuromonadaceae bacterium
TTGATCGATCGCCTGCCGGCGATTTTCCAGATCGCCTCGAGCTTGTTGCCGGTAGCCGTCAAGGGTGGTTTTGGCAAGATCGAGAAAAGACCGATTGTTTGCTGCCAATGCCTCGGCGGACAGGGCACGAAAGGCCTGTTCAGCCTGCTGCCGGTTTGCTTCCAGGGAGTGCAGTTTTTCGGCGAGAGATTTTTGTTCCGCAGCCAGCCGGGTTTCCAGGCTGGAAATCTGTTGCAGCAGGTTTTCCCGATCCGTTTGGTTTTTTCGGCCGGATTGCAGCCGACCAAGTAGCCAGCCGCAGAACAGGCCGAGCAGTAGGGTCAGGGATAAAAAAATCCAGGTTTCGGTCGGCAGGTTCACTTCGGTTATCCTTTAATGGGCTCTCAAAAATCATGAGATGGCTAAGCTGAAATTTTGTCTTACAATGCGTTGTGGTTTTTCAGGGGTAAGGGCATATATAGTGGTACGTCGAGATCCTGAAAAACCGTTGCAACGCAGGAGGGTGGACTTTTTGCGACGCCATTCTCCTTTGGAAAAGATGACTGAACGACCGCGACACGATAGCAGACCGGGGAGGTGTCGACAAGCGACGGTTTGCCGGTTTGCCCTGATCGGTTAAGATAGCATTGACTGCCTTGAAGTATGGCTGATGTCCAGAGAAGGGTGTCGGGCTATCCATGACCAAATCCCCCTAGAGGAGGTATTGATGTCTGAATTTGATTTTGCCCGATACCGGCAAGCCCTCAGCGATAATATCGCTGAGCTTTGTTCGAGGCCGGTTGCGGGAGAGCCGTTATTAAATGAGTTGCAGCGGGTTGCGGATGAGGCGGAAAGATTGCTTGAGCAACATCAGGTTGCTGATCGTTCCTTGCTCGACTGCGGTCCGGGGTGCAGCAGCTGTTGTGTGGTGAACGTTTCAACTTTGTTGCTTGAAGGGATCGCCATCGCGCATTACCTGCGTGGACAGGATGTCGGTCTGAAAAACCAGATCAGGTCAAAAGTGGAGGATCTCTGGAGAGAGGTCCGCGGTTTGGATGACGAGGAACGACTCTGTATGCGACGCAAGTGTGCCTTTCTCGATGAGCAGGGGTGTTGCCGTATTTATCCCGTCCGCCCATTGCTCTGCCGCAGTCTGACCTCTACCGATGTCGACCGCTGTCGCGAAGCTCTGGTCGGTCAGGTTTTCGGGGAGGAGAGACCGATCTTGATGCATCAGTTTCAGCAGCAGTTGTATGAAACACAGTTTGTCGGGGTGGCTGACGGGTTGGAAAAGGGTGGACTTGACGGACGCAGTTTTCAGTTGACCGGTCTGATCCGGTTTTTGTTCAAGCACCCGGAGGCCGAAGTCGAATTGCTTGAGGGACGACGATTGTGTTGGCAGGATCTCTATTGAAATAGCGGCAATCGGTCAGGTATGACGGCCTCGCAAAAAAAGAACGTGATGCCGTCAGGTATAGGTGATGTACAACCCTAATCCGGCAAGCGATAAAATCAGGCAGAGCACCAGGGTGCTGCGGATGTAATCCCCTTTGCGCTTTAACCGTTGGCTATTGGCAACCAGCCCGACAATACTCGTCAAACAACTGATCAGCAGCAGAATGGCGATGTAATCGACCAGAACCATGTCCCAGTGGGGTCGCCGATAGACGTTGACGTTATAAAAACGATCAAAGAAGGTTTCAAACTCAGGCTTGGCAACGGCCGCGATACAGATTGCTGCGAACAGGCCGATCGCGGCAACGGCATTTGCGATGGTGAGCAGCCGAATCATCGGGTCGGTCCTTTTGCGGCGGTTTGGATAATGTGTCATAAGGGTTATTCCTGAGAGGCTATCGATTCGGTAATAACTTGTGATAGAATGGCGGTAAAACTTTCCTTATTCAAGGTAAAATTAAATCTATGGCGAGCAATGCTGGAAACAAAACAAAAACCGTCAGTAAACCTGCGGAGCAGGTTTCGACTCCTCCACTCTTTAAAGTGCTGATGCATAATGATGATTATACCACGATGGAATTTGTCATCGAAGTTCTGCGTAATATTTTCCACAAGCCGGAGACGGAGGCGGAAAAAATCATGCTGACGATCCATTTTCAGGGGTATGGTGATTGCGGGACCTTCCCTTATGCAATTGCCGAAACCAAGGCCGATCAGGTCCGCTTGCGGGCTCGCAAGTCAGGTTTTCCATTGCGTTGTTCCCTTGAAGAGACGTAAGGAACGGTGGCTGAGATGTTTAACCAGGATGTCCAGATCGTATTTACCTTGGCGGTTCGTGAAGCGCAGCTTCGTCAGCATGAATATTTGACGACCGAGCATATTCTTTATGCCCTCTTGCTTGAAGGGGTCGGCCAGCAGCTTCTGACCGCCTGCGGCGGTGACATCGAGGGTCTTAAGGTCTTGCTGGAAAATTTCTTTGACCTGCATCTGGAGCATCTTCCGGAAGATGTCGAGGACGATGAAGTACCGCGCCAGACGCTGGCACTGCAACGGATGTTACAGCGCACGGTGCTGCATATGCAGGCGTCCAACCAGGGTGAAGTCGGGGTCGGCGACCTGCTGGCAGCCATTCTGGAGGAAGAAAACTCTCATGCCTGTTTCTTTTTGCAGGGCCAGGGGATTGAGCGGGTCGATCTGCTTGATCATATTTCCCACGGGACAGCAACCGGCGCAGCGGCGGAAGAACCGGAAGAGCGCCCGGCTGAGCCCGGTCGAAGGGAGCGCGGCAAACCCAAGCAAAAACCGGCTGATCCTCTGAAATCCTTTACCGTCGATCTGATTGCCCGGGCTCGTGAAGGGAAAATTGATCCATTGATCGGGCGGGATGCCGAGTTGGAAAGAACCATTCTGATTCTTTGTCGGCGGCGCAAAAACAATCCAATTTTTGTCGGTGAGCCGGGTGTCGGCAAGACGGCCATGGCCGAGGGACTGGCGTTGCGGGTTGTCGAAGGAAAAGTTCCTGACCTGCTGAAAAACAGCGAACTATTCACTCTCGATATGGGAGCACTGTTGGCCGGGGCCAAATTCCGCGGGGATTTCGAGGAACGCCTCAAGTCGGTGATGGTCGCCCTGCAGAAACGGGACCGCGCCATTCTTTTTATCGATGAAATTCACACCATTGTCGGCGCCGGTGCCACCAGCGGTGGTTCGCTTGATGCCTCGAATATCCTCAAGCCGGCACTCGGCTCCGGGGAAATACGCTGTATTGGATCAACCACTTACGAGGAATATCGAAATCTGTTCGATAAGGATCGGGCGCTCTCACGGCGTTTCCAGAAGATCGATCTGCACGAGCCGAGCAGTGATGAGGCCTTGCAGATTCTGCAGGGGTTAAGTTCCCGTTACGCACAGCATCACGAGGTCAGTTACCGCGCAGAAGCACTTGAAGCGGCGGTGCAACTGGCGGTCAAACACCTGCCGCAGCGACATCTGCCGGATAAAGCGATCGATATCATCGACGAGGCCGGGGCTCAGCAACGGCTTGATGGGCAACTGAGCAAGCCGATCGGTATCGCCGAGATCGAGCGGGTGGTGGCACGTATGGCACGGGTGCCGATGCGCACGGTGACCGGTAGTGACCGGCAGCGGTTGCGTTTTCTGGAGCGTGATTTAAGGCGGGTTGTCTTCGGTCAGGATCCGGCAATTGAAAACCTGGTTAAATCGATCCATCGCTCTCGTGCCGGTTTGGGTCATCCTGACAAGCCGGTCGGTTCGCTGCTGTTTACCGGTCCCACCGGGGTGGGTAAAACAGAGGTGGCGCGGCAGTTGGCGTTGCAATTGGGGGTCCAGTTTCTGCGTTTCGACATGAGTGAGTACATGGAGAAACATTCCGTGGCCCGCCTGATCGGTGCGCCTCCCGGTTATGTCGGTTTTGAACAGGGTGGGTTGTTGACCGAGGGGGTGAACAAAAACCCCTGGTCGGTGTTGCTGCTCGATGAGATCGAAAAGGCCCATCCAGACCTGTTCAATATCCTACTGCAGGTGATGGATCATGGGACGCTGACCGACAATAACGGCAAGGAAACCGACTTCCGCAACGTTATCCTGATTATGACCAGCAACATTGGTGGCCGGGATATGAATCTGGTTCCGATCGGCTTCGGTGAGCGGTCTGCTGCAGCACCGAAAAATGCCGTCGAAAAAGCTTTCTCGCCGGAATTTCGTAATCGGCTCGATGCGACCATTCATTTTGGGTCGCTGGATGAAAAAGTCATGCTGCAGGTTGTCGATAAGTTCCTCGGTGAATTGGCCGGGCAGCTGGCGGAACGGAAGGTGCGTATTAAGGTTTCTCCGGCGGCGCGGCGTGAGTTGGCCCGCCGTGGCTACGATCCTCTGTTCGGTGCGCGACCGCTCAGTCGTTTGATTCAAAGCGAGGTGAACGATCCGCTGGCGGAGGAAATTCTTTTCGGCAAACTCCGTGACGGGGGCGAGGTCCGGGTCGGTTTCAGATCGGGTCGGCTGACCTTCAAATTTCCTCAAAACTGATGCCCTGCTACCAGCTGGATGATGAGCTCTGGTTTCCGCCGCTTGATGCGGCTGAGGATCATGGTTTGCTGGCGGTCGGCGGAGATCTTTCTCCGGAGCGTTTGCTGTTTGCTTACAGCCTCGGCATCTTCCCCTGGTATAATCCCGGCGAACCGATTCTCTGGTGGTCGCCAGATCCGCGTTGTGTTTTGCTCCCCTCGGAACTCCATATCTCTCGTTCGCTACGTCGTTTTTTGCGTCGGCAACCTTTTCGGGTCAGTATTGATGAAAATTTCCCCGGCACGATTTACTGGTGCCGCCGCCTAAGAGCCAATCTTGACGGTAGCGGCACCTGGATTACCCCGGAGATGCAAAAGTCTTATCTCCGTCTGCATGAACTTGGTTTTGCTCACTCGGTAGAGTGCTGGGAGGGAGATGAGCTGGTCGGCGGGATTTACGGCGTTTGCCTGGGGCGTTGTTTCTTCGGCGAATCGATGTTCAGTCGCCGTGATAATGCCTCAAAGGTTGCCCTGGTGTCCCTGGTTCAGAAGCTGCAACAAACCGGATTTGCCTTGCTCGATTGCCAACAGACAACCGATCATCTGCTTCGTTTCGGTGCGAAGGAAATTTCCCGGCGGGAATTTCAAAACTACTTACGGGTTGCCGAAGTGCCGCCATACGGTCCGCTGGTCAGCAGGTTTGCAGCTGAGGAGCCATCTCAAAGATTTTGCGAACGCATCAAAGAATGAACGTTTGTAACTGTTCAGCAAGATGTGCCGGTGATGCCCATGGAAAGGGTGTCTGTCGCCCGGATGGCGACAGTCAAGCCCCGGGGATGGCCATGTATTCATTCAATCGGCGGCCCTTGGAATGGGCGGCGCCGGACCATCAGCACCCGTTCTGAATAGTTTCTTTTCTGCTGCCTCGTTTCCATCTGGAAACTCCAGATGCACACGATGAAGTTTTCATATGGGAAACGAGCAATTTTTCTCAAGGTCAAGGAAGTCAAGCGGTTGCGCGGAGGCGTAGCTGTCTACGCCGCACAAGCAACCGCGCAGATTGACGCAGAGATTGTGAAAAAGGGCCGTTTCCGGATGGAAACTACCTTATTAACAGACTTCCAGCCACCCAGTCATTCATGGTTTTTTGCTCGTTCTTCCAGTCCTCTCCCAAACGGAGTTCCATGAATTTTTTCAGCAGGCTGTTGAACATCTGTTCCCCTTCTTCAACGGCTCCCAGTTTGGTATAGAAAGCCGCCTCTGCTTCAGCTTGCAGGTCGTCGTCCGGACCTGCTTCCGGTCGAATCATCGGGGTGCGATAACTGCCGAATTGAAAGCGCTCTCCTTTCAGGGTCAGTTTCCATTCATCTTCATCATTTTGCAGAAGTAAGGTCGCTTCTTCAATTTGTTTTCCTTGCTGCAATGCCGCGCGGACCTCTGTGTAATGATCCTGCGGTCCGGCCACGACGATTTTTTGTACTCCCTCTTGCCCGCTACCCACCAGGATCAGGCGATTGTCCAGATAGGCGGTAAAGGGCTGGTTTTCCAGAAATGGTCCAGGACAGTCGATTGCGTAGTGTGCATCTGAATTGAGGGTACGAAAAAACAGCCATTGCAGAAACTCGCTCCCCAGCCAACGATTTGCTTCAATCTGCTCCAGAGCACTGTCGGTTTGTGCGAGATTTGCCTCTGCCAGTTTCTCTTGCAGGGCGGCAGGAAGCAGTTGGGCTGCCCTGGCTATCGGGTGGAGTAGTTGTAGACGGAACCCTGGGAAGGTTTGATGGAATAAACCCTGAAAACTCTCGATGACTTTTTGACTGAGCGAGCAGAGTCGGATGAATTGCCGCTCGGTATCCCAGATAACATCATAGTACGAAGGGGAGGGCAGGGTGCGGCTCATCAATAAGCTGCGGGCCCGGTCACGAATCTGTTCCATCTCTCCCTTGGGAACACGCTTGAGGTTCGGTTTGTCGGCGAGAAACTGCTCTGAGAGGCGCGTAATCTCGCGTTTGTAGAGTGCTGCCGGGATACGGCGGCGATCCTGCCGAAGGGTAAAGCAAAGGTATTTGTCCCGCTGAAAAACTTGTTGAGAGTGAAAATCGCTGTTTTCATAATCATCCAGCTGAACCCAGCCTGTCGACAACTCATCGCCGGACTGCTCGATGGAACGGAATCCTTCCTCTGCAAGTCGTTGCTGAATTTCAGTATCATCGTGCTGGTTATTGAAAGATCCTTCGACATGAAAATAACAGATGCCGGCTGACGCGGCCAGAAATCCCATAGAATACTCCTTGTAGATATTTTTATAATCAGTAGCTGGTTTCGTTGAAAAATAATGATGGGTCTTATTTAATGCACTCGCAAAAAGTCATCTTATTTGCGGTGGTAGTAATAGTAATGCCCACTAAAATCCTTACGGTAGGTTTGATTATGTTCAGCGAGTTGTGTGAGCACCAGGTTGAGGGCCTCTGCATCGAAAAAACCCTGCTCGATAAAATAATGCCCCAACTGTTTCTGTCGGGTCCGCTGATGCAGCAGCAGGGCTCTGACCTGCAGAGACGTGAGTAAGCCGAGTTGCTCGGCACGTTCACCGAACTTATAGGCACCGTTTCGATAGTTCAGCACCTGCTTGATCTGCTCATCTTTCAGCCAGCCCCAGCGTTTGGCAATATCCCCGAGAACCGGTCGTTGCCGACGTTGCCAGGTGATCGCTGAAACAACGGCAGTGAAAGGAATGATGCCTAAATAATAGAGAAAGAGACCGAACTGCAGCGGTCGTGTCGGTAGCGGCCCATGATAATATTTGCCGAAAGGGCGGTCCTGACGCCGGCGTTTTGGTTGCGTGTAGCTGGTTCTGCTACGGGAAAAACCGGTTATGGTGATCCGCTCACGTTGCTTGAGAAAATTCTGCACCGTTTCATGGGCTTGGTTCAGGTCCTGAAAAAGTCTTTGCTGTCTTTCCCGGGTGCCTGCGGCAGAGATGGCAAAACGATCGGGATGGGTGACCTTGGCTTTTTTACGGTAGGCGGAGCGAACCCCGGCAGGCTGCAAATAATACAAAAAATCCCGGTTCAGTTGAAACTCCGGGCCGAACAGTGTGCGGCAGGCACGAAAGACTTCGGATTCGGTTATCTGCGCCATAAAGGGAAATTCCCGGCTTGTTAAAAAGGTCGAATGACCGGTGCGGATTCAGCTTGATTTCTTATAGCGCAGACGCAGGTTTTAGACAAGCCGGAATGAGAGAGATAGGTGAGTTTATCGCTGACTGTTGAGCGTGATAAAATTATCAATTCGGGCCTGATCTTCCGCCAGGATATTGATGAAACGCATTCCGGAAACGATCACGGTTTCTTCCTGTTCCGGCCGGGTCCAGGCAATTTCCGCCAAAGCACAGACCGGGGCTTTGCCGTCTTCGAGATTAAGCAGGATCAGACAGAGTTCTGTCGGGTTTGTCGGTGCGCGTAAATTCAAGCGGATTCCAGCCGAACTGAGATTGATCTTACAGGGCTTGAATCCTTCAAAAATAAGTGGCGCATCAGGGCTGTGAAGAAGTTGAATGTTTTTTTCCCAGGTGGCCCGGAGGGTTTTCATGATGCCTCGTCCACGGGTGAAGCGTAAGCCGATTTCGCAGTCAATCCTCGTCTTGCCGCGTCGTTGAAACATCTGCAGGTCAGGGTTGACTTTCATGGAAATCATTTTGCCATCTATTTTTTTGTCAAACTGTCCCGTGAGTCGGACGCCGAGGCCCAAGGCCTCTGAGCTGATTTCGAACTTCATCCCGGCGGTAAAAGGAAACTGGTCGGTCGCGTTTTCGCTATAGGGCAGGGTCAGAAAAAAAGATTCGCTGTTCCCGCCGGCGATGGAGGCCGTCAACAATTCAGTACAGACCACATCAATGCGTTGATCCAAGGCTGTCAGCAGCACTTGTTGACCCGTTTTGAAGTAGCGTTGATAAATCATTCTGTGCTTTCCACTTGCTCCCCCTCCTCTAAATTCCGTGCTGTTCCGGTGGGGAAGTTGAAAGGACGATTGATCAGAGACAGGCGGCTATCTGAAAATCGTTTAACCTCCATTATGGCAAAAAAACAGCGTTAACCAAAGGTAAAAACATGAAAATTCTTAACAAATTTACTTTTTACCGCTATCTTTTCGGTTCGGGAGGTTATTTATGGGAAAATCCTTGGACCGGTATTTTGCTGTAACAGCGCCGGGCTTTGAAGATGTCTGTGCCGCAGAATTGAGAGCACAAGCCATCGAGGTGCAAGCGATCCAGCGTGGTGGGGTCGCGTTCGCCGGTCAGCTGCGTGACCTGTATCTGGCGAATTTGCACCTGAGATCGGCTTCACGGGTGCTGGTTCGTTTGGGTGAAATGACGGTACGGGATTTCCCGACGCTGTTTAAACGTTTGGTGCGCCTCCCTTGGGGACGTTTTGTCAGGCCGGGCTCCGCTTGTGATATTCGTGTCACCTGTCACGGTTCACGTTTGACTCATAGCGGAAGGATCGCCGAAACCTGCCGCGAGGCGATTGGTAAGGCCTTGGGAAATCCCGTTGCGCGAATCGCGTCAGAACAGAAGGTTTTTATCCGCATTGTCAACGACCGCTGTCAGGTCTCTATTGACAGTTCCGGTGATTTGTTGCATCGCCGCGGCTATCGTGTCGCCAATGTCGCTGCTCCTTTGCGGGAGACACTGGCTGCCGCTTGCCTGTTGACACTGGGTTATGATGGTTCACGGCCATTGATTGATGCCATGACCGGTTCCGGAACCTTCGCGATCGAAGCGGCCCTGATTGCCTTGAAACGGGCGCCGGGAGCGAAACGTTCTTTTGCTTTTATGCGTTGGCCGAAATTTCGACCCGGCTTATGGCAGCAATTGGTCCAGGAAGCACAACGGGAGGAATCCACAGGCCTGGTTGCTCCGATTATCGCCATCGATAACAATGTCAAGGCCATTGCTGCGGCGGAGCAGAATCTTGAGGTCGCCGGACTGGCCGATATTGTGCGTCTGAACTATGGCTCGATTCAGCAGTTGCGAGCCGAACAGCCGAGCGGTTTGTTGATCTGTAATCCTCCCTATGGAGAACGGCTTGGTCGCAGCGCTGCTTTACAGACGCTGTATCGGGAAATCGGACGAGTTTACAGTCAAACTTTTGTCGCTTGGCAGGGGGCGTTGGTCTGTGCCGATGCGACACTGGCAAAAACGACCGGAATAGCATTTAAACCACGGGTGCGATTCTCCAATGGTGGAATCAGTGTTGCGTTACTGGAAAAGGCCCCAGAAACACAAAAGTCTTGACTTGGGGCAGGGCTGGCGATATAAGTTCAAATTCTTGTGGGCTGAGCCTGCAAAGATTGACGAGAAAGTGGGGTGATTGTTCGTGGAAATCACTGTTATCGACGGAAACGTTGAAAAAGCGATTAAGGTTCTCAAGCGTAAACTGCAGCAGGAAGGCCTCTTCCGTGAAATGAAACAACGTAAGTTTTACGAGAAGCCGAGCGTGAAGAAAAAGCGTAAAGAGAAGGAAGCTCAGCGTCGGCTGCGCAAGAAGTTGCGTGCCATGAAGCGCTTCAGCTAA
>JAUVEB010000237.1 GCA_030595055.1 Desulfuromonadaceae bacterium
GCTGGAGTTGGAGGAGGCTTACGCCGAAGCCCGCCAGGACCCGAGTTTCCGGGAGGAGCTCGAATACTACCTGAAGCACTATGTCGGCCGGCCCAGCCCGCTCTACTTTGCTCGCCGCCTGACCGAAGAATTGGGCGGGGCGAAGATCTACCTGAAGCGGGAAGACCTCAACCACACTGGGGCGCACAAGGTTAACAATACCGTTGGCCAGATTCTGCTCGCCCGACGGATGGGAAAAAAGAGGGTGATTGCCGAAACGGGGGCCGGGCAACATGGCGTGGCAACCGCCACAGTCGCCGCTCTGTTCGATATGGAATGCGAAGTTTTCATGGGCAAAGAGGACATCCGTCGCCAAGCGCTGAATGTCTTCCGGATGAAGCTGCTCGGAGCCAAGGTGCATGAAGTGACCAGCGGCACCGCCACCCTCAAGGATGCCATGAACGATGCCCTGCGCCACTGGGTGACCCACGTGCGTGATACCTTTTACGTCATCGGGACGGTTGCCGGACCACACCCCTACCCGATGCTGGTGCGTGATTTTCAGGTCGTGATCGGTGAGGAAGCCAAACAACAATTGCAGGAGGCTGAAGGACGATTGCCCGATGCGGCGATCGCTTGTATCGGCGGCGGTTCCAACGCCATGGGCACTTTTTATCCGTTTATAAAAGATACCTCTGTTCGGCTTATCGGTGTCGAAGCAGCCGGGCTGGGTGTCGATACCGACAAGCACGCCGCCTCGATATCCGCCGGGTTGCCGGGGGTGTTGCATGGCAACAAGACCTACCTGCTGCAGGATGACGACGGGCAGATCAACCATGCGCACTCGATTTCCGCCGGTCTTGATTATCCCGGTGTCGGCCCCGAGCATGCTCATCTGCGGGATCTGGGACGGGCTGAGTATGTGTCGATCACCGATGACGAGGCTCTTGAGGCCTTCCAGAAATTGACCCGTGTCGAAGGGATCATCCCGGCTCTCGAAAGTGCCCACGCCATCGCCTATGTGATGAAGCTGGCACCGACCTTGCCGAAGGAGCAAATCCTGCTGGTTTGTTTGTCGGGGCGGGGCGATAAGGACATCCATACTGTAGCCGATGCGCTGGGGATTGAACTCTGACGGCTGATGAAAAACGCCCGTCTGCTACGTTGCCTCACCGCCGAGTCGCTGCGACGTACCTTCTTGTATGCCTCACTCCTTAACGGTGAGGACGCCTTGCTTCCAGACATTTTTGATCAGCCTTTAAGGCTGGGGGCTGGAATTACTCTAAAAAAATCCGCTCCCGGCGGAGTATCAATTAAGGAAAACCATGAAATTTACCGAACTGAACCTGCCGGACATGGTCCAACAGGGAGTTGTCGATGCCGGTTTTGAATCCCTGACCCCGGTGCAGCAGGAATCAATTCCGCTGGCGCTGCAGGGCAAGGATGTCGCCGCCCAGGCGCAGACCGGCACCGGTAAAACCGCCGCGTTTCTGATTTCACTCTTCTGCAAACTGCTCGACAGTGGAAAGGCAACCAGCAACAACCCACGGGCGCTGGTGATGGCGCCGACTCGCGAACTGGTAGTGCAGATTTGCAAGGATGCCGAGCTGCTCGGCAAGCATACCGGGCTCAAGGTGCAGCCGATCTTCGGCGGGGTCGATTACGAAAAGCAGCGTCAGGCGCTGCGCGACGGAGTCGACATTATCGTTGCCACCCCGGGACGGCTGATCGACTATTTCAAGCAGCGGGTCTTCTCGATGAATCGGGTCGAATCACTGGTGATCGATGAAGCCGACCGGATGTTCGATATGGGCTTCATCAAGGATCTGCGCTATATTCTGCGCCAGCTGCCCCCCTTTGAGAAGCGCCAGACGATGCTCTTTTCAGCGACCCTCTCGCTGCAGGTAATGGAACTGGCCTACGAGTTCATGAATCTGGCGGAAAAGGTCCAGATCGAGCCGGAGAAGGTGACGGCAGATAATATCGAGCAGATCCTCTACCATGTTTCACGCAAGGAGAAGTTCGCCCTGCTGCTCGGTCTGCTCAAGCGAGAGACCGGGGTCGAGCGGGTGATGCTCTTCGTCAATACCAAGATGGAGGCAGAGCGGCTCAACGGTCTGCTTAACGCCAACGAGATTTCCAGCGCGGTCCTCTCCGGAGATATCCCGCAGAAAAAGCGGATGCGGATTCTCGATCAGTTCAAGCTCGGCAGTTTGACCCATCTGGTCGCCACCGATGTCGCCTCGCGTGGCATTCATGTCGACAATGTCACCCACGTCATCAACTACGACCTGCCGCAGGACCGCGAGGATTATGTCCACCGGATCGGTCGCACCGCCCGAGCCGGGGCGATGGGGCGAGCGATCAGCTTTGCTGACGAAGAAACCGTCTATCAGCTGGACGATATCGAGGATTTCCTGGGCGAGAAAATCCCCAGCGAGATGCCGCTTGATAAGGATTTTTATTTCAACTACAAGCGTGCCGTTCCCAAACGAAAGAAGCCGCCGGAGAAGAAACCGATAGGTGAACAGCAGCGGCGGAGGCGGCCGCGACGCCGGGGACCCGGCAAGAAACCGGGGGACAAACCGGCAGGAAAAAAGGATTGAATCTGCCTGCCTGAACGACTAAACTGCCCCCTTTAGGTCTGACCACTGATTGGTCCAGCCAATTACAGCCTGGAACAGCATAAATCATGACACGTATCGACAAAACTTTTGCCACCTTGCGTCAGAGGCGGGAAACAGCGCTGATTCCCTTTCTGACGGCTGGTGATCCGGATCTCGTGACCACGGTTCAGCTGATACGAACTCTGGCCGCTAATGGTGCTGACCTGATCGAATTGGGGATACCATTTTCAGATCCTATGGCGGATGGACCAACCATTCAGGCGGCTTCGGAACGGGCTCTGGCGTCGGGAACAACCTTAAAAAAAATCCTCCGGATCGTGACCGAAGTACGCAGCGATTGCCAAGTGCCGCTGGTGTTGATGGGTTATTACAATCCGATCTTCCGCTACGGCGCCGAGCGCTTCGCCAGGGATGCTGCAACGGCTGGAGTTGATGGCCTGTTACTGGTTGATCTGCCGCCGGAAGAGATTAGTGA
>JAUVEB010000151.1 GCA_030595055.1 Desulfuromonadaceae bacterium
TGAAAAAACCAAAAGCTCCGCCGAACACCAAAAAAACCCGACCGCGCCGCTTAAGCTTTAAAGAAAAGCATGAGTTGGAAGAGTTGCCGAAACGGATTGAGGAGCTGGAAAGTGAGCAGGCGGAACTGCATGAAAAGCTGGCCGACCCGAATATTTATAAAGAAGGCGACGGCACATTGATCACTGCTTTGCAAGAACGCCTGCAGACACTCGAAAACGACCAGGAAGAAGCCTACCTGAGATGGGATGAGTTGGAAAAAATCCCGGAATAAAAAACTGAAAACACAGCCACCAAGTCACGAAGAGCACCCCCTTCGCCAGACGCGGGACATCATATCACTGCTTCTGGAGCCCATTCCATGCCATAGAGAAATCAGGCCGACACAGTCATTCATAATCTCATATATAAGACAGTATTTCGCGGGGCCTGAGACAAAATAGAGCTCTTTCAGGACAACCTGCTCCCCGGCCAGAATATAAGGAGTCCCGGTGCCGACCTGATTATTTTCATGGATCAGCTGTTCCGCCGACTCAACGCTTGCAAGAAAAACATCTGCAACTTCCGGCCGGTAACGTTCAGCCAATTTTTTTGCGTATATCCTGACCCGCGATTTATATTCAGCGGAGCGCTTAAGAGGCAGCATTATCGCGGCGGAGCTCCCGTTTGACGGAGACAAAGAAATCATCAGTCTCGGTGACTGTTTCTCCCAGTCCAGAGCGAAGCTCGTACCAACCACGTTCCACCGATTCAATAAATTCCATCTGGTCATCGGCAGATCGAATATACATGCGTAGCGAATCCCGTAGAATATCCTGCTCGGTGCGACCTTCACGGTGAGCAACTCGCTTCAGTTCCATTTGATCGCAATCATCAAGTCGAAGACCTATCTGCTTTACTTTTGCCATCCTTTAACACCTCTCGCTATAATTGTTATCAAAGTGTAACAAGAGATATCATTTAATAAAAGGGGAATAGTCTATCTGAGATGTGTTGAAAAAATCCCGGAATCGTAGGGGCGTAGACCTGCGTGTCTGCCCATTTCAAAGAAATCAGTCCGGCAAAACCTCCGCAACCAGATCGAGAATATGCACCGCGCGCTGCCGACCACCCGCATGATTAATACTGTCCTGCAGTTGCAGGATACAGCCCGGACAATCGGTGGCAACCAGTTCGGCACCGCTCTCCTGAATAAAACCGGCTTTTTTTGCGCCGATCTTCTTACTGGTGTCGTAGTGGTAAACCGAATAAGTTCCCCCCAAGCCACAGCAGGTTCCCGCCGCTTCCATCTCGACATAATCAACCTGCGGCAGAGCTTTCAGGATCTCACGCGGTTCTTTGCTGATACCGTGATTCCGCAGGTGACAGGGGTCGTGATAGGTGACCCGGATCGGCTTCTCCACCTTCGGCAATGCAGCCAGTTTTTCAGCAAATCCTTGTTCAACCAGAAAAACAAAGATGTCTTTAATCTTATCCCGGTATTCGTTGAATTCCTCGCCCATCCCCGGATAGATTTGACTCAGCCCGGAGTGGCAGGAAGCACAGGCGGTAATAATATAATCGTAATTGTGCTGCTTGAAAACAGCCAGATTCTCCTCAGCAAGCGACTCAACCGTATTCGCGGCACCGGCGGAGACAGCGGGCACTCCGCAGCAGACCTGAGCTTTGGGAATGAGTACGGTAACACCGATAAACTTCAGAGCTTTGAGCAACGCCTCACCCGAATCCGGGTACATGTAGTTGATACCGCAGCCGGTAAAAAACAGCACCGTCGGTTTGCCGGTGTCTCCGGGAATGATTTCCGCATGCCGCTCACGAAACGGCTTTGCCGTCAACGGTGGCAGGGTGCGATCGGAACTGATAAAGGGAGCCGGAAAACGCAACCGCAGACCGCTCTGATCCGGAACTTTCTTGAACAGCAGCTTGGAAAAAACCCCGCCGCCCTTGGCCAGCAGATTCATCAACCCCTGATTCTTCAGAACGATACCGACACCCTTGCCGAAGGTCGAAAGGCCTTTACGTCCGGCAATTTCACGCCGGGTTGCGGCAACGATATCCTCGGTATGTACCTTATTCGGACACTGTGCATAACAACTGCCGCAGAGCAAACACTGGGACATGTCGAGCAGAAAACGGTCCTCCATCTCGACATCATCGCTCAACAGAGCGTCAGCCAGGGCGATCTTGCCACGCGCCACGCGCCCTTCATGCTTTTCGGCACCAAATACCGGGCAGTGAGCTCGACAGCAACCGCACTTGACACACTGGTCTATCTCATCGCGAAAATCTTCAAGGTTTTTTAATTTTGCCATAATTTAAAATCCAACCACAGATCATCCTTACCTCTGAGCATTATCAATCACTCGGGAAAATCTTCCCCGGATTCAAAATATTATTCGGGTCGAGCGCTTTTTTAATCGTCTTCATGTAATCGATAGCGGTTTTCGTTAATTCCATGGAAATAAACGGCGCTTTCATAATCCCGACACCATGCTCGCCACTCATCGTGCCGCCCAGTGCCAGCGCTTCCCTGAAGACCTCTTTAATCGCCTTATCAGCCTTCTCCTGTTCTCCAGGGATTTTACTGTCGATCATGACATTGACATGGATGTTCCCGTCTCCGGCATGACCGAAGTTGACAATCGGGACATCGTACCGATCTGCAATCACATCAATTTTTCGAATCATCTCCGGCACTTTCGAACGCGGCACACAGATATCCTCGTTGAATTTATCCGGGTTGACCTTGCGCAAAGAAGCGGACACCGAGCGGCGGATCTGCCAGAGCGCTTCACTCTCTTCCGGAGTTTCCGCGACCCGGGTCTCCACGACACCGAGCGGTTTGATAATTTCACTGATCTTTCCCACCTGCTTGGCAAGAAATTCCCGATCGCCGTCAACCTCGATAATCAGCACCGCCTGAGCATCGTCCGGCACCTGTAAATCGGTCGCCTGGCGCACACAATCAATGGTTCGACCATCCATAAATTCCAGGGTGGTCGGAATGATTTTGCCGCGAATGATCGCCGAGACCGCTTGCGCAGCACCGTCGATAGAGTCGAACAGGATCAGCATGGTTTTCTTGGCTTCCGGCAGGGGCAGCAGCTTGATGATAATTTTGGTGATGACGGCGAGGGTTCCCTCACTGCCGCACATCAGCTTGGTCAGGTCGTAACCCACCACCCCTTTCATGGTCTGACCCCCGGTTTTGATAATATCACCGGTCGGGGTCACCACCTCGAGGCCGAGAATGTAATCCTTGGTCACCCCGTACTTAACACAGCGCGGCCCACCGGCACATTCGGCGACATTGCCGCCCAGAGTGGAAAATTTCAACGAGGCCGGATCGGGAGGGTAAAACAGGCCGACTTTCTCCACCGCCTGTTGAAACTGCTCGGTCACCACGCCGGGCTCGACAGTCGCCACCAGGTTTTCTTCATCAATCTCAAGAATCCGGTCAAGCCGGGTCATCACCAGCACCATCCCACCCTTGGTCGGCAGACTGCCGCCGGTAAAGCCGCTGCCCGCGCCACGCGGAAAAACCGGGATTTTATGCTCGTTGACCAGTTGCATGATCCGGCTGATTTCTTGCGGTGTGCCCGGATGCACCACGACATCGGGCAGAAACTTGCGTTGGGTGGCGTCATAGGAGTAGCAGATCAGATCGGCTTTATCCGTTTCGACATGCTCCTTGCCGACAATCTCCCGGAGTTTTGCGATAAACTCTGTGTTCAGCATCGATCTCAACCTTTACCAAGAGGAATGGGGACAGATTTGAAATCTGTCCCCGTCCATACAAACAAAGCAAGGCACGAAGGCTAACACAAACCGGAGCCATCCTGCCTCAAGAAATCATCCCCGGTTCGAGGACTATTCAATAAATAACCGAAAAAGTCTACTTTTCCCGACCGAACCAGCCGCTTTTCTCGACATATTGCTCAACCCGGTTCCGGCCTTTCTTCTTGGCACTGTAGAGGGCCTTGTCGGCCCGTTCGATCAGTTCCGCTTTTTTCATAACCTGCTTGTCGCCGCACTCAAAGGTGGCCACACCAAAACTTATCGTCACTCGATAATCATCCTCACCAAAACTGAAAAGATGCTGCGCGACCGCCTCACGAATTTTTTCTGCGACAATCACGGCACCATCCAGATCGGTCTCCGGCAGCACAAAAACAAACTCTTCCCCACCGTAACGGGCGATCAGATCATATTCCCGGATCAGTCCGCTACAGAGTTGGGCAACCTCATGCAAAACGTGATCACCCGCCTGATGACCATGAAAGTCATTGAACTTTTTGAAAAAATCGATATCCGCCAGGATCAGGCTCAGTTCGCTCTCGCGGCGAATCGAACGGCTGATCTCCCGATCGAGAAATTCCTGAAAATAACGATGATTATAGATCTCCGTCAGGCCATCCAGGTTGGCGATCCCTTCCAGATAACTGTTCTTTACTTCCAATTCCTCAGCCATTTTTTCCAACTGCACTTTGGCCTGCACCAGTTCCCGGTTCATCTGCTCGTAACTCATGTTCAGCAGGCTGAGCTCAATATTGGCCTCCTGCAGCAATTCAGGGACTGAAGCGCTGCCACCGATTTTCAACCCGAAATAATCAGCAGCCTGTGCCACCTCGGTATTGGCCTTTTCCAGAATCTCGTCGATGACCTCAGGTTCCAGCTTGAACATCTGCCGTGCCCGCTCACGAAAGGGGGCATGATATTCGATCGGCTTCCCTGAATACATGATATTGGAGACCAATGCCGCCAGGTGGACAACGCAAATTTCCGTCATCATCTCAGCGTTCTGCTGTGGATAACTGTCCGGGTCATGATGGTACAAAATCGGCACCGTCAGAGTCTCCGGGAACATCCAGTGCCGGGCGGCCTCACTGCCGATATAGGCATGGTTGGCACCGATCCGTTCCTCTTCGAGTTCCAGCAGACGCTGTTCACTGCCATCCGCGTCCTGTAGAATCTGGTCATAAATCTCACGAAAGGCACAGGCCAGGATCAACTTGCCGAGATTCTGCAACAGGCTGACGGTAAACACTTCCTCCGCATCAACATCAGAGACTTTCCCCATAATCAGCTTGGCAGTAACGGCCGCTGCCAGCGATTCTTCCCAGAAACGCTCGTAGTCGAACCCTTTGCCGTGCGCGGGGCGTTCCATGTTCAGAAAAGAGAACGAGAGCACCAGACTGCGCACCGCATTGGTCCCCAGAATCGCGACCGCCTGCTGAATCGTCCCGACTTCGTTGGGGAAGTTGTAAAAGGAGGAATTGACCACCTTGAGGATCTTGGTCGACAGCGAAACATCCTGGGAAATCAATTTACTGATATCGTAGATGGTCGTCTCTTCCTTACCGGTAATATTGATCAGCGTTGACGCAACCGTCGAAAGAGTCGGTAACGAGCCGCTATCGATCACCTGCCGGAGTACTTCTTCTTTTGTCGCCATAGTGCTTTCCTTAAAAAATCAAAAAATCTAACGCAGAGGCGGAGAGAAACGTAGGAGGGGTGAGGGTGGCTAAAACGCTTTTTCTATCGTTGGCAGAATCATCCCCCCATCCGGGATCACCACAACTTTTGCATCAGTCGGAAGATCACTCCCGGCCTTTTCGATGGCGGCCGTCAGATCGGCAGCTTTTTCCATCCCCATTTTCTCTGTCTG
>JAUVEB010000072.1 GCA_030595055.1 Desulfuromonadaceae bacterium
CGGTCGGGTTATCCGGGTTAATGATCAAAATCCCGGAAATGGCCGGATTATGCTTGACCGACAGACGTAAGTTGTCCATGTCCGGGTACCAGTGGTTGTCCGGATCAAGTCGATAGGTCAGCGGTTTCTGCCCGGCATGAGCGCCCTCGGCCGAAGAGTGGGTCGAATAAGTCGGGGAGGGTCCGATGACCCGTGACTCGCGACGCAGCAGACCGTAAACTTTCTGGATGGCATCCCCCAGCCCGTTAAAAAAGATGATATCTTCTGCAGTGATCTGGATCTTGCCACGCTGATTGGTCAGATCAGCCAGAAACTCACGGGTTTCCAACACCCCCTTGGTGGCACAATAGCCGTAGGAACAGTCCGTCATCGCCAAGTCGGAGACGATCTTCTTGAGCCAACCTGGAATTTTTTCCCCCTTGGCGATCGGGTCACCGATATTCTCCATGTTCGTCTTGATCCCAAGCTTATTGAGCTTTTCTGCAATCTCGACGATGGCGCGAATTTCGTAGGTCAGCTCACCGGCACCGATGTGGACAATATTATTACGCATCTTCTCCGTCTCTCCAATTAAAAAGGCCATGGACTTTTCTGTCCATGGCCTCGGTTAAATTCAACTACCCGTGCAGCTCACCCTCAGGAGTGATGGACAATCATCAGGCGCGTACTCGCCGCCTGGAACGCTCGTGCTGCCGCTGCTGCAGTTTTCATCATCTCGGTATACTCCTGGTCAGTAACCAGTAAAAGTTCGCCATTTGAACTATCACAGAGTTAAAACCATGTCAAATTATTTGGTAGTTTTTTCTCTTCCGGAAATCTGGGAGTACAGGGAAAATAAAAAGTATCAGTGCTTGAATTTCGCTATCTGGTTATGCACTTTACTCAAGTCGGGCCTGATTAACAGGAACTGAAACGAAACCTATAAAACTGGCTTAGCCACTGACACACACGGACAACTACGGGACAAAATCAAAAGCTTGTCTCGCACGAAACTACAAAGCCCACGAAGAAGAACAAGGGCAAAAGCGTATTTATGGGCTGAAGATCAAAACCTTAAATAATGGGTTTTCTTTATGATCTTAGTGTCTTGAGTGAACGTAGTGAACGGGCGTGAGGAGGATTATGAACTTTTCTGATTTCAGGTTTTACGTCCCGCCTTTCCGGGCACTCACAGATCCAAAAGAATGAAAAAAGGCTCCCGACATAAACTTGTCGGGAGCCCTTTCAGGTCAGCTATGTTGAATCAGCTTATTTGTCCTCTTCAAACTGCATTGCTGCCATTTTTTTGTACAGGTCAAAACGTGCCGACGTTTCCTTGCTTGCTTGGGCCATGAGTTTGGCAGCCATTTCGGGCTGTAATTTCTTCAGCACACGGAAACGGTTTTCGCCGTAAGCATAATCTTCAAAGCTGATACTCGGATCCTTGCTGTCGAGCTGCAGCGGATTTTTGCCTTCATCAGCCAAGCGGGGATCGTAGCGGAACAGCGGCCAGTGACCGGAGTTCACCGCTTTCTTGCACTCATCTACGGCGGTGGTCATATCGATACCGTGAGCGATGCAGTGGCTGTAAGCGAGAATGATGGAAGGACCATCATATGCTTCAGCTTCGAGGAACGCCTTAACACACTGTGCCGGGTTGGCCATGGAGACCTTGGCAACATAGATATTGCCGTAGGTCATGCAGAGCATACCCAAGTCTTTCTTGCCCATGCGCTTACCACCGGCAGCAAACTGAGCAACCGCAGCAAGAGGGGTTGCCTTGGACGCTTGCCCACCGGTGTTGGAGTAGACCTCGGTATCAAGAACCAGAGCATTGATATTAGCTCCGGACGCCAGAACATGGTCAAGGCCGCCATAACCGATATCATAGGCCCAGCCGTCACCACCGACGACCCATACCGATTTTTCAACCAGGTAGTCGGCAACCGACAACAGTTGCTTGGAACTGTTATCCGAGCACTGCTCAAGACCCGCTTTAAGCTTGGCAACACGGGCACGTTGCTCTTCAATGCCCTGCTGAGTGCCTTGATCTGCCGTTTGAATCTCTTTGATCAAATCGGCATCCACAGAAGCGCTGCTCAATAGCTCCTGAGCGTACTCCTTGAACTTATCTACCGTCAGACGCATACCGAAACCAAACTCGGCATTATCCTCAAATAGGGAGTTGCTCCATGCCGGACCCAGACCATCTTTACGGGTGGTCCAAGGGGTGGTAGGCAGATTACCGCTATAGATAGAGGAACAACCGGTAGCGTTGGCGATCATGGCACGATCACCAAACAGCTGGGACAGCAGCTTAACAAACGGGGTCTCACCACAACCCAAGCAGGCACCGGAGAACTCAAATGTCGGGGGCAGGAACTGGCTACCTTTAAGAGTAGACCGCTTGAACAGTTTCTCATCGGTCTCAGGCAGATCGAGGAAGAATTCCCAGTTTGCCGCTTCGGTCTCACGCAATGGAACCTGCGCTTGCATGTTGATCGCCTTATGGCCCTCTTCCGTCTTGCTCTTGGCCGGACAGTTATACACACAGGCGCCACAACCGGTACAGTCTTCGGGAGCTATTTGCAAAGTAAACTTCCGGCCGGCCAACTCCTTACCCTTGGCTGCTACCGATTTGAACGCTGCCGGTGCACCTTCGAGACATTCTGCGTCATAGGCCTTCATGCGGATGGCAGCATGAGGGCAAACAAAAGAACAGATACCGCACTGGATACACAACTCTTCGTCCCATACCGGAATATGCACTGCAATGTTACGCTTTTCGTAACATGCAGTGCCAGTCGGGAAGGTACCGTCACAGGGCATCGCCGAGATCGGCAGCTTGTCGCCCTTGCCTTCGATAATAGCCGCAATGGTGGCTTTGACAAACGCCGGTGCATCACCTTCAATAGCTCCGTGGATACGCAGATCACCACCGACGGGACCAGCCGTTACTTCGTAGATATTCTCCAAGGCGCGATCGACCGCTTCCTGGTTCATGCTGACCACTTTTTCACCAGCCTTACCGTAAGACTTGACAATGGCACTTTTGATTTCGGCAAGGGCGGTATCCAGAGGAATAATACCGGAGATCTTGAAGAAGGCGGTCTGCATGATGACGTTGATGCGGGAACCGAGGCCGATCTCCTCACCGAGGCTGATACCGTCGATCACATAAAACTTCAATTTTTTGTCAACAATTTGCTGTTGAACTTCAACAGGAATCTGGTTCCAGACCTCATCTTTACTGTAAGGGCTGTTAAGCAAGAAGGTTGCTCCTTGCTTAGCATTCTTCAGAATGTCGTATTTCTCAAGGAAAGAGAAGTTATGGCAGGCCAGAAAATCGGCACTGTCGATAAGGTAGGGAGACTTGATCTCCTGCTTACCAAAACGCAGATGACTGGTGGTCATGCTGCCTGCTTTTTTTGAATCGTAAACAAAATAGGCCTGAACTTTGTTATCGGTCGTCTCACCGATGATCTTGATCGAGTTTTTATTGGCACCGACAGTGCCGTCAGAACCGAGACCGTAAAACATCGCGGCATAACCGTCAGACGGCACGTTAAAGCTCGGATCAAACGACAGGCTGTTGCCGGTAACATCATCTTCAATACCCACAACAAAGCGATTCTTCGGCGTCGCTGCAGCGAGATTATCAAACACCGATTGCGCCATCGCCGGAGTAAACTCGGAAGACCCGAGGCCAAAACGACCACCGACCACCTTCGGGTAGCCTTGACCTTTGTACAGGCCGTTTTCCATCGCTTCGCCGAGAGCAGTACGCACCAACTGATAGAGCGGCTCACCCAGAGAACCGGGTTCTTTCGTCCGATCCAGCACAGCAATGCTCTGCACCGATGCCGGTAACGCTTCAGCAAACGCTTTAAGCGGAAACGGCAGGAACAGACGTACCTTCAGCAGACCGACCTTTTCCCCTTGAGCCACCTGGTATTCAACCAGCTCTTCCATAGTAGCGGCGCCGGAACCCATCACCACAACCACACGCTCGGCGTCGGGGGCACCCACATAATCTACCAGCTTATACTGACGACCGACCAGCCCGGCCAATTTATCCATCTCAGCCTGAAGAACGTCAGGAATGGGCTCATAAAACTTGGTGACCGTCTCGCGACCCTGGAAATAAACATCCGGGTTCTGTGCCGTACCACGCAAAACGGGATGATCCGGCGACAATGCCCGTGCCTTGTGCTCACGCACCAGATCGTCATCAATCATGGCACTGATGTCGTCCATTGCCAGCTGTTCAACCTTCTGAATTTCATGAGAAGTACGGAAACCGTCAAAGTAGTGCAAAAACGGAACACGAGTCCGCAGGGTAGTCGACTGCGCCAGCAAAGCGAAATCCATAACCTCTTGTACGGTATTGGAACACAGCATCCCCCAACCACAGGCACGGCAGGACATAACATCCGAGTGGTCACCAAAGATCGACAGTGCCTGAGCCGAAATTGCTCGCGCCGACACGTGGAAAACCGTCGAGGTCAGCTCACCGGCAATCTTGTACATATTGGGGATCATCAACAACAGACCCTGTGACGCGGTAAAGGTGGTGGTCAAAGCACCAGCCTGCAAAGCACCATGCACGGCACCGGCAGCACCACCTTCAGATTGCATCTCTACAACCTTGGGGATCGTACCCCAGATGTTCTTCACCCCCGCTGCACTCTTGGCATCAGCCATTTCACCCATATCCGAAGACGGGGTGATCGGATAGATCGCAATAACCTCGTTGGTCGCATGAGCGACATGGGCCACGGCGGTATTGCCATCGATGTTAACCATCTTACGCGACATGTGTTCCTCCTTAAACGGTAAGTAAGTGTTTCCCAAAATCTCTTATATTGGAGTTTCTATCGAATGTTCCTCGGAGGTTGTCCGAGAATACGAGCCGTATCGAGAAATCGGCTGTTCGAGGGCAGATTTTCGTAGATTTGAGAGTGAATAGCACCGCTATTTGTCGAAAACATACGGAAATATGAACCGATCAGACGGTTTCGCAGTAGGTTCTTGTATTCTCGGACAGCCTCCTTGTTGATGATCTCGTAAAAAGTTTTGAGATGGCTAAGCTCAAAGCTCCCGACGCCCGACGACAGCCTGTTGTACGGTTCCCGCATCAATATATTCCAGATCACTGCCGGAAGGAATTCCGTGGGCCAAGCGGGTAACTCTCAGCCCTCGCTCTTTGCAAAGTCCGACAAGATACAGAGCCGTCGCTTCACCTTCGACGGTGAAATTAGTGGCCAGCAGTATCTCATCGATCTGCTCCGTTTCAAGACGCTGCAGCAGCTGTGAAATTTTCAGATCCTCGGGGCCGATGCCGTCCAGCGGGGAGAGTGCTCCGTGCAAAACATGATATAAGCCACGGTAGGCGTTGCTGCGCTCAATCGCCAACAGATCCTGCGGTTCCTGCACAATGCAGAGTCTCCGGCTATCACGGGCCGGATCGTTGCAAAGCTGACAGATCTCAGTTTCAGCGATATGAAAGCAACGGTTGCAAAAGCCGACCTTGCTTTTCATCTCCAGCAGTGCTGCCGCCAATGCCTCAACATCCCGTTGCGACGTTCGCAACAGGTAAAAAGCCAAACGGGCAGCTGTTTTGTTTCCAATTCCCGGCAGCTTGCTCAATTCAGCTACTAATCGAGCAAATGACGGGAGCGACCCTAGCATGATTCCTCCCCCAAATTCAATAATTTAAAATATCGTTCTATTTTTTTAACGGCACTTAAAAAATAAAATCTCCCCAAAATAATTGGGCTTTTTCTGGCCTAGTGGTCAGACCAAAAATAATTTTACCATGCACTCAAAAAAACTTCAATCTACTTATCCTATACCGATAAACTGAAAAAGCGAGTGCTGCTGGAAAAAAATCCCCGACGGTAATCAATGCCACCTGCGGGGATCGTAGAACAAAAAGCAGTTTATCACTAAAACATGCCGGGGATATTCATCCCACCGGTGACCTTGTTCATCTCCTGCTTGATCATCTCCTGACTCTGCTTGATCGCCTCATTGACCGCAGCCAAAACCAGATCCTGCAACATCTCCACATCTTCCGGATCAACCACATCCTTCTCGATCGTCAGGCTGAGTAATTCCTGCTTACCATTCACCCGCGCAGTAACCATGCCGCCACCGGCCGTTGCTTCAACCTCTTTACCTTCCAGCTCCTGTTGCACCCGAGCAATTTTTGCCTGCATCTGCTGGGCCTGTTTCATGATGTTACCAAGTCCTTTTGCCATCTTTTTCCTCCAAGTAATCTTTATCGCCGGAAGCCACCGGCCAGTTTTTTTGTCAAAGAGTGTCCATCCGGAAACTCCGGATGGATACGCAGCCAGTTTTCATATGGGAAGCGAGTCATTTTTCGCAAGGTCAAGGAAATCAAACGGTTGCGCGGAGGCGTAGATGTCTACGCCGCACAAGCAAACGTGCAGATTGACGCAGAGATTGCGAAAAAGGGCCGTTTCCAGATGAAAACTAAACAAAACCCTTGTCGATCGGTCTGATCTCTTCGATTTTTCCGCCAAATATCTCAAGCGCTGATTTCACCATCGGATGTTCTTCAGCATTCTGCTTTAACTTCTTCTGACGATCGGTCTCCTCTTGCGCTTTTGTCTGATGCAACGAAGGCGGAGCCTTCGCTTCATCTTTAACCTTTTCAACCTCAACCCGAACAACGGCAGAATAGTACTCCGCCGCCAACTCTTCAATCGAGTTCCGCATTTCGGAATCAGTCAAAGAGAAATATCTAGCCGGCATGCCAATCCGCAACCGGGGCAATTCCAGCAGCAAAAGGCTTGACTGCTCAAGCAGAGAGGCAATGCGCGGCCGACGACGCTCCTTGACAAAATCGACCAACCCCGCCCAACTCTTGTCACCGGCTGCAACAGACGGAGCTTCCGGCTTTTTTTCCTCTGCCTCCGCCGGTGGCGGCACATCTGCCACCGGCGGACGCGAACAGACAGCCGAAGCGGCAACCGGTGGGCTCGGCAACCCACCGGTCGCCAAACGCCGTTCGAGTGCCTCCAACTTCTTCACCAACCCGGCCACATCGATCCCGGGCGGCAAGCTGGCCAGTTTGACCAGCACCATCTCCAAGGTCAGCCGCGGATAGCTGGAAACCGCCAAATCAGCTTCGGTACGAATTAATGTCGACAGCAATCGCTGCAGATCTTCCAGGCCGGCCGGTGCGGCCAAGGTCCGTAAATCCCGGAGTTCATTTTCACTGTAATCGAGCAATTCACCCGGCTGATCTGCCACCTTAAGAACCACCAGCGCCCTCACCAGCTCAACCAATTGCTGGCAGAACTGGCGGAAAGAGTGGCCATGCTCATCAACTTTCTGCACCAGTGCCAGAGCTTGGCGAGCGTCACGTTCCAGAATCGCTTCTATGCTGCCGAACAGAATCCGCCAACTGACCAGCCCGAGCAGACTCTGCAGATCCTCATCAGCGACCTGTTCACCGCAAAACGCGATCACCTGGTCGAGGGTTGAAAGAACATCACGCATACTGCCGCCGCCACTTCGAGCAATCATCGACAAACCGACAGCGGAAATTTGCACCCCCTCCTGATCGATAATAAACTTCAAACGATCCTCTAATTGGCCAAGAGCTATTTTACGAAAATCAAAGCGCTGGCAACGAGAAAGAATGGTGACAGGAATTTTATGCGGTTCGGTCGTGGCGAAGATGAACTTGACATGTTCCGGCGGTTCTTCAAGGGTCTTCAGCAGGGCATTGAAGGCATTGATCGAAAGCATATGCACTTCATCAATGATGAAAATCTTGTAGCGGGAGTTGGCTGGTAAATAACGAACATTTTCACGCAGTTCGCGGATGTCATCGACCCCGGTATTGGAAGCACCGTCGATTTCAAAAACATCGATTCCCCGACTGGCGGTAATTTCGACACAAGAAGGGCAGACACCGCAAGGTTCGGTCGTCGGCCCCTCCTGACAGTTGAGCGCTTTGGCAAAAATTCTCGCAGCTGAAGTTTTGCCGACCCCGCGGGCACCGGTAAAAAGAAAGGCATGGTGGACACGATCGGCAGTGATGGCATTTTTCAGGGTTTGACTGACATGCTCCTGGCCGATCAGGTCATCAAAGAGTTGCGGGCGCCATTTACGTGCCAGAACCAGATAGGACATGCGATCTCCCCGAAAGCATCATGGAGTTGGACGGCCGAAACAAGATGGCGTCGCAAAAAGTCCGCCCTCCTGCGTTACAGCGTTTTTTCAGGACCTCGACATACATATGTATGCCTTCACCCCTGAAAAACCACCAAGCCTTGTAGGGCGAATTTTTTGTTTAGCCATCTTATGACTTTTTTCGAGAGCATCAAAACAAAATTGCCGGTAGAAGTGACAGCCAGGCACCCCCGCGGCACACGTCCGAAACCGTTACCGCTGCTCCCTTCCGGGCCTGACGGAGTTCACGGATGGCCGTTGCGCGGGACCTGGCTGTCACTTCTACCGGCAATTACTTTGTAACACTGCGCCCCTGAAACAAAATAGTCAAAATCTTCGCTCCTTCATACCTCGTCAACGAGTACAAAGGTCGCACAACCGGAGTTGTTCGGGAGCATCGGGGGCCGTCGCGAGGAAGAGGAAATATGGACCGATTTGCCGCTTCCGCAGTAGGCCAACGATGATTCTGACCAACTCTAAAATGGCGGAGAGGCGGGGATTCGAACCCCGGGTAGCTTTCACTACACCCGCTTTCCAGGCGAGCACCATCGGCCTCTCGGTCACCTCTCCGCAAGCTGCGTACCATACACTAACAAACCAAAACCTGTAAAGGGATTTTTCAACCGTGACAAAAGCTTTCTGAAGAGCGTTGGAAGCAAAAAAACGGTCAGGACTCAGCGGGTGCATAACGCCCATTCACCCGATAAATAAATGCCAGGATTTCCGCCACCGCCTGGAACAGTTCCGGAGGAATCTCTTCGCCGATCGGCACCCGTCCCAGCACCTCCAGCAGGTCGGGATCCTGAACAATATCGACCCCGGCCAGCTCAGCCATCTCGATAATCTTCCGCGCAATCTCACCCTGTCCACTGGCTGTCACCTTTGGTGAAGAACCAGCCTGATGATCATAGCGCAGCGCCACCGCCTGTATTGGCTGAGTCGCTTTCTTCATCTCTTAAATCCTCGCGTCAAGCACAGCAAAGGCTTCCGGAAACAAACGTTCCAATAACTTTTGCGTCGGAGCGGAAGCATCTGCGGCAAAACTCACTCCCTGCAACGGAACAGCCTGCAACAGATCTTTCAATTCAGCAGAACAGCCTTGAAGATATTCCATTTTCCCCTGATCCTCACAAGCCAAACGCAGATGTAATCCCTGCTTTTCATAAAGGATATCGATGCGCATATTGCCCAATGCCGACAGTCGCAATGAGAGAGAGAGCTGTAATGGCGGTGCCGATTTCATCTCCTCCTCTGCCTCGCGCTGATTTTCCACCAGCAGATAGCCTTCCTCCAGCTCGTTGAACGGTAAAGGGAGAAACTGCACCTGCTCCTCGGCCAGCTTGGCCTTGCAGAGTTGAAACATTTCCAAACGCCGCAACGGCTCATCCACCTCTTGGCCCAGCTCCTTCTGCAGAGCCAGCAAGCTCAACTTCAGGCTGGCCAAAGCCTCTTTCTTTTTTCCCTGCAAGAGTTCAGCTTCCAGATGAAATCCAAACAACTGAGAAAGAAAGCCGAGTTGCCCCCCTTCAGGGCGCTGCGGACCCAGCTGAGCAAGTTGCGACAATTGCGTGTTGAGCAACTCCAACGTCGGCGAACTGTTGAGCAACTGTGATTGTTGCCCCATTTTGGCGAGAAATCCTTCCAGGCGCCCAAGTAATTCCGGGGCAATCGCCGGTTTGTGTCCCAGGTCCTGCGCTTTTTGAACCTGTTGCAGCAGCTTCTCCAGTCCGGTGGAAAGCTCTATCGAAGCAACTTCAGCCGGCGGCAGCGACCCCGTGGTCCCGACCGCAGGCACCGGCCGCTCATGGGTCACCGGCAATCCACTTATTTCACCCGCAATAACCTTGGACGACGGTACGGCCCGGGATGCTTGCGCTATCTCTGTGGATGCCGATTCCCGGCGGACAGCAGGCGAAGCAGAGCTTGGTGGCGGCACCTGCTGCGGCCGCTCAGCGGAGCTGTGCAACTGGGCCAGCAACTGTTTCAACTCAGCGGCAAACGGTTGTGGCAAACTCGGGTGCTGCTGAAGCTGACCGAGGATCGGAAGCAACTCATTCAGTTGCGAAAACGGTAGAGGGCTCTGCGGCAAATTTTGTTGCAAAATCGAGAGTAAATTACGGGTTTCCACCAGCCAGTTTTGCGGAAGCGACGGTTCGGGGGATTGCGGAAGCAGCTTGAATTGCTGCTGCAAGCCTCGCAAGAGTTGCGGAAATTCGGCAAGCGGCTCGTTCCTCATGAGTGGTGTCAGATATCCTCGCCCATTTTGCCGCATCACCACCGGGGCATCGGCACTGACTCGCTCACCGACAAAGGATTCCAACAGTTGTTGCAGCTGGCCCGGCAACCTGGAGAGCGCGGGCTCAATCCCTGCCGGCAAGACTTGACCCGGTTGCAACAATTGTTGCAATTGCTGGTA
>JAUVEB010000157.1 GCA_030595055.1 Desulfuromonadaceae bacterium
TTTATGATACCGAAAGGCATCTTCTCTATGTTGCTTGTACCAGGGCGCGTGACCATCTGCTGGTGACGAGCGGGGATGTGCCATCGGAGTTTTTGGATGATTTGCGGATGTAGTAAGAAGTAGTAATCGCGCACAAAAAATAGGTTACGTCGAAACGACGTAACCTATTGATTTTTTGGTGGAGCTACACGGGATCGAACCGTGGACCTTTTGACTGCCAGTCAAACGCTCTCCCAACTGAGCTACAGCCCCATTCAGATGGGCGACTTATAGCAAAATCGGCTTTGAGGTGTCAACAGGAAAAACGGTTCGCTGAAAAACATCGATATCTGATTGAAAATATGGCGCTATTCTTGTGACCATGTTACGCTCCCGCGTTGAAATTCCAGATAGCTTTTAATATAGTTCCTTTCCAGAAACTCCGGATGAAAACTAATTTCATTGACGAGGGAATTCTATGGGTGAGCAGCAAGAGTTGTTGCGGTCACTACCTGCGGTTGATCGGGTGTTACGTGAAGAGCCTTTGCAACGTTTGCTGACGCAGTTGCCTCAAGAGGTTTTATCGTCTGCAGCCCAGCAGGCTGTTGCCGGACTTCGCGGCAAACTTCTGGATGGAACGGTTTCTAAAGATTCCGAGCAACTACAGACGAGGCAGGTCGCTATTGCTGCAGCAGAACTTTGTCAGCTATTGCTGCAACCTTCCTTGCGAAAAGTGATTAATGCGACCGGAACCCTGTTGCATACCAATCTCGGCCGGGCACCCCTGGCACCGGAAGCACTCCAGACGATTGCTTCGGTGGCTGAAGGATACTCGACTCTCGAATTTGACCTGGAGACAGGTCAGCGTGGGAAACGCCATAGCCATGTTGAGCGTTTGTTGACTCAGTTGACGGGTGCCGAAGCGGCTCTGGTGGTCAATAATAACGCCGGGGCGGTGTTGTTGGCGTTGACTGCTCTGGGAAAAGGTTTCGAAGCGATTGTCTCGCGTGGTGAACTGGTGGAGATCGGTGGTGCCTTCCGTATTCCTGAGGTGATGGAAGCCGGCGGTGTTCTTCTCCGCGAGGTCGGTTCTTCAAATCGCACACATTTGCGGGATTATCAGCAAGCAATCAACGAGCAAACAAAGATTCTTCTCAAGGTCCACACCAGTAACTACCGCATCGTCGGTTTCACCAGTGATGTGGCGGCGACGGAACTGCTGCCGTTAGCCAAAGAAAACGGGTTGATCCTGATGGAAGATCTCGGCAGCGGCATGCTCTGCGATCTCACTCCTTTCGGGTTGCCTTATGAGCCGACCGTTGCGGAAACAGTCAAAGCCGGGGTGGATGTCGTGACCTTCAGCGGCGATAAGCTGCTTGGCGGGCCACAGGCCGGTCTGATTGTTGGTGGTGCGGAGTTTGTGAAGAAAATGGCCCGGCACCCGCTGGCTCGTGCCTTGCGGATCGATAAACTGACCCTGGCAGCCCTGGAGTCGACTCTGCGGCTCTACCTGCAACCGGATCAGCTGTTGCAAAAGTTGCCGATTATGCGGATGTTTTCCGTTGAGCCAGAGGCACAAAAGCAGCGTTGTCAGCAGTTGCTGGAACGGCTTGCTGCTGAGAATTTACCGGTTGAACTGACGTTGGTAAAAGATTTTGCCCGCGTCGGTGGTGGTTCCATGCCGCTGGTTGAGCTTCCGGATTGGGCCTTGCAGATCCGCCCATCGGGTGAGTCGGTTGATCGCCTGGCACGGCGCTTGCGCAGTTTCTTCCCGGCGGTCATCCCGCGTGTGCAGAATGATTGTTTGATGATCAATTTACGGGCAGTTACAGAAGATGAAGAGGGTCTGTTGGGGCAAACCCTTATGGCAGGAATTCGCGGCGAGGTCTGATTTTGGGACAGCAAGGGCATTTCATTATTGGTACGGCCGGGCATGTCGATCACGGCAAAACTGCGCTGATCCGCGCATTGACCGGGACCGAGACAGATCGGCTCGCAGAAGAGCAAAAACGCGGTATCTCCATTGAGCTCGGTTTTGCCCGACTGGACCTTGGGCAGGGACAGGTTGCCGGGGTGGTCGATGTGCCGGGCCATGAAAAATTTATTCCGCAGATGCTGAGCGGTATCGCCGGGATTGATCTCGTTTTATTGGTGGTTGATGCGAATGAAGGGGTGATGCCGCAGACCCGTGAGCATCTGCAGATTATGCAACTGCTTCAGGTCCGCCGGGGGATTCTGGTACTGTCCAAAGTTGATCTGGTCGAGCCTGATTGGCTGGATATTGTCGAAGAAGAGGTTCGCGAACAGGTTTCCGGAACTTTTCTGGATAAGGCGCCCTGCTGCCGGGTGTCGGCTTTGACCGGGGCTGGGCTGGATGAGCTGATGGATGTCATCCGCGAACAGTTGCAGCGGGTTCCACCGCGCGAAATCACCGGGGCGGTGCGGTTGCCGGTTGACCGCTGCTTCAGTATCAGTGGTTTCGGAACCGTGATTACCGGAACGCTCAACAGTGGTCGGGTCAAACCCGGCGACAGTTTAGAGCTTTTGCCGGCGGGGATTTCGGCCCGTGTGCGTGAAGTGCAGGTTCATGGGCAACCCGCTGCTGAGGCCCGTGCCGGACAGCGGGTTGCTCTGAACCTGTCCGGCGTGGCGCGAGAACAGGTTCCACACGGTTCCGTCGTCGGGACCCCCGGGTTGTTTCGGGCCAGTGAACGTATCGATGTTCGTTTGCAATTATTGAATGAATCCCCGCGCCCGGTGAAGTTCCGCGATCAGTTGCATTTTCATTTGGGGACGGCACGCACGGTTGCGCGAGCAGTGTTGCTGGATCGTGACGAATTGGCTCCCGGAGAAGAGGCCTTTGTCCAGTTGACCTTTGATCAGCCGCTGTTGGCCCATCGCGGCGATCGCTTTATCGTGCGTTCCTACTCACCGATGATCACTATCGGTGGTGGTGTGGTGATCGACAGTGAGCCGCAGAAACATCGCCGTTTTCGTCCCGAGGTCATCAAGCGTTTGCATGATCTTTCATCAGGAAACCTCGGCTTCTGGTTGCAGAAATTAGCGGAACTGGAGGTTGGCAGACTTCGTGATCTGGAAAAAGTGACGGGAACCGGACGGGAAGAGCTTCGGCAAGGGTTGGAAAAGTTGGCCGAAATGGGACAAGCTGAAGTTTTGGCCGATCAGTGGCTGTTAACTGATAAATTGCGCAGCTGGCAGCTGCAACTCCCGCAGATCGTTGTTGACTACCTGCAGAAGAACCATTTGCAGCACGGCATGCCCCGGGCAACGTTGCAGTCACGGATCTCTGACAAGTTGGCACCGAAAGGGTTCGAGGTATTGTTGCAGCGGTTGGTGACTGCCGGTGAGCTGCAGCAGCATGGCGATCTGGTAATGATCCCCGGTTGGCGCCCACAGCCGACGGCTGAGGAGCAGATTATTCTGGATAAAATTGAAAAACTTGCTCGCAACAAAGGGTTCCAGTTGAAGAACAGTAATGAAATTGTTACTCAGCTTGAGCTGGGTCAAGTTGACTGCGAACCTTATTTCACTTACCTCGTGTTGGAAAAATCACTGGTGCGGCTGAACCAGGAAAGTTACCTGCATGCCGAGAGCTTTCGTCAAGCTGAAGAACTATTGGTACAAATTTTTCAGCAGCAGAAATCTTTTACTTTGGCGCAGTTCCGGGACCAACTTGGCAGTAATCGTAAAATGACTCAGGCTTTGCTGGAATACTTCGACAGTTGCAAATATACTCGACGTGCCGCCGAAGAGCGGGTAGCCTGGAATCTCCCGGAATAATTTTTGATGGCGTCGCAAAAAGTCCGCCCTCCGGCGTTGCAGCAGTTTTTCAGGATCTCGACATACCTATATGTATGCCTTCGCCCCTGAAAAACCACTACGCCTTGTAGGGCGAAATTTTTGCTTAGCCATCTCATGACTTTTTGCGAGTGCATCAATTTTTGGAAACCTGTTTTCAAGGAGAAGGTTTGTGATGGAAAAAAAAATCCGTCTGACCGCTTTGTCGCGCAGCTCCGGCTGAGCGGCCAAAATCGGTCCTGAGACCCTGACCCAGGTACTGGATCAGCTTCCCCATGTGGATCATCCCGATTTACTTTCGCAGGATATCCCTTTTGCCGATGCGGCCATTTATCGTCTGGATGAACACCAGGCGCTGGTGCAGTCGGTCGATTTCTTCACCCCGGTGGTGGATGATCCCTACCGGTTCGGTCAGATCGCGGCGGCCAATGCGCTGTCCGATCTGTTTGCCGTCGGTGCCCGCCCCTTGACGGCTCTGAACCTGGTCGCCTTCCCGCTTTGCAGTCTCTCACCGGACGTTTTGGTGGAGATTTTAAAAGGTGGGGCGGAAAGAGTCCAAGCGGCCGGTGCGGTTATCGCCGGGGGACATTCCATTGAAGATGACGAACCGAAATATGGACTCAGTGTCACCGGAATTGTTGATCCCGCCAGGATGTTGACAACCTGTGGCTGCCGGTCCGGCGATCGTTTGGTTCTCACGAAACCTCTCGGCACAGGTTTTCTGGCCACAGCATTGAAAGGCGAAGTGCTCAGCGAGGCCGATATCAGTGGTGCTATTGACGGCATGTGCATGTTAAACAAGCAGGCCGCCGAGGTGATGCTTGCAGTCGGTGTATCTGCATGCACTGACATTACCGGTTTCGGGCTGGTCGGGCACGCTGTGGAAATGGCTCAAGCGAGTCAGGTCGTTTTGCGGATTGATGTGACAAAATTGCCGGTCTACCCGCACGCTGAAGATATGGCAGCGATCGGTTTGATCCCGGAAGGCGCCTACCGCAATCGTGATTTCTATTTCCCAAGGGTCGATGGTCAGAAGAACTGCGACCAGTGGCATCTCGACCTGCTGGCCGATCCGCAGACTTCGGGCGGCTTGTTGATTGCCGTTGCGGCGAATAAAACAGAACGCCTGCTTCGGCAGATGAGAGCTGAAGGCGTTCCCGCTTGTCAGATTGGTGAAGTTGTTGCCGAATCACATGGACGTTTGCAGCTTGAGATTGGTTGATCCGTAACTGACTCTGGAAAAAATTGTGCGCGATCAATCCCGGGCTCAGAAATAAAAAAATTGAGCCGTTCGGCAACGAGGCGGAACGGCTCAAGGGAATAAAATCAGTAACTGTGCAGCACCAACAAATTTTGCTGCACAGTTACTGAAATCAAGCGGTGAGGCGCTGTAGGGCCTCAAGGTATTTCTCGCCGGTTTTGCGGACGATCTCCTTCGGCAGCTTCGGCGGCGGTGCCTGCTTGTTCCAGTCCAGGGTTTCCAGGTAGTCACGTACAAATTGCTTGTCAAAGCTCGGCGGGCTAATGCCTGGCTGGTACTGATCCGCAGGCCAGAAACGTGATGAATCGGGGGTGAGCACCTCGTCGATGAGATGCAATTGGCCTTCTTCATCCAGCCCGAACTCGAACTTGGTGTCAGCAATGATAATGCCTTTCTCCAGCGCGTATTCGGCGCACTGGGTGTAGATCTGCAGGCT
>JAUVEB010000205.1 GCA_030595055.1 Desulfuromonadaceae bacterium
GGGGGCGGGACCACCTAGAATATCAGCCCGACTTCGTCGTTGAAGCGACTGACCGGATCTACATGGTTGAAACCAAAGCCAGTAAAGATATGGAATCGACCGAGGTTCTGGCCAAGAAAGCGGCAGCGGTCAAATGGTGCGGTCATGCCTCCGACCATGCTCAGGGGAATGGCGGTAAGCCGTGGCAGTACCTGATGGTTCCGCATGATATGGTGGCGGAAAATATGACACTGGCTGGTTTTGCTGCCAGAGGATGACCATCGACGATATGCGGCAGGGTGTTTCCAAAATCCGTAATCATGTCATCGCTCGTATGTTCCGGGAATTGAACTTGATCGAGCAGTGGGGCAGCGGTGTGCGCCGCATATTCAGGGAAGCTGAAGAACAAGGTTTGCCCACACCGGAAATCGTTGAGGTTGGAATGCGTATGCGGTTTATCGTACCTCTGGCTGAACTACTTACTACTCAGGTGACCAAGGAACAAGTCACCCCCCAAGTCACCCCCCAAGTCGAAAGGATACTGAGTTCGCTCGTGGGTGAAATGTCTCGCGAGGAACTCCAGACCTCCTTGCGATTACAAGACCGAAAATCGTTCCGGGAACTCTACCTGGCACCGGCACTGGCGGAGGGTCTGATTGAGATGACCATTCCCGACAAACCAAATAGTCGTCTACAGAAATACCGGCTGACGGTAAAAGGAGCTGCGACTCTTGCCGGTCAATATCAGCCGGAGTCCGGCCAGTGAGAATCCACAACATAGAGATCAGGAACTACAAGGCCGTTCTCGGTACCCACAAGATCAATGTGGGTGGTAAGAGACAACTCTGATATGCAAAAAAAATTATACGTTGTCGGGATCGGTTCCGGTGCCATTGAACATCTGACCCCGGCAGCGCGCGTGGCGATCGAAAGTGCCGACGTGGTGGCCGGTGACAAAACCTGCCTTGATCTGATCCCCGAACTCATTGAAGGGAAAGAGCAACTCTCCAGCGGCCTGCGTCAGGAGGCGGAGTGTTGCCGGTTGGCTTTGGAATGTGCCGAGTCCGGCCGGAAGGTCGCTCTGATCTGTTCCGGTGATGCCGGGATCTACGGCATGGCTGGGCTGGTGCTGGAGCTGGCTGAAAAGTTGGGCGAACACGCAGGTTCGCCCCTACGGTGTGAAATCGAGATGGTGCCGGGGATTTCGGCGGTGCAGGCCGCTGGAGAGTTGCTCTTTCCCTTCAATGAGTTCGGGGATCAGATCAAGGTAGGTTTTGTCACCGGCCACCACGTCGGCCTGTTCAATGGCCGCGCGCGCTGCCGGGGTCAGATGTTCAGTGGCACCGGGACCGATCCCGACAACGTATAATTTTTTTTGCATATCAGAGCAGTCTCTTACCACCCACATTTATCTTGTGGGTACCGAGAACGGCCTTGTAGTTGGTAATTTCGTTGGTCTGGATGTTCACTCAACAATCTCCCAGTATCCGGTTTTCTTGGAGCCGACTCGGTGAATCCGGTCCTGTTGTTTGAGTTTCTGAATGTTACGCTTGATGGTTGCCTCGCTCACGCCCAGCGCTTGCGCCAGGGTCTGATAGTCTGCGGACGGTTCGGCTTTAAGTGCATTTAAAAGGTCATTTATCGGGTCAGCCTGACCGGATAAAACTGTATTTTGACCCCTTATTTGCCCCTTTAACGAACCTTCATCCGCCAACTGCAGCTCGTCTACCGGCTTCCGGTGAACCGTTGCAGTGAACAGACAGCCGTCACGATCATCCGTAAAATCGATCTGCGGCCACTGCTCCAGGGCGCGTTTGATGCCGGAACCGAGGCCATGGTAAGGCAGCAGCCCCTTGGCCACGTAGGAAACCAGAATCGGGTTGCGGATGTTGGAATTGCCCGTCCGGATCTTTTCTACCGTCAGACTATTAGGTAGATGGCCGGGGCTAATGATCTCGATGCGGTTGTCGAAGATAAACAGCCGGATCGGTGCACTCACCAAATAATCCCGATGCACCAAGGCATTAACCAGCAGCTCCTCAAACACACTTTCAGGAATCTCCGCAGTTCCCGGCGCATTCACTCCGCGCCCGGCCTGAACCTTGTGCAGATTACGCATGACAAAGGCAAGAGCATCGTCAAACACCTTGCATAACGGTCCGGAAAAATCCTCGGTATCCACATAGTCACTGATATGGATTTGATTCCCCGGATAACGGATCGCCTTGACGACAAACTGCGGCTTGATCCACTCCGGCTTCTCGGCAAACATCAGCACGCCGGCGAGATTCAACATGCCGTCGTCGGTGGCCAGGTTCATGTTTTGCAAGAGCCGGGTGAGATCGGCGGGGGAATCGGGATACTCCTGCTTATAAACATCGCGCAGAAAGTCGCGAAAACGCAGCTTGTCAAGTTTGTCGATGCCAGCCTTGGTCGGTAATTCATCAGCATGAAACTGATCGGAGATCTGGAACAACCGACGCAGTTCCTCCTTGGAATTCACCCGCCGCTTGTCCGCGCCGGTCTTCAGCCAGATGACCCCATTTTTGTCGAAATAGGGTTTATCGATCCCCTTGGGAACTTTCAGCACAATGACAACACGGTCGTTTTTCAGCGCTACATTTTCCGTCTGCACCGTCAACGGACTGCGCACCAGTTGGCTTGCGGCATTACTGATGAGTTGGTTGATGCGGGAAACATCCTGCGGGGAGAGCCCCAGTGGCGTACCGTCGTCGGCTACGCCGATAAAAATCGTACCGCCGTCCGAATTGGCAAAGGCCGCCATCTCTGAAGCCAATGAAGCAGCATTGCGGATATCGACCTTGAACTGGCGAGCACTGTCTTCGCCACAGGCGATTTCCTTCGTCAATTCCTTGAGATTCATCGTTTCAACGCCTCCCGGATGGTGCGTACCACTTCCACGCTGTCGAGGGTTTCCAGGTTGTTGCGCACTGGATGGCGGGGATCGTAGAGGCGGTCGTATTCACGGTTGGCCACCAAACCGGAATAGGACAAACTCCTGACCTTGGGTAGCGCTTCAACCACCACTTATTCCTTAACTGCGGTGAGGATATAAACCGGGTTGTAGGCCTCGAACATCTTGTAATCGGAAAGCGGCCGGGTGCGGGCGATGTTGACCGTGACCACCTCGATCGAGTATCCGGCGTTGCCGAAATATTCGTTGGCGGCGGTCAGGGTATCGAGAGTGATGGCGTTGAGGACAATCCGCCCGCCGGTCGCCAGACGCTGGTCGACGGTATCGAGAATCTCCCAGAGTTTGCCGCCACTGCCACCGATAAAAACCCGGTCGGGATCGGGCAACTCTTCCAGACAGTCGGGAGCGACCCCTTCAATCAGTGAAACGTTGCGAGTGTTGAATTTCTGCAGGTTTTCCTTGATGAACCGGCGACACTCCTCGTTGCGTTCGATGGCGAAGATGCGACCGTTCGGCAGCAAGTGATCCGCCTCAATACAGATGGAACCGGACCCGGCACCGACATCCCAGAGGCACATGTCATGGCGCAGTTTCAGCTTGGCCAGGGTGACAACCCGCACCTCCTCCTTGGTGATCAGTTTTTTGACGCTGACGAACTCATCATCCGGGATGCCGAGG
>JAUVEB010000062.1 GCA_030595055.1 Desulfuromonadaceae bacterium
CAGCATCCAATTTCGACAGATCATCCGGTTTGACCAGCCGGTGCTCATAAACCAACAATCCGGCGACCACGACAACCCCGGAAAAATAGATCCAACCAAGCCCGCTACCCGGCAGGACAAGGAGCAGAAACAGCACCATCAAGCTGTGAAAGATGCGCACCAAGAGAAAGGACTTCTCTTTTCCCAACCTCGAAGGCACAGAGTGCAGGCCGCGCTCGACATCGTAATCATAATCCTGCAGGGCATAGAAGATGTCGAACCCGGAAACCCAGAAAAGCACTGCCAGGCCAAGGGAAAGAACCGGCCAGCCCAGCTCTCCGCGCAGGGCAATCCAGGCCCCGATCGGCGCGGCCGCCAAACAAATACCGAGCACCACATGGGCAAAATGGGTGAAACGTTTACTGTAGGCATAGAGGACAAAAAAACCGATGGCCACCGGCGCCAACTTGAAGCAAAGAGGGTTGAGCATCCAGGCGGCAAATAGAAAGATCACCAGCGAGACAACATTAAAAGCAACGGCCTCAGGAATCGACACCTTGCCGGCGGGAATATGCCGCTCGGCAGTGCGCGGATTATCGGCATCGATCTTGGCATCGATCAACCGGTTCAGCCCCATGGCGCCACTACGGGCTCCGACCATTGCCAGACAAACCCAGAAAACCTGTCCGACGCTCGGCAGTTCACCATTCGCCAAGGCTGCCAGCACCACTCCCATCAGCGCAAAGGGAAAGGCAAAGATGGTGTGGGAGAACTTGATCATCTCCAACAATGCGGTTATTTTTGCTATAATCTGTGCCTTGCTGACCATATAAATCCTTCCTTGTCGGCGTCCCAAAGCGACCAATCTACACCTTGAGTCTTCGCTGAACAAGGTCTTTTCAGCCATTTTCTTCCGTGAATCGCTCTGCTATCATGCCGCATGCCTGAGCTTCTGACTGACGATGGACTGGTGTCCCTTTTTCTTCTCAGCTTTTGCGCCGCGACCCTGTTGCCGTTAGGCTCGGAATGGCTGCTCGTCGTACTGCTGTTGGATGGAATTGACCCGGCTGCGGCGGTTGCAACGGCAACGCTCGGCAATTCCCTCGGGGCCGGAACCAGTTACCTGATCGGCCGCTGCAGCAGCAATTGGCTGACAGACAAACTGCTGCGGATTGACTCGAAACAGCAGCAGCGGGCCGGTGACTGGTTTAACCGTTACGGCAGTTGGTCGCTGCTGCTGTCCTGGATGCCGCTGATCGGAGACCCGCTGTGCCTGGTCAGTGGAATTTTAAAGACCCATCCGCTCCGTTTCACCCTGCTGGTCACAACAGGTAAGGGCTTACGCTATCTCACCATCGCCTGGTTGACCCTGCAGGGCCGCCAGATGATTCCATAACTGGAGTTCCAATGCTTTATACCCCGGCATTTGCCGCACTCTTTATCGCCAACCTTTTTCTGGTCGCCAGCTTTGCCAGCTTTTTTCTCTTTCCCCTGTTTATTACCGAACATGGCGGCAGCCAGCAGGATATCGGCATTATCATGGGGATTTTTGCCCTGGCTTCAGCCCTCTGTCGTCCCTGGGTTTCGGAGATGATCGATCGAATCGGCCGCAAACGCAGTTTCACTCTCGGCTGCTTGATTATGACCCTGCTGCCGATTCTGCACTTGCCCCTTGCCGGCCCGCTTTCATCTTACTACCTGCCACTGTTGTTGATGAGAATCGTCCACGGCATCGGCCTGGCCATCTGTTTTACTTCGGTGTTCACTTTTATCGTTGATCTGATCCCTGAGGAACGACTCAACGAAGGAATCGGCATGTTCGGCACCTCCGGCCTGATCGGCCTGGCAGTCGGTCCGGCCATTGCTGAGCCGATCATGATCCGGTTCGGGTTCAGCGCTCTTTTTCTTACCGCCACCGGAATGGCGGCTCTCGGCCTGCTGATACACCTGCCGGTGCGCGATCTACACCACCAGCAACCGCAGACAACCGTAGCTTCGCCATCCTTTTTCGCCCTACTCAAACAACGCAAACAACTGATCAGCGGAACTCTGGCAATGGTCTTCGGTTTCGGTCTCGCCGCGACCGGCAACTTTATCGCTCCTTTGGCCCAAGAACGACAACTCAGCTACATCTCTCTCTACTATATTGCCTATTCCTGCGCTGCCGTCGGTGTGCGTTTTTTTGCCGGGCGTATCGCCGATCGGATCGGCGAAAATCAGCTTATCCCCTGGGGTTTTATTTTAGCCTCAAGCGGTCTGCTGCTGGTGCCGCTGGTTCATGGCAATATAATGCTTGTCTGCGTCGGCTTTATTTTCGGTATCGGCCACGGGCTGTTGTTTCCGGCCCTGAATGCCATGGCGGTGCGTGATGAGCCTTATTCGGTGCGCGGCAAGGTCACCGGGATATTTACCGGCGGGATTGATGCGGGAGCTTTTTCAGGTGCGCTGATTCTCGGGGTAATTGGGGAAGTGACCGGTTACAGCAGTTTATTTATCTGGGCCGGGGTGGTGGTACTGACGGGATTATGGTTATTCCGCCTGCGACCGAAAAGCCATAAAACCTTCTGACCCGCTTTTACCGTTTCTGCAAATCCAAGGCTTTTCGCGAAAGCATTAAGCTTCAGTCATAACCATTCAGCAAAAGGTGCCGGTGATGCCCATGGAAAGGGTGTCTGTCGCCCGGATGGCGACAGTCAAGCCCCAGGGATGGGTTCAATGCGGCCCTTGGAATGGGCGGCACCGGCACATCAGCACCCGTTCTGAATAGTTACCTTCAATCGAAGCAATCACTCCGATACATCATCGCCAACCGCCCCCGGCCGGCCAGGCAATCCGGACATAATTTTCCAGCATCACCGTAATCCTCTTCGGCCAGCAATTGCCCGGCAATCTGGGCAGGGTCGGTCAACGGCAAACTCGGATCAAAATCCTTATGACACAGGAGACACTCTTTCATAGCTTGCTCCGTTCCTGGACCAATGCCGCCATGGCATCAAGAAAATCGCTATGATCGTTCAATGACGGGGCCCGGCGAAAATGCTGAAAACCACAATCGGCAGCCAGATCACGATACCCTATATCGATCTCCTCCAAGGTCTCAATATGATCCGAAACAAAGGAGATCGGCACCATCAGCAGGCACTGATGTCCTGCTGCAGCCAGTTGCGGAATCACCTCTTCAGTCCCCGGCTCCATCCATTTTACCGGGCCGCTACGACTCTGATAGGCAATGCTCCAATCATAATAGCCAACCCGCTGCATCACCTCTTCGGCAGTGGTTTCCACATGCTGCCGGTACGGATCGCCGCGATCGATAAATTTTTGCGGCAGGGCGTGGGCAGAAAAGAGAATCTGCACCTCGTCACGCAGCAGGTCGTGAAAGGAATCCAGTCCCTCCATCACCCGGGTGGCCAGGGCATCGAGATAGGCGGGCCAGTCATGCCAATCCTCGATCAGTTGGTACTCGAGTTCCGGGTAAAACTTTGCCGCAGCGCGTTTAAAATCGTTGCTGCTGCTGCCGGTGGTGGCCCCGGTGTAGTGTGGGTACATGGAAAGCACCAGCGCTTTTTCAATCCCCGCCTGTTTGATCTCAGCCAGCACCGCTTCAGCACGCGGCTGCCAATAACGCATCACCACATAGGGCTGAACGTTATCCAGCCGCCCGGCAATCCCGGTCGCCTGTTTCTGCGTCCATTCCAGAAGCGGAGACTTGCCACCGATAATTCGATACTTTTCCACGACCTTCTTGGCCCGAAAATAAGAGATTACCCTGGCAAACGGCTTCTGTAAAAGCCCCCCGGCCGGCAACTGAATCAGTTCCCGATCGGAAAACAGGTTATAGAGAAACGGCTCAACCGCTTCAAGAGAGTCGGGCCCACCCATATTGAGCAGAATCAAGGCAGTCGGTTTAGTATCGGGCATGATGTACATTCCTCAAAAAGAAGGGGACAGAAATAAATTCCGTCCCCCGCCGATTTTCGCGTAGGGGCGAATCTTGTATTCGCCCACACTGTCTATTGAGCCCAAAAGGGCGGACACACAGGTCCGCCCCTACAGATTCTACTTTTGGCTGAGCCGGTGCACACACTCGACCATATGGATGGCGTTCTCCGGTGGTACGGTCGGCAGGATGCCATGGCCGAGATTGAAAATAAAGCCGGGACGCTCAGCATTCTCGTCGAGAATACGCTGAACCTCTTTTTCAATGTAATCCTTCGGCGCATAGAGCACGGTCGGATCAAGATTCCCCTGGACAGCAATATCAGGCCCGAGAATATCACGCGCCTTGCCGAGATTGACATGCCAGTCGAGGCCGAGCACATCTGCGCCCGCTTCCTTGACCAGCTCAAGCATGCTGCCACCACCCTTGACGAAATAGATGATCGGCACACCTGTGCGGTTGAGGCCATCAATCAACCGCTTGACGTAAGGCAGGATGTAACGCTCATAATCGTGCGGCGCCAGCAGACCACCCCAGGTATCGAAAATCTGGATCGTCTGGGCACCGGCCTCGATCTGCATATTCAGGTAACGCCGATCCATCTCGGTGATCTTCTGCATCAGCGCATCGTAAAGCGGGAAGTCGGAATACATCATCTGCTTGAGACTGGCAAAGTCCTTGGAGCCCTTCCCTTCAACCATATAACAGGCCAGAGTAAAGGGAGCGCCACCGAAGCCGATGAGCGGTACCCGCCCCTCGAAAGCCACCCGCAATCGCTTGATGATCGCGGGCACGTAGGAGACGGCTTCGGCCATATCCTCCGGCACCACCAGGGCATCGACATCAGCCGCTGTGCGGATCGGCTTTTCGAACACCGGACCGGGGACGAAATCGAGATTCATTCCCATCGGCTCGATCGGCGTGAGGATATCGGAAAAGAGAATCGCCGCATCGACATTGAGAAGATCGATCGGCTGGATGGTCACTTCTGCTGCCCGGGCCGGATCTTTACAGAGGTCGAGAAAAGTTCCGCCACCCTGTGCCCGAACCTCCTTGTACTGCTTGAGATAACGGCCGGCCTGACGCATCAGCCAGACAGGAACACGATCAACCGGCTGACACCGGCAGGCTTTCAAAAAGTTGTATTCGGTGGACACGATGGAATTCCTCCTGCTCAATTCTATGCGTAGGGGCGCTGCTTGCCGCGCCCTCCTCTTGATGACACACAAGCAGGGCACAGCAAGCGGCGCCCCTACATGATATCGGTACGGCAGACACGCAGGGCTGCCCCTACCATCATTCTTTCGGTGCGTTTTCAGCGGCTTCCTTTTGCATGCGCTTCAGCGTCCGCTGCGGGATATAATTGCAGAACGGCTCCTCGGCCAGATAATTCCCGTAAACCGCATCCGCCCTGGCCCGGCAGCCGCCGCAAACGTTGATAAATTCACACTCGCCGCACTTGCCCTGGTATTTCGAAAAATCGCGCAAGTCGTTGAAAACCTTGGAATTGTACCAGAGTTCCTTAAATTTCACCTGCTTGACATTGCCGACGGAAGAGTGGAAGTAGGAACAGGGCTTGAGATTGCCGAAACAGTCGATCAGGCAGATGGTCTGAGCGGCGATACACCCCTTGCCGCCTCCGGTTGAAAAGGTCAGTGACCGACGTTTGAAGTCGACCCCTTCGGCCTTGGCCATCTGCGGCACAATCCGGTAATAATGTGGCGCACAGGTCGGCCGCATGAGGATCTCGTCCTCGTGCTTCTCCTGTTCATAGTGCCAGGCCAGAATCTCTTCGTAGTCCTCTTTAGAAATCAACTCGTTCATGATTTCTTCACCACGGCCGGTCGGAACGATCATAAACATGTACCAGGCAGTGGCGCCCAGGCTCTTGGCAAGCTTGAAGGTGGCTCCGATATCGTGCTGGTTGCGCTTGGTAAAAGATGAGTTGATCAGAAACTTGATACCGTTCCGCTTGAGCACTTCGGCACCGTTGAGGGCTCCCGCAAAGGCCCCGGGGCTGCTGCGGAAATCGTCATGAATTTCAACTGTTGAACCATCCAGCGAGAGGGACACCATCTTGATGTCGGCTTTCTTCATCTTGGCGCAGACTTCGTCGGTGATCAGGGTGCCGTTGGTTGCCATGCACATGCGCAACCCTTGACTGGTTCCGTATTCGGCAATTTCGAAAATATCGGCCCGCAACAACGGCTCACCGCCGGAAAGAACCATCACCGGCTTACTGACTTCACAGATATCATCAATCAATTGAAAAGCTTCTGCAGTGGTAAAATCCCCCTCGGCGGCCTGCATGCCAGAGGAACAACGACAATGCACACAGTTGAGATTGCAGCGTTGGGTACTCTCCCACGCCAGCCATTTAGGAATAAACTCTTCCTGCTTCGAACTCATGCTGACTCCTTAAAAATTGCCTGGGAGGCTGTCTGACAATACAAGAGCCTCCTAGATAAAAAACGTTCCCAGGAGGCTGCCGGGCTATCCGGACCGACAGCCTCCTGGGAAAAGTTTGTAAAAAATAGAATCCGAGGATTATACAGAAGATCGACCGGCAAAAGTAATTTTTATCTACCGATTGAAGTCTGTTATCCGCGCAAAACCAAAAACCGGAGAGCCGATATTCGGTTCTCCGGTTTTTGTTAACAATGTCGTGGCACTCAACAACGATTCACTTCAAACAGCGACCCGCTCTGCCAAAGGAAAAAGCTCTTCAAAAATCTCTTTGACCGTGGTGATGCGATCCGCCTTCCAGGCATTGCTGCCACAAAATACCAGGCCGGTTTCCATATCTCCCAACCGGGACCGCTCAAGGGCACGGACAATACAGAAACGCTCCTGCGCCGTTTGATAGGCACATTTCTTCAAACACCCCGACGGGCAGCGGAGATGCAGATCGAGATCATGTTGCCGAACCTGCTTAATATTCGCTATCAGCGCGCGCCCCGGCAGACCGGCCGGACTCATCATCAACCCGATATCATCCTTGGTACAGTCGAGATAAGCTTGTTTGAAGGCATCGTCCGCATCACACTCTTCGGTGACCACAAAACGGGTCCCCATCTGCACCCCGTCGGCACCTTGCGCCAGAGCATACTGCAGATCCGCCCGATCCCAGATACCGCCTGCGGCGATGACCGGCACCTCCAGTTGCCATTTTTCTTTAAGATAATTTTTCACCCCACGCACTGTTGCATACTGATCGTACCGGCCGATCCCGATCAACTCGGGCTTTTCACCGAGATGGCCACCGGCCGTGTCCGGGTCTTCAACAACAATGGCATCGGGAAAACGTTTATAGGATTTATGCCATTTACGGGTAATTAACTCGGCAGCCTTAACTGATGAAACGATCGGCACCAGAGCGACATCGGGGTAATCAGCAGTCAATCCGGGGAGACTCATCGGCAGGCCGGCACCACTGACAATCAGCTTGGCGCCCCCCTCGCAGGCCGCGCGGACAACACCATTAAAATCTTTCACAGCGACCATACAATTGACGCCGATCACCCCATCCGGGGCAATTTCGTACGCCTTGCGCAGTTCATCGATCAAAGCCTGGTTATCCGCCGCAAAGAAATTTTTACCATCAAAATGCTCGCTTCCGAGCGCCAACCCGGCAGCGGCAATCAGACCGATACCACCGTTGAGGGCAACATTCCCCGCCAACCGGGCAGCGGAGATACGTACACCCATCCCCCCCTGAATCAGAGGAAAGGGGACACTGTGCCTGCCTATCGTTAATCCTGCCAGCATAAAACCTCTTCTCACTGTTACTTTCGTACTTTTAGAAACCGGAACTTTACCAACTGATAGCCTTCCCTGATGTAATACTTCTGTAAAATCTGTCTTGTTCCTCCCGGTTAGCGGTGGTAATAGAAGGAAGCATGAAACTGTTTCGCCGCATTTTTCACCCGTTGATCACCTTTATCGGCATCCAGCTGCTCTGGATTATCCTGCTGGTTTCCTGGATTTACTGGTTCCTCGGTCGCCATCGGCAATTGAAAGAATTGGCCGCACGCTACCAGGCCGACTGGCTTCCCGACACCACCGACTGGCTCATTCTCACCGAAGGAATATTGCTGCTCGTCGCCATCCTGGTCGGCATCTATGTCATTTTTCTTTACTGGCGGCGCCAGGCCTCTCTCAACCGGGCACAGCGTCATTTCATCAACCAGATGACCCACGAGCTCAAATCTCCGATGGCTTCGATTCAACTGCATCTGGAAACCATCGAGCTGCGCCGGACCAGCCCGCAACAGCTGCAGCAATACGTACAGTTGATGCAGCGGGACACCAAACGGATGAACCACCTGATCAACAACTTGCTGACCGCCGGACGGCTGGAGCACAAGGGCAGTTCGCGGAATCTGCAATACGGCAATCTCTCCGGAGCAATTGAGAACTACCTGCAACGTAAACGGGAAGAATTCCCGGAAAACGGCAAGTTGAGCTGGCAAATCGAGCCCGACCTGATGGCAAAATTCGAGCTCGAAAGTCTGGAAACGGTGCTGCGCAACCTCCTGGAGAATGCTGTCATCCATGCCACAGGTCCGCCGACGGTCAAGGTCGAACTGACCACAGACGGCAGCATGGCCCACCTGCGTTTTTCCGACCGGGGGCGGGGCATCGACCGCAAGTACCGCAAAAAAGTTTTCAAGATGTTTTACCGGATACGCCGGGCTGACCGGGTTGTCCGCGGCAGCGGCATCGGTCTCTTCATCGTGCGTAATGTTATCCACCAACATGGCGGCAAAGTCTGGCTGGAAAGCGCCGGAACCGGCTTCGGAACCACCTTCCATCTGACGATCCCCTTGGTAAAAAAGGAACTGACCGATGCCTGAGCGCGCGCCGATCCTGTTGGTTGAAGACGAACCGCATATCGCCCAGGGCCTGATCTATAACCTGCAGGAAGAAGGGTACCAGGTCACTCATGTGGAAAGTGGCGAAGCCGCACTGAAACATCTGGACGAACAAAATTGCGCCTTGGTGATCCTCGACTTGATGCTGCCCGGAATCGACGGCCTTGAGGTTTGCCGGCGCCTGCGTAAGCGCGGAAATCAGTTACCGATTCTAATGCTGACAGCACGCAGTGAAGAGCAGGATCGGGTTGCCGGACTGAGCGAGGGCGCGGATGATTATCTGGCGAAACCGTTCAACCTCAAAGAATTCCTCTTGCGGGTCGCCGGTTTGTTACGTCGCACAAACTGGCAACAGATGCTGGCTCAAAGCAATATTGTCCAGTTTGGCGGCAATCGCATTGATCTCAGCAATCACCAGGCAGAGACAACCAAAGGGGTGCTGCAACTGACCAATCTGGAGATCAAGATGCTCCGCCAGTTTTTCGCCAAAGAGGGGAAGCTCATCACCCGGGGGGAATTGCTTAAATCGGTTTGGGGAATGGCTCCTGACACGGAAACCCGCACCCTCGACAATTTCATTGTCCGGCTGCGAAAATATTTTGAGCAGGATCCCGCCAAACCACGACATTTTCTCACCGTGCGTGGACGTGGCTACCGCTTCATCAAAGGTTCATAGATAAAACAACAACTTCTTCCCCCACAACGAAGAGTCCCGGAGATCGGCATGAGCAAGCACTCTAACCAAACTCCTTTCATGCAACGCGTTACGCGGATGTTCTTTCCCCGCCAGGGCAAAAGAAAACCTCTCCCTTCCAACAACAAGCTCGGCCCCTTAATCGGTGTTTTCACCCCGACCATCCTGACCATCCTCGGCGTCATTATGTATCTACGCTTCGGCTGGGTGGTCGGCCAGGTCGGTTTATGGAAAACTCTGCTGATCGTCATTCTGGCAAACAGCCTCACCCTGATAACGACCCTGTGCCTCTCGGCAGTCGCCACCAACTCGCGGGTTGGCGTCGGGGGCGCCTATTTCATGATTTCCCGCAGCCTCGGCCTGGAAATCGGCGGAGCGATCGGTCTGCCGCTGTTCCTCTCACAGGCCCTCTCGGTGACACTTTATGCCTTCGGCTTAGCGGAAGTACTGCGCCTGATCTGGCCCGCAGCCCCGTTAATGCCCAGTGCTTTTCTCATCATCATTCTGGTGGCAGCTCTCACATTCCGTGGAGCCGGTGCCGCATTACGCAGTCAGGTGCCGATTTTGGCCTTGATTGTCCTGTCACTGCTGGCGCTGTTTCTGGGCGCGATTTTCGGCGACACAATCACTGCGAGCAGCTCACCTCTCCCCTTTGAAGCGAGCGGTTTCTGGACCGTTTTTGCCATTTTCTTCCCGGCCGTGACCGGGATTATGGCTGGACTGAGCCTCTCCGGTGACCTGGCGGAACCACGCCGGGCCATCCCGCGAGGAACCTTGTGGGCGGTCATCATCGGCTTTGCCATCTACCTGATCACCCCCTTTGCGCTCATTCTCGGTGCCGACCCGACGACTCTGCGTAACGAACCTTTAATCTGGACGCAGATTTCCATCTTCGGCCCCTGGCTGATTTTACCGGGTCTCTGCGGGGCAATTTTCTCCTCTGCCGTCGGTTCAATGCTCGGTGCACCACGCACCCTGCAAGCTCTGGCCATGGATCACCTGGCTCCGAAGCTCTTGGCCGGAGAATCAGAACAGGGAAAATCCGAGCCGGTTTTCGGCCTGCTGATCACTCTGGGATTGGCGCTCGGGGCGGTTTTTCTCGGCGATCTGAACGCTGTCGCCACCGTCGTCAGCATGTTCTTTCTCAGCGTATACGGCATCATCAATCTGGTTGCCGCACTGGAAAAACTTTCCGGAAATCCATCCTGGCGCCCACGGGTCGATGTCCCCTGGGGGTTGAGCCTGTTGGGTGCACTGGCCTGTTTTGCGGTGATGATGTTGATTCATTTACCGGCCAGTCTGATTGCCATCAGTATCGAATTTCTGCTTTGGCTGTTTCTCAAGCGCCACCTGCGTTTAAAAGCGCGCGGCGATGTCCGTCGCGACATCTACCAGGCGCTCGTGCGTTGGTCGCTGCTGAAATTGACAGAAAGGCCGATGACCGCACGCAACTGGCGACCTCACATCCTGGTTTTTGTCGGCGATATCGAAAAACGTCTGGATCTGGTTCACTACGCCGACTGGTTCAGTGAAGAACGCGGCATTATCACGGTCAGCGAATTAATTCAGGGGGATGTACTCAACCTCGATCTCAATTTGCAGCGACGTCGACAGCATATTCAGCAGATCTTACGCCGGGAAGGGATTCACGCTTTCGGTGAAGTCAACGTTGTGCAGGATATCGAACGAGGAATTGTCGCTGTCGCCCAGGCGAACGGCATAGCCGGGATCGAGAGCAACACGGTCATTCTCGGCTGGCCTGATGAATTGGAGAGAATGAGCGCTTTTCTGAAAATCATCCGGCGACTTAAACGTCTCAATCAGTCACTGCTCATCGGCCGCGTCAAAGCATTGCCAACCCGTCATGAAGGGACAAAACGACGCATCGATATCTGGTGGGGCGGACTGCAACGCAATGGCGACCTGATGCTGTTACTCGCTTACCTGCTCAGTCGTAACCCGGAATGGCGCGGCAGTACCATCCGTGTTCTCAGCGTGGCTTCCAATGAGTTGATGCAGGAAAAAACTGTCAGTTTCCTACACAAATTGATCCCGGAAATCCGCATCGACGCTGAAGTTCGGGTCATGGTCAAAGCCAAAGAGGAACGTATCAAAGACATCATCGTCGAACAGAGCAGCAACGCGGACCTGGTCCTGCTCGGGCTGGCAACCCCGGAAGAGGGAAACGAAGAGCACTACGCACGCCGCCTCTACCAGCTGGCCGAGGGGCTCCCCTCCTGCATCTTCGTGCATAACGGCAGCCTGTTTATAGGCGAACTGGTGACCCCGAATGACGATCGGCTTGAGGAGAACGGGGCAGCAGAATCGAACACCTGATAACCGGCGGGTCACGTCCCGCCAGACGCCTTCCTTTTTGTCAAAGCGAACAAAAACTGAAAAATCAAAAGCGTATCAGCCGTTGCAACCCACTACAGGTTCAATGAAAACCTAACCCATGCGAACCACCTCCGGCAAATCAATGCTTCCGCAGCAGCGCGAAGCGTTGCGTCAAGCGGGCCTGTGCAATTTTCGTCTCAACAAAGCTATGCTCTGGTACGATGCACCGCCCACCGAAAATATGGAGATTCCGGTAACAGAAATAAAAAGAGTTTCTTTTGCTTCGTTTTCTTTGCGGTTCAAAGAAAATGACGCCGGCTGTCGGTCCGGGAACCGACGGTCTCG
>JAUVEB010000128.1 GCA_030595055.1 Desulfuromonadaceae bacterium
AAAGCTTGAGCTCCCGGTTCTCGCCTCGGTCACCATCGAACAGCAGGGAACCATGCTGGTCGGATCCGATATTGCTGCCGTGGTTGCCACCCTGGAACCCTATCCACTTTTTTCCCTGGGCTTGAATTGCGCTACCGGCCCGCAGGATATGACCTCGCACATCCATTATCTCAGCCGGCACTGGCCGCAACGGATCTCCTGCATTCCCAATCAGGGACTGCCGGAAGTGCTTGACGGGCAGACGGTATACCCTTTGACTCCTACGGAGTTTGCCGGGCAGATGTACCAATTTGTCACTGAGCAGGGGGTCAGTATCGTCGGCGGCTGCTGTGGAACCAGCCCGGCGCATATCCGGTCACTGGCGGATAAACTGTCCGGTGTGCAGCCGATGCCGCGGGAGGTGCTGCGATGAAACCTTCCGTTGCCAGTCTTTACCAGGCTGTTGAGCTGAATCAGGAAATCCCGCCGTTACTGATCGGTGAACGCTGCAACCCGAACGGCTCCAAGGCCTTTCGTGAGGCCCTGCTGGCCGAGGATTGGGACGTCTGTCTCAAACTGGCTCTTGACCAGGAGGCGCGTGGTGCCCAAGTGCTCGATCTTTGCGTCGCCTATGCCGGGCGGGATGAACCGGCCGATATGGTGCATCTGGTGAGCCTGTTTGCGGGCTCCTGCAAGGCTTCGCTGATGCTTGATTCGACCAGTCCGGAGACCCTGGCAACAGTGCTGCCGCTCTATCCCGGACGGGCAATCATCAATTCGATCAACCTTGAAGATGGCGGCGCGAACCTGGATAAAATCTGCCGGTTGGCAAAAAAATACGGGGCTGCCGTGGTCGCCCTGACGATCACCGAAGAGGGGATGGCGCTGAGTTGCGAAAAGAAGGTGGCGGCGGCGAAACAGATCTATGCATTAGCGGTTAATAAGCATGGTCTGCGGCCACAGGACATTCTTTTCGATCTGCTTACTTTCACTGTCGGCTCCGGCGATGAAAAGATGCGCGATGCGGCCATCCAGACTCTCGATGCCATCAAGCAGGTGAAAGCGGAACTGCCCGGGGTCGGTTTCATCCTCGGGGTCAGCAACATCAGCTTCGGTCTGCGCCCGGCCGCACGCAAGGTTCTCAACTCGGTTTTTCTGCATGAGGCGGTTGCTGTCGGCCTGAGCACGGCGATCGTCGATGCGGCCAAGGTGCTTCCCTATGCGGCGATCAGCGACGAGGATCGGCAAATCTGCCTCGATCTGCTCTATAACCGTTCCGAAGCGGCCCTGATGGATTTTATCGAGCATTTCGAAGAGGCGGTCGATGAGGAGGAAGAGAGCAGCGAGACCCTGCTGGAAGAGCAGTTACGCCACAAGGTCCTCAGGGGGGATAAGGAAGGGTTGGAGGATCTGCTGACCGAACTGCGGGGCCGTTGGCGGCCGCTCGATATCATCAACGGTTTGCTGGTTCCGGCAATGCGCGAAGTCGGTGAGCTGTTCGGTCGGGGTGACCTGCTGCTGCCGTTCGTGCTGCAATCGGCTGAGGTGATGAAGCAGTCGGTGGTGCGGCTCGAACCTTACATGGATAAACTTGCCGATGATGGGCGGACCAGTATCCTGTTGGCGACTGTCGCTGGTGATGTGCATGATATCGGCAAGAACCTGGCTGATATTATCCTGTCGAATAACGGTTATGAGGTTCACAACATCGGTATCAAGGTTCCGGCCGAGGAGATCATCGCCAAGGCAAAACAGTTGCAGGTTGATGTCATCGGTCTGTCCGGGCTGCTGGTTAAATCGGCCCTGTTGATGAAGGAGAATCTGCGGCAGTTTCAGACTGCCGGTTTGACCCAGCCGGTGCTGCTCGGCGGAGCAGCGTTGACGACACGCTTTGTCGCCGAGGACTGTGTGCCGGGTTATCAGCAGCCGGTTGTCTATTGTGCCGACGCCTTTGCCGGATTGAAGGCTATCCGTGACTTCGAGGCGGGAACCCTGCAGGCGACGACTTGGAATGCAACAGGCATTGAGGCTAATCGCCCCGGGCCGAAGCAGGAACGACTTGACCGTTCACCGCAACCCCCGACAGTGCCATTCCTCGGACGCAGAATTATCGCCGATATCGATGCTGAACGGCTGTTCGATTATTTGAACAAAGCAGCCCTGTTCCGTGGTCGGTGGGGCTACCGGCGCGGCAAGCTGTCGAAGGAAGACTACGCAGAGCTGACCGAAAAGACCGTGCTGCCGCTCTATCAACGCTTGAAAAAACAGGCCCTGACGGAGGGCTGGCTGCAGCCGAGGGTCAGCTACGGTTTTTTTGCGTGTGCCGGCGACGGCGACCGCCTGCTGGTGAACGCTGAGGGGCAGCAGTACCAGTTCAGTTTCCCCCGCCAGGCAGCGGTGCCCGGACTCTGTATTGCCGATTATTTCCGCACAGCAGAGGAGGGGGGCGATACGGTCGGCTTCTTCGTTGTCAGCATCGGCGCCGAACTGGCTGAGAGAACCAAACAATTGTACGAGTCAGACAGCTACCACGACTATTTGATGTTGCACGGTCTCGGCGTCGAACTGACCGATGCGCTGGCCGAATACTGGCACGAGCAGATGCGCATTGAAATGGGCATTCAGCAGCAGTCAGCTGATCCGCTTGCCTATGTCGCTCAGGGTTATACCGGTTCCCGCTACGGTTTCGGCTACCCGGCCTGCCCCGATCTGGAGGCGCATCGTCCACTGTTTGCACTGCTGCAACCGGAAGAGATCGGTGTGACCCTGACTGAATCGTTTGAAATGGTTCCGGAGATGAGCACTTCGGCGATCGTTGTCTATCATCCGCAGGCGAAGTATTTCGCAGTCTGAAAAGGAGGGCGTTGTGCGTTATATCTGTACCTGTTGCGGCTATGTTTACGATCCGGAAAAGGGGGATGGAATGAATAAGATCGCGCCGGGAGTGGCATTTGAAGATCTGCCGGAAGGTTGGGTCTGTCCGCTCTGTTATGCAACAAAGGATAATTTCGATCCTCTCGATTGAGAAGAAGCGCGGCCAAATGGGGTTGGTCGTTTTAAGTGCTGTTAGAGTTTTAGCTGTTCCTAATTGTCTTGGAATACGGGGATTGTAGGAAGCGCTCTTTGTCAAAACGGCGGCTTTTCGAGAATCAGATCCGGTTCACCGCAATGTTTGAGGATTCTGATGCGGGCCTCATCGCGCAGTGCGACCGCGGCCTTCCATGGGTCGCTGAGATCAAGCCCAAGCATTTCTGCGGTGATCGATGGCTCGACACGCATCTGGACACTGCCTCTATGCGGCAGCCAGTCAGCTCCGCGCAGGATCGAGCGTGTGCCGCGAATCGAAATCGGCACGATCGGTACACCGGCCTCTGCTGCGGCAATGAATGCGCCCATGTGAAATCGCAGCATCCCGGGGCTGCGGGTAAAAGTGCCCTCGGGGAAAAACATATAGCTCCGTCCGGCACGGGTCTTGGCGGCCAGCGTCTGGAAATCCTCGACCCCTTTCCGGGCGTCGAAACGTTCAACGAAATCGGTCTGGATGCGCTGCAGAAAAAGCCGCGCCACAAAATTCCCCAGCAGTTCCCCTTTTGCGACAAAACTGAAACAATGGGGCAGGTAGCCGACCAGCAGGCAGCCGTCGAGGTAGCTGGCATGATTGGACACATAGACGCAGGGTTGATCCGGCGGCGGCAGGTTCTCAAGACCCTGTACCGCGACCGGGGTTGCCGATGCCCGGGCCAGCAGTCGGGTGCCGACCCGCATGACGGTCCAGCGCCAGCCGGGCCGGGGCAGCACCACGACCAGCAGCCAGACCAACGGGCTTATCAGGTAAAACAGGCAGCGTGCATAGGTGCCGTAGATTGCGGTGCCGATCACCCGTGCGAGGCGTCGCAAACGAGGCATATAACCGCCCAGGGTCAGGCGGATAACCTGCCACCAGGCTGCTTTGGGTGGCTTGCCGATGCGGCCGCCTTCGTAGATCTCGCGGCTGGCAGCACGACGCACCTTGCCGCTGGAAGTCATCAGGATCGTGTGCGGCGGGGCCAGGACGACATCATCCGGCGGTGCACCGGCCAGGTCGGTGATCACGGTATTGATCCCGGTTTGCAGGTCGGCAAGGGTCTGCTCGTTCCGTTCCCGGGTCTCGGCCAGCACGATCAGGCGTTCTGTGCCGGTTTTGGGGTCGATGCTGCCGAACGCCGTGACGCGGCCGGCGCGAATGCCGTCCAACCTGCCGACCGCCTCTTCCAGTTCGTGGGGATAGATATTGCGGCCGGCGCGAATGATGATGTCCTTGGTTCTCCCGGTGAGGTAGGCCTCGCCTGCGGAGACGTAGGCCAGGTCTCCGGAATCGAGCCAGTCCTCCTTGAACAGTTGAGCTGTGACCTCAGGATTGCGAAAGTAACCGCTGGTTGCTGACGGCCCCCTGAACTGCAGACGCCCTTCCTGCCGTTCCGGCAGTTCCAGGCCGGCGGGATCGACGATCCTGACCTGGTGGCCATCCAAAGGAGTACCGCAGGCCGCAAACTGCAGGGCGGTCGGGTCGTCTGCCGCCGCCGGCAGCGCCTGCCCCTTGTGCATGAAAGCGTCACGCTGAATGCGGTCGATAAGCGGTCCGCGGCCAAGCGGTGGAAAGGTCAGCCCGACGGAATTTTCGGCCAGGCCATACACCGGCATCATCGCAGCACTGCGCAGGCCATAAGCCTGGAAACGCTCACAAAACTGCCGGGTTGTCTCCGGACTGACCGGTTCGGCGCCGTTCATGGCAGCACGCCATGAGCTGAGATCAAGACCCTCAAGGTGCTTCTCCTTGAGGCGCCGCAGGCAGAGCTCGTAGCCGAAGTTGGGGGATGCGGACAGGCTGCCGCGATAACGATGTATGGCCCAGAGCCAGCGCTGCGGCCGCGCGATAAAGGCCAGCGGCGACATCACTACCAGCGGGGTGGCATGATAAAGGCTGCCCAGCCAGGCTCCGATCAGGCCCATGTCGTGGTAAAGCGGCAGCCAACTGATGAACACATCCTTGGAGGTCACCTCCAGCCGGATGCCCATCGACCTGATATTGGCCAGCAGGTTGGCGTGGGACAGCACCACGCCTTTGGGATTGCCGGTGCTGCCGGAGGTGTATTGCAAAAACGCTGTATCCTGAGGGCCGATGACCGGCCGTTCAAGCTGCCCCGCTGTTGAGGTGAGTTCGCTGACGGTGACAATCTGTCTGAGGGAGTCAACCTGCGCCTTCAGTAGCTGTGCCAGAGGCCTGGCTTCTTCCTCGGTGATCAGCATGACGGCGCGGCAATTGTTCAGAATCCCCAGGTGACGGTGCAGATGATCTCTGATCATGGAGGCGCGGGGAGCAGGGTAGATGGGTACGGGAATGCCTCCCGCCAGTTGGACGCCGAAAAAGCTGAAGAAATAATCATGGCCGGCCTGCAGCATGATCACAACCGGATCACCGGGCTGCAGATCGAGCCGCTGCAGTCCGACAGCAACCTGCTGGGCTCCCGCCCAGAGTTGAGCGTAGGTGATGACCGGCCCTTCTTCTTTGTCCTGGTAGAACTGGATATGGGGGCGGTCAGGATGTGTATCGACATGCCATTGCAGGGCGTTGATCAGGGTAGGGGCCGCGACCGGCGTGGCGGCCGCTTCCGTAAGGGTGAGCTGCGAGACCTCCTGGTAACCCCGGGTCTCGCCGCCGGTCCCGGCACCGAGCACGGCTCGCAACAGGTCACGCGGCGTTTCTGCATCGGTGAGAATGCGTTCCGGCAGGGTGACGTCCAGGCGGTTTTCGATGCGGGTAAAGAGTTCCATGCGGGCCAGGCTGTCCAGTCCCAGGTCGTGGTCAAGGGTGTTGTCGAGACCTGAACTTTCCAGGGCGTGCCTCTGCTTGTGGATTTCGGCAGTCAACTCCCGGACGATCTCCAGCAGGGTGGTTGCGGTTGCTTCTGCATGCTCCTCTTGCCGCGACATCAGTGTGGTCGGCCCTTTCTGTCCGGTCCCTGCACGCTTTCTTTCAGCAGACATTGTTGCTGATTGAGCGGCCCGCCGTAAATGCAGACTCCTGAAGAAAGTATAATGGCCAAACGCCGGGATGTCACACTGGATGGAATAAAAAGACGGCAGTGTGCTCCGAATGGCACTAAGTTTAAGCACTTTCGTACGCTGGGAGTAAAACCGGGACTGTCCCCAGGGTCATCGGGGGCTGTCCCGGTTTTACGGTTATGAAACTGTGGTGGTTCGCATCGCAAAAGCCTGGGACATCCCCCACCCTTCGCCTTCGCTCAGGAGCTGGTGGGGACAGTCCCGGTTTTGCCGGGAGCGTGCTACGAATCCTTAAGCTAGCGCCATTCGGGGCTGTCCCGGCTTTACCGCGTAGTTTTACAAGTAAACGGATTTTTCCTGAAACCGTCTGCCAAGTTACAAAACCACCCCGTCAGATTTGCATCTTTAACGTTTGTGCGTCACTATTTATTGAAGAAACTTCCACAGATTTTCCCCGGCAGATTTACCAACAAGAGAGAAAGGCACCCACAGCCGTGACCGTCCGCTTTCCTTTTCGCAACCTGGAACCGACCTTCTTTGCCGGGCTGCTTGATGACCCGCTGCTGCTGGTG
>JAUVEB010000050.1 GCA_030595055.1 Desulfuromonadaceae bacterium
GCATCACGGATGCTGGTAACACCCTCAGCAAACGCCGCGGCAACACTGACGATCGGAAATTCATCAATCGCCCGAGGTACCAGTTCACCACCGATCTCAATCCCTTTGAGGTGACTTGATTTCACCAGCAGGTCAGCAACAGGCTCTCCCGACAGTTCACGCGGGTTGAGTTGTTCAATAGAACCACCCATCTGCAGCAGGATATCGATGATGCCGCTACGGGTCGGGTTGACACCGACATTTTTCAGCAATAGCTCAGAGCCGGGCACAATCAGACCAGCCACCAGGAAAAAGGCCGCTGAAGAGATATCACCCGGCACGTCAACCTCGCGCCCTTCCAGTTCCACCCGGCCGGTAACCCGTGCCCCGCCGTCAAAAGACTCCAGATCGGCACCGAAATATCGGAGCATCCGCTCACTGTGGTCACGCGAAAGGTGCGGCTCGTAAACCGTAGTCGTTCCTTCGATCTGCATCCCGGCCAACAACAACGCCGATTTTACCTGAGCACTGGCCACCGGGGAATGATATTCGGTCGGCTTGAGACCACCACCATCAATTGCCAGCGGTGCTTTCTTGTTGCCATCACGGCCGAGAATCCTTGCCCCCATGTCCCTTAGTGGGTTGATCACCCGTCCCATCGGCCGCTTGCGCAGATACTGATCGCCGGTCAGCACGGAAAAAAATGGCTGGGCAGCCAGAAGTCCACTCATCAGGCGCAAAGTGGTACCGGAATTGCCACAATCAACCACATCGCCCGGTTCCTGCAGCCCGGCAAAACCACGTCCCTGGATGATCAGTTCATCTTCACCCTTTTCGACCACCTCAATGCCCATTGCTTGAAACGCTTTCAGCGTCGAAAAACAGTCTTCGCCACGCAACAGACCACGCACCCGACTCTCGCCCCTGGCCAGAGAAGCGAACATGATTGAGCGGTGTGAGATCGACTTATCACCGGGAACAACTATTTCGCCACGCAAAAACTTGGCCGGGGCGATGGTTCTGGTCTCAAATTTGTGCATCAAACTGATCCTTGACTGGGATTAAAGAATACCGTCACGTAACTGCTTTGACCGCAGGAAAAACTCAAAGAGCTTTTCTCCGCTCCCCTCGGCAATGTCCTCTTTCAACTCGGCAAAAAAGGTTTCAAACTGTCCCATCATTTCCAGCAAAGCCTCGCGATTCGTTTCAGCGATATCACGCCACATGGCCGGGTCGGAAGAGGCAATCCGGGTAAAATCACGGAATCCACCGGCCGAGTATTCGAGGATATTCTCCTCATAATGATCATAGGAACCGACCGAGTTGACCAATGAATAGGCCACCATATGCGGCAGATGGCTGATAGCGGCAAGAATTTTATCATGCTTCTCCAACGGCATCTTGGTCACATGACTGCCGGCCAGCTGCCACATCTTCTCGACCAGTTCCAGGGCAGCGGGATCGGTGTTCTCAGTCGGCGTCAGGATACAGCGTTTCCCCTGATAGAGGGTCGGAAATGCCGCTTCTGCGCCACTTCTTTCAGTCCCGGCGATGGGATGTCCGGGCACAAAATGGATTCCCGGAGGCAGTAGCGGTTCGATCATCTTGACCACATCTCCCTTGACACTCCCACCATCGGTCACAATCGCTCCAGGTTTCAATCCGGGCAGCATTTCTTTGGTGACCGTTGCCAGAGTCTTGACCGGTGTCGCCAGGAAAACCACATCAGCATCCTTGACCGCTTCGAGTGGGTCGCGCGAATAGCAGTCAACCACCCCAAGCTCCAGAGCCTTTTCCAGGTTTGGTTTGCCGCGGCCGCAACCGATGACTTTGCCAACGACACCGGCTTCTTTCAAGGCCAGAGATAACGAGCCACCAATCAGACCGACACCGATAATCGCCAGCCGCGGGATCAGAACATCAGACATGATTTTTTCACTCCCCTGTTTTTTCCTGCCGGGTGATCGGATAAGACCCGAGAATCTTCAGAAAATGACAATGGCCGCGTAACTCTTCAATCGCCTCGGCAATTGCCGAATCCTCAATGTGCCCGACCAGATCGAGGAAGAAAATATATTCCCAGGCCTTCTGTTTCATCGGCCGGCTCTCAATCTTCGCCAGATTGATCTGTCGTTTGCTGAACGGTTCCAACATCCGGTAGAGAATTCCCGGTTGATCCTTGACGCTGAACATGATCGACGTCTTGTCCTGCCCGCTTCGCTCCGGAGTTTTTTTACCGACCACCAGAAATCGCGTAAAATTGTTCGGGTTATCCTCGATCTTCGCCTTGACGACCTGCAAACCGTACTGCACAGCCGCTGCGTGACTTGCGATTGCTGCAGCCGACTCGTCCTCTGCCGCCAACTGCGCCGCAGCAGCCGTGCTGGAGACATCGACCTGCGGCACATCCGACATATTGGCTTCCAACCAGTGACGGCACTGGGCAAGAGGCTGCGGATGGGAAACGATTTTACCGATCTTTTCAATGTTGCCGGTTTTCGACAGCAGGTGATGTGAAATCTCCAGCATGATCTCAGCGATGATCTGCAATTCCGAACCAATAAACATATCGAGAGTGTGATTGACCGCCCCTTCAGTGGAATTCTCCACCGGCACCACTCCGTAATGGGCACGATCGCGCTCGACCTCTTCAAAAACCGAAGGGATGCTTTTTAACGGAACCAGTTGGGCCGAAAGGCCGAACTGCTGCATCGCCGCCATATGGGTAAAGGTTGACTGAGGTCCGAGGAAAGCCACCCGCATCGGCAACTCCATATTCAACGACGCTGAGATAATTTCGCGAAAAATCTTCGTCACAGCAGCGTTCGGAAATGGACCCGGGTTCTGCGCCGTCAATCGTTCATAAATGGCCTTCTCCCGGCTCGGCACATAAAAAACCCCATCGTTTCCCTCTTTTGCCTTGCCGACACTGATAACAACCTCAGCTCGACGGTTCAGTAACTCAAGGAGTTGGCTATCAATGGAGTCGATCTGATCACGCAGTTTTTTCAAGTCATTCGTTGCCATAAGCAATTCTCGTCAAAGGGAGGAATAGAGTGCTGGAATGTAGCCTAACGGTGCAGAAAAAGCAATTTATACGGCCAGCTTTCATAACAACAAAAACTTATTCAAACACCCGGAATTTCAGCCGGTTCTTGCGCGGCCCGAGAGAACATTATGCGATGAATCAGCAGCACCGCCACAGGCAAAATCGTTTGCCTCCTCAGTTGCCCTGACTTGAACAGTCAGCAGTTTTTTTACCGCCCCGGTTCACCATTCAGAATCAATCCAGAGATGCAATCCATTCTTGACCCGTCAACCACTCACAGCTAAACTGCGGCGATATTTTATTGAACCTGAAAGGACATAAGTGAATGACCATCGCCACGAAAGTCAATGAATGCCTCCAGGGCGCTTCCTGGATTCGCAAAATGTTCGAGGAGGGTGCCGCACTGAGGCAACAATACGGTGCCGATCAGGTTTTCGATTTCACCCTCGGCAACCCGACCATCGAACCACCGGCTGAACTGCACGCCGCGCTGAAAAAAATTGCCGAAACCCCGCTGCCGGGGATGCATCGTTATATGAACAATGCCGGTTACGATGAAACCCGCGCCGCCGTTGCTGAAGTCATTGCCGAGCGTTGCGACCAACCGATAACCGGCGCCAACGTGGTTATGACCTGCGGTGCCGGTGCGGCCCTGAACGTGGTGCTGAAAACCCTGCTGAACCCCGGCGACGAAGTCATTATCCTGACCCCCTACTTTGTCGAGTACAAGTTCTATATCGACAACCATCAGGGGATTCCGGTCACCGTCGCCACAAAAGAGGATTTTCAACCCGACCTGGAAGCGATTGAATATGCGATCAGTGAGCGCACCCGGGCCATTATCGTCAATTCACCGAATAACCCGACCGGGGTCATCTACCCGAAAACCACCCTGAAACAACTTGGCGAGCTGTTGCAGAAAAAGGAACAGGAGTTGGGAAGCAGCATAACGGTCATCTCCGATGAGCCTTATGCGAAAATCAGCTACGACGAGAAAGTCCCCTGCATTTTCAACTGTGTTTCTAATTCGATTATTGTTACCTCCCACTCCAAGGATCTGGCCCTGCCCGGTGAGCGGATCGGCTACCTGGCGGCGAATCCGGCAATGACTGAAGTAGACCTGTTTATGCAGGGCGCCATCTTTTGCAACCGGGTGCTCGGTTTTGTCAATGCCCCGGCATTGATGCAACGTCTGGTCACCGGCCTGCAGCGCTGCAGTGTCGACAGCGAAATCTATCGCCATAAACGGGATCTGCTTTACGACAAGCTGACCACACTCGGCTTCGAGATGGTCAAGCCGGGCGGCGGGTTCTACCTCTTCCCAAAGTCGCCGCTCAGCGACGAGATGGACTTCATCCGCATGGCACAAAAATACCTCATCCTGCTGGTCCCCGGTTCCGGATTCGGCGCCCCCGGCTACTTCCGGATCGCCTATTGTGTCGATGACGACATGATTGAACGCAGCCTGCCGTTGTGGGAACAGCTGGCAAAGGAGGCGGGGCTTTAACCGCGACGCAACGCTCAAACGAAAGGCCACTTGCTCCATGCAGTGGCCTTTATTCTCGGAGCTGTTTATCCGCCTTGATATGTGCCGGCAGCAACATCCCATCAGGGCTGACATAACAGACTTCGCAATCCAATTCGAAACCGATCCGTTCACGGACCTTCTGGCGGACATGCCGAATCAGAGTGAGCACATCCGCCGAACTGGCCCCACCCAGATTGACAATAAAATTAGCATGTTGCTGCGAAACCTCCGCTTGGCCGATGCGCATTCCTTTCAACCCGGCATCTTCGATAATTTTCCCCGGTGGCCCGAGGCCGGCGTGCATCTCTGCCGTGCTTAAAAAAACCGAACCGCAATTAGGTTGTTTGCGGGGGAATTTCCGGCGTCGGGTTCTCAGGTCATTGATCATTTCACTGCGCACCTTGGCCAGGTTCCCCTGCGGACAACAGAGCTCCACTTCGACAACGACGCTTCCGCTCCCCTGCAAGGCACTGTGACGGTAAGAAAAGGCGCAATCTTCACGACTTAACCGGCACGTTGCTCCCTCCGCATCAACAATCGAAACCCATGTCACACTTTCACCGATCCCTTTACGCTGACTACCGCCGTTCATCATCACCAGACCACCGAGGGTTCCGGGAATCCCGATGGTATGTTCAAGACCGGTCAAGCCGGCCCGCATCGAGAGGCGTGCCAGTTGCGGTACCCAAGCCCCGCCTCCGGCGATAATTTTTTGTCCGGAGATCCGAATACCGCCCATCTGTTCACCGATTTTCATGACAACACCGCGCACGCCGGCATCATCAAACAACAGGTTGGTTCCCCGGCCGATGATCACCAACGGAATTCTCTGCTCGCGAACAAAGCGTTGCACCCTGGCAACCTGTTCCCGGCTTTCCGGCTCAAGCAGCAGCCAAGCGACCCCGCCGATCCGCCAACTGCTATGCTGCGAAAGCGGCTCGTCGAAAGCGACCCTGCCGACATCCTGTCCGGCAAGGGCTCTGAGTTGACCCCGCAAAAATTGACTCATAACAAATCTTCATTTCCGGTTGAGCGCATGTCGACAACCTGCAACTGAACGGAATCCCTTCCTTTCCAGCTGTTAATCGTGGGACGATAAAGCAGGTCAACCTGCCCCTGCAATTCATCGTAGCGCTCCGCCATGCCGAAAGCGATACAACTTTGCCGCTTGCCCTGCTGCTCAATATCAAACTTGAGATGTTTTTCAACAAGAATTCGCGGGCTGAAAACCCGGCAATTACGGCTGACAAAAGCGGGTTGTGGATTTCCCGCACCAAAGGGGTTCAGGGACTCAAACTCCTGGACCTGCTGCAGATTTATCGACTCAAGCAGTATTTCGCCATCATGGGCAATAGACGGCAGCAGATCCTCCGCACTGAGCAATGCTGTTGCGGTTTTCTCAAAACAGTCGCTGAATGCGGTCAATTTTTCTGCCTCGATCGATAGCCCGGCAGCCATGGCATGACCGCCAAACCCGGTAAGTTTCTCAGCACACTGTTGTAAGGCCCGGTACAGGTGAAAATTTTTGATCGAGCGTGCTGAGCCTTTCCCCGATCCAGCATCAAGAGCGATCATGACCGTTGGGCGATGGTAACGCTCCACCAGACGGCTGGCAACGATACCGATCACCCCGGGATGCCAACGTTCATCGGCCAGAACAATTGTATGACGCATCTCCTCCGCCTGTTCTTCGAGTGCAGCGATGGCCTGTTCCAGGGTTTGCCGTTCAATCTTTTGCCGTTCGCAATTGAATTCATCCAGCAGTTCTGCCAGCTCTGCTGCTTCCTGTGGATCATCACCGAGCAGCAGCTTAACACCCAGGGCAGCATCCTCAAGGCGACCGGCCGCATTCAAGCGTGGGGCCAAACGGAAGCCGACGGTCCCGCAACTGACCGTTTTCACTTCGGCAACCTTTTTTAACGCGGCAATTCCCGGTCGACTGCCCTGTTCAAGACGCTGTAACCCGGCGCGAACCAGAATCCGGTTCACACCGCCAAGCGGGACAATATCGGCGATGGTTCCAAGCGCCACCAAGTCCAGTCCCTGACGCAGATCCGGTTCAGGATGGTGGGTAAAATAACCGTTTTCCCGCAACCGTCGTCGCAACCCGGCGAGCAGGAAAAAAGCGACGCCGACCCCGGAAAGTTCCTGCCAGGGGAAGCGGTTGCCGGATAGATGCGGATTGATCAATGCCAGACAGGTCGGCAACTCTGCCGGCGGCTGATGATGGTCGGTGATAATCAGATCAATCCCCAGCTCAGAGGCCAGGTCGGCCTCCGCATGAGCCGAGACCCCGCAATCGACCGAAACGATCAGATCACAACCGCTGTCCCGAGCCTGACGAATGGCATCAGCGGAGAGGCCGTAACCGTCTTTCAGCCGCAAGGGGATATGATACTCGACCAAACCACCCAGGTTGCGCAACGTCTCAACCAGCAGGGTGCAACCGGTGATACCGTCAACGTCGTAATCACCATGCACAGCAATCTTTTCACCCCGCACCAGAGCCTGCTCCAAACGGCCGCAGGCAATGACCATATCAGGCAGCAGGTCGGGATCGGGCAGTGCGCTCAAACGCGCCTGCAGAAAAGCCTGCCCATCTTCAGCGCTGCCGATACCGCGCAACCGTAAGACGCGGGCGGTCAAGGGAGACACCCCGAGAGTCTCGGCAAGATGTTCAACCTGACCGAAGCTCGGTTCATCACTGCGTAGTTGCCATTTTCTACCGGTGATTGGATTCATCAGGTTTCCATGAGACGATTATTAACGGGACCGGCGGAAACTGCACAGGCCGGTTTACGACCGATCTGTGTCAAGAGTTATTGCCGGGGTTGTGGAGTTTGCGGATGATTTTTCAGAAACTCAAGTTCTGATTGAACCTGAGCAGCGCCTGGTCCACCGGAATTGATCACAAGAAATTTCTCCCATATTTCAACCGCTTTGGGAAAATCCTGTAAATCGTAACGGTAAACGACCCCCAAATTGTACAAACTCTGTTGATGTTTGGGGTTTAAACGATAGGCCTGTTCAAAGTTTTTGATTGCTTTGTCAAACCAGCCGAGTCGACGATACATGACCCCCTGATCAGTGAGAATATTTGCATCATTCCCCTCAATCTTCAGCGCTTTATCATAGGCCTCGACCGCCCTCATCGGTTGATCAGAGTCGAAATAATTATGTCCCAGTTGAATCCAGGCATTACGATTTTCCGGCTCTTTGGCGACAATCCCTTCCAGCATGGTAATCTGTTGCGGATAATTGACTGCCGGGACAGGGACCGGGGCCGCAGCGGGTACTGTTGCAGTCGGTTGTTTATCCCTTTTCGCGTTACTGAAAATAATCCCGAGCAGGACACCGACAACTAAAGCAATGGCAACAAAAAGAAGAGTTTCCTTTTTCATCAACAGACCTCCGCTCTGAGCAGAATTAGGAGGCTGTCCGAGAATACGAGCCGTAGCGAGAAATCGACTGTTCGAGGGCAGATTTTCGTAGGTTTGAGAGCGAATAGCACCGCTATTTGTCAAAAACATACGGAAATATGAACCGATCAGACGGTTTCGCAGTAGGTTCTTGTATTCTCGGACAGCCTCCTAGCTGGTGTCCATCCGAAGTTTCCAGATGGACACCAGAAGATTTTCATATGAGAAATGAGTGATTTTTCGCGAGGTCAAGGAAACCAGAGTGGTTACGCAGAAGCATATATATCAGTACGCCGCACAAGTGGGCCCGCTGATTGACGCCGAGATCACGAAAGGGGGCCGTTTCCGGATGAAAACTAGCCGGCGCGGGAAGCTTTTCGTTGTTCCCAGAAGATCAGCACCGGGCTGGCAACAAAAATCGACGAATAGGTTCCGACCAACACGCCGACCAGCATAGCAAAAGCGAAGTTATGAATCACCCCACCCCCGAAGATAAAGAGGGCCATGACAACCAGCAGGGTCGTACCGGAAGTCAAGAGAGTCCGCGACAGGGTTTCATTGACACTACGGTTGACAATAAAGGAAAAACTCTGCTTGTTGTGCTTGCCGAGATTTTCACGAATCCGGTCATAAACGATAATGGTGTCGTTCAGCGAATAACCGATGATGGCCAAAAAAGCGGCAATAATCGGCAAATCAATCTCTTTACCAAAAACACTGAAAGCACCCAGGGTAATCAATACATCATGCATCAACGCAACGATGGCCCCGACCGCAAAACGAAATTCAAAACGCCAGGAAACATAGACCAAGATTCCCAGCATAGCGTACAAAACAGCCTGAAACCCCTTGTTGCGCAGGTCTTTCCCCACCTGAGGTCCGACCATTTCAACCCGGCGGATATCGACATTGCCCTTTGCATAGGATGATTCCAGTGCCGTCCGAATCTGGCTGGACAGCCCCTGTAACTCGGTGGAGCTCCGTTCTATCCGGATCAAATACTCATTCCGGTTATCCCCGAAACTCTGGACCACCGGGTTGCCGATGTCCAGTCCCTGCAGTGCCGCTTTAATCGCCGAAGCATCTGTTTCCTCGACAAACTGAACCTGCACCAGGGTACCGCCGACAAAATCGATGCCGTAATCGGGACCACCTTTTATGGTCAACGAAGTCAGACCGATCAAGATCAGCACAATGGAAACGATCAGCGCAATTTTACGCTTGTTGACAAAATCTATATTGGTATCCGGCTTGATCAGCTGCATGCCGCCAGCCTCCTTTATATACTCAGCCGCTTGACATCACGGCCCTGCAGGAAAGTGTCGAAAATAACCCGCGAAACAAAGATCGCGGTAAACAGTGAAGCAATAATACCGATCGACAATGTCACGGCAAAGCCCCTGACCGGACCGGTTCCGAACTGGAACAGAACCAGTGCAGCCAGCAAGGTCGTCATGTTGGCATCGATAATCGTCATAAATGCCTTAGCGTAACCAGCTTCGAGTGCCAGTTTCGGCGCCTTGCCAAGGCGCAACTCCTCCCGAACACGCTCGAAGATCAGCACGTTGGCATCGACTGCCATACCGACCGTCAGGACGATCCCGGCGAGGCCGGGCAAAGTCAATGTCGCACCGAACATTGACAACATCGCCGAGATGAACAACAGGTTCAAAAGCAAGGCCGTGACAGCAACCACACCAGACATCTGATAATAGATAATCATGGCGATGACCACCAACAGACCGCCAATCAAGATCGACTTGATCCCCTTGTCTATGGAGTCCTGACCGAGGGACGGACCGACAGTGCGATTTTCGAGGATCTTGACCGGAGCCGGGAGTGAGCCGGCGCGTAAGATGATCGCCAGGTCGGTCGCTTCCTGCGAGGAGAACGAACCGGAAATCTGCGCACTGCCGCCGGCGATCCGTTCCCGTATCACCGGAGCCGAATAAATCGTGTCATCCAGAACGATTGCCATCCGCTTGCCGACATTGGCGGCGGTAATCTGATCAAAACGTTTCGCCCCGACCGCATTAAAATCGATCGCGACATAAGGCTCATTGAAACGTGTATCGATCCGCACATTGGCATCGGAAAGAAGGTCGCCCGTCAGAACCGTCTTGTCGATCACCAGCAGCGGGATTTCAGTCACCGCACCGGTGCTGCGGTTGGTGTTGCGCTCGTACAGCAACTGGGTTCCTTCCGGCAGATTACCGGCAATAGCCTCTTGGAGATCGGCATCTTCTGCCACCAGCTTGAATTCAAGGCGGGCGGTTTTACCAAGCAGGCCGATCGCCCGGTCGGGATCTTTGACCCCGGGCAGCTGGATCAAAATCCGGTGACCACTCTGCCGCTGTAAGGTCGGCTCACTGACCCCGAACTGGTCAACCCGGTTACGCATGGTTTCCAGAGCCTGCCGAACGGCGTAATCCTTGATATTTTCGATTTCATTATCGCTCAGGCGAAAATGTTTTTCGATATAACCTCCGGCGCCGGTAAAGGTTTCCGCTTCCAGTGACGGATAACTTTCCGTCATCAGAGCATCGACCTTGACCCCTTCCACATCATCATAGACAAGCACCACCAAGCGGTCGCCCTGGCGCCGTTCCAGCCGTTTGAAGATAATATCCTTCTCGTGCAACTGATTCTCCGTTTGATCCAGGATGGTGTCGATACGGCTTTCCACCGCTTTATCGACATCGACACCGAGAACCAGATGCATCCCGCCCTGCAGATCAAGACCAAGTTGAATCGGGCCAAAAGTATTCAACCACCATTGCGGCAGGCTGCCGTGCATCAGCGTCGGCGCCATAGCGAAGAGCGACAGAAACAGGCAGAGAAGCACCAACACGCCTCTGAATTTTAGACTATTGGACATCTGCGTCGTATCTCCCTTTCGGCGTTAATCTTGTTGAGTCAGGATGAAAATCTTGACTATTCAAAATGGGTGCTGATGGTTTGGCGCCGCTCATTCCGAGGGCCGCATGAACCCACCTCCGGGACTTGACTGTCGCCATCCGGGCGAAAGACACCCTTTCCATGGGCATCACCAGCATGTCTTGCTGAATAGTTACAAAGACTTTACGTTTACAGTCGATCAGCTTACTGCTTGATTTCGGTAATTGTAGAACGATTCATTTTGATTTTTACACCGGTCGCAATTTCAAGAGCGACAGTGGTGTCTTCAACCGAAACGACTTTCCCATGAATGCCGCCGGCAGTGACAACTTGATCACCGGCCTTAATTGCACTGATCAGCTCTTTATGTTGCTTGGCACGCTTCTGCTGCGGCCGAATGAGCAGAAAATAAAAGATCGCAAACATCGCCACCAGCATGATAATTCCTTCATAACCACCACCCTGACCTTGTGTTGCATTTCCTGCCATTGCGAATGCTTCCGTTGCCATTGAATATTCCTCCTTAACAGTGTTTGGCGCTACCGCGCTATTGAAAGTAAAAATTATTAACGTTATTGACGTTGCCGATAAAACTCAGACCGAAACTCGGTAAAGCTTCCGCTTTCAAGTGCCTGCCTGATTCCAGCCATTAACTGCTGATAATAGTAAAGATTGTGGTGCGTGTTAAGTACCGATGCAAGAATTTCTTTACTCATATAAAGATGGCGCAAATATGCCCGGCTGTAATTACGGCAAACATAACACTGACAATCGGGGTCGACCGGCTGTGGATCTTCCCGATACCGCGCCTGTTTTATACTGATTTTGCCAAAGCCGGTGAACAACACACCGTTACGTGCATTGCGGGTCGGCATCACGCAATCGAACATATCACATCCGCGAGCCACACCTTCGACTAAATTTTCCGGCGTGCCCACCCCCATCACGTAGCGGGGCCGCCTCTGCGGCAACAACGGCAAACTGTATTCCATCATGTCATACATGTGAGAGGTTTCCTCCCCCACCGACAGACCGCCGAGGGCATAACCTTCAAAACCGATTTCCTGTAACTGTTCAGCACTCTGCTTACGCAGCTCCGGCACCATACCGCCCTGAACAATACCGAACAGGGCAGTTGATGAACCGGCCGGGAGCACTTCACGACAACGCTTGGCCCAACGCGCCGAGCGGTTAGTCGAATCAACGATATAGGAACGTTCAGCCGGATGCGGAATACATTCATCAAACACCATGACAATATCGGCACCGAGGGCCAATTGGATCTCGATTGACAGTTCCGGTGTCAGCAGATGTTTGCTGCCGTCAAGATGTGACTGAAAGGCAGCTCCCTCTTCGGTAATCTTGCGCAAATCACCGAGGCTGAAAACCTGAAAACCTCCGCTGTCGGTCAGAATCGGCCGATCCCACTGCATGAATTTATGCAGGCCGCCCAACTGCTGTACCAATTTATGCCCGGGACGCAGGTAGAGATGATAGGTGTTGGCAAGAATAATCTGTGCACCGATCTCTTTCAACGCTTCCGGCAGCACCCCCTTAACTGTACCCTGGGTACCGACCGGCATGAAAACCGGAGTCTGAATCTCACCCCGCGGTGTCGTTATACAACCTCGCCGCGCTTGGCTGCGCTGATCCTGATATAAAAGAACGTAATTGAACCCGGACAATACGCAACCTGACTTAGAGAATCAACATACAATCACCATAACTGAAAAAACGGTACTGTTCAGCAACAGCCCGGCGATATGCGGTGAGGATAAAATCTCTCCCGGCAAAAGCCGAAACCAGCATCAACAGTGTCGATTTCGGCAGATGAAAATTGGTAATCAGAGCATCGACCAGCTTGAAACGATAACCGGGATAAATAAAAATATCGCTCTCTCCGGAGCCGGGCAGCAAGCAACCGTCATCTGTTACCGCAGTTTCCAGCACCCTGGCACTGGTCGTTCCAAGGGCGAAAACGCGCCGTTGCTCTTGCCGGGCTCGGTTCACCATACCTGCAGTTTCTTCAGGCACGGAAAACAGCTCCGTATGCATTTTATGCTGCCGGATATCAGCAACCCGCACCGGCAAAAAAGTGCCCAAACCGACGTGCAGGGTGACCGGGACAAGTTGCACTCCAAGCGCCGCCAACCGCGACAATATCTCATCGGTAAAATGCAACCCGGCCGTTGGCGCAGCCACCGCACCTTTTTCACGAGCAAAGACTGTTTGATAGCGGGAACGATCCTCAGCACCATCCTCCCGCTTGATATAGGGTGGCAACGGTAAGTGACCGACCTCCTCAACCCGTTGCATAAAATCACCGTTACAGTGAAAACGCACCCGACGGTACGGCGACTCTGCTTCCTCCAGTACTTCAGCACTCAACCCCTCCGCCAAGGCAACAAAGGTTCCTGAGCGTAGCGGCCGGGAACTCTTTGTCAGACAGAGCCATTCTTCGTCCGCAGCAAGTGTCGTGACAGGCCTTACTAAGAAAATTTCAACTTTGCCGCCGGTTTCTTTATAACCGAGCAAACGCGCCGGGATGACCCGGGTGTTGTTGAAAACCAGCACGTCACCAGAACGGAAGTATTCCAGGATATCGGTAAATCGCCGGGACAAAATCGTTTTATTACGACGATCCAGACACATCAGGCGCGAGGCATCCCGCTGCGCTACCGGCTGTTGGGCGATTAACTCTTCCGGAAGTGAATAATCGAAATCATTTAGTTGCATCAAAAGACACTCCAGACCTGTAAAAACCAGCGCCATAGAAAATCATAGAAAGATTACAAAGTCAAATTCTTTTGCCGAGCACGGAAGTTGATTAAAAAAGAAGAAAATTGATGCGTAAAGCACAAAAAAATCATATAATTTCCTAATCTTGGGAGCGAACTACGGTGAACAGGCGAACAAAAAACTGTTGGATCTCTAATCCTCCCCCGATAACATCTCGAAACCGGTAGGCTTTGTTTTTTTATCAGTGGGAACTGCTAACTCGCTGGAATCAAAAAACAACCCTGTAAAAGCATTTTCCTCCAGGGGACGATGACGCGGCAGGACAATATCTCCGAAGCGGGCGATAAATCCAGATGAATTCCCTCAAAATCAAGATTCTCGGCATCACCATCCTGATCACGCTCATCGCTGTGGGCGCCGCGACTTGGCACAATATGCGCAATCAGGCCCTGATGGTTGAACAGATGATGGCACAGCACAACAGAATCATTGCCAAGTCTATTCACAACAACATCACCACAGCGATGCAGACCGGTAACAATCAGGACGTCATCAATACCC
>JAUVEB010000020.1 GCA_030595055.1 Desulfuromonadaceae bacterium
CAGATTCTTGCTGATCCACAAATCCAATGTAATCCGCAAAGGCCTTTTTCCTTGTTTTTGAAAACATCCTCAGCAGCATATCTCTGTACAACCAGTCCCACCCTTTTTCGTGGGCAAGATATCCACGGTGACTGCACCAAGGGTAGGAGTCTAGCTCAGAGGCCATCCCGGCATTTAAAGGATTACGATGGATATAGCGTAAAAGCTCCAGCAGATAGTTGTCCTCCTCGACAAGCACGGCTTTATAGCGCCCTCGGAACAACTGACCGTCCATGTCATGCTTGCGGTTGAAGCGTTGGGTATAAACCCCATTAAGGTGGCGCATGCAACGGGAAAGATTACCGTCGGGGGTGTGAACCAGAAGGTGATAATGGTTGGACATCAGGCAGAAGGCAGAAATCTTCAGGTTCCACATCTTTGCCGTATTTTTCAAAAGGTCCAGAAAAAGTTGGTAGTCGCCGTCATCAAGAAAGATGTCCTCTCGCCGCCGTCCCCGGTTCATCACATGATACCGGGCACCCGGATATTCTATTCGTAGCGGTCTCGACATGAAGAAAGTGTATCTCGCGATCAACATAAGTCAACAGCAGACTTGACCCCTTCCGGACCCCTTCCGACCCTTTAAAACTCACCATTTCCGTTCAATTACAAAGCCCTCCCGATTTCCGGAAGTGCTTTGTAGCGTAGGATCGATGGTGATTGGTCACAATCAGTTTATCTACTCTTGATTCTCTTCACTCTGAATTACCGAATCATCCACGTTTATTGGCTGCTCTGCCTTGGGCTTTTGGCTTCGATAACCCGGCTTGACCAGAATTTCCAAATAAAAGGATTCGAGCTGCTGTGATTCGGCCTGAGAAATGAACTTATTGATGGTGGACAAATGAATGACTTCACTGCTGGCTTCATCAACGCCGTAGCGACAGTCAAAGTCCCAAAAATCTACCTCGGGGGGTAGGGTCTTTCTCCGCTCTCTTTTTATATATTTTTTGACTTCATATTTGATGGCTTCAACAAGCCTCGGAACCTTGATCTTTGGGTGAGATATTTTAAACGTTTTTTTCATAGTGATCCAATAAGGTGCTATTTAGTATTTGAAAAACAAGCTTGGAGGCTGCTGCAAAACCTCAGAATAGCAGCAGTACGTTGCTCGGTGAGGATTGAACATAACACAGCAGATGGGTTGAAAGTGCTTCCCCTATGACTTTTTCGTATACTTCCGCGCCAACTCATTATCAATCAGATAGATACAGACCTCTTTTGCCACCAGCTTGAAATGCAAAAGGGTCACATCTCAACCATCAACTATTGAGGCATGGTCTTTTCTTTGTGGACCTGTAACACCAGAAGGGACGCTGTTATCTATTTATCTATTGATTCCTTATTTACTTCTGCCACACTTCACCAATACTACGCTTAGCAATACTTGATATTGTCGGACTTCTTCAGCACGTTATGGCGCGCGAAATTGAGCAGTGCGACATTTATAATGACGATCATGATCGACAACTCTTTGTTGACCGTCTTAACAGGCTCCTCCCTGAAACAGGCGTTCATTGCTATGCTTTGGCACTTTTATTAAATCATTTTCACCTCTTATTCATGTCCAAATAAATTAAAAGTAGCACATTTCAATACCAGGGGAAGAGGTCTCAAAGTTTGTTAATTTCAATTTTGAAAGCTACTGTTCGCTCGGTAGATCTGTACCTTTAAGCATTGCCTGAAGATTGATACCCTGTTAAAATGTATTGCAATTGCAACGCATGGAGGTGCGATATGAAATCTTCAACAATCCCATCTTTAAGAGTCGAGCCAGAACTTCGCAAGGCCGCAGAAAATGTTTTGTGTGAAGGCGAAACCCTCTCCAGTTTTATGGAAGAATCATTGCGGGCCGGTATCCAGCATCGAAAGGCTCGGCAGAAATTTATAGCTCGGGGTTTGGCTTCAAGAGATGAGGCACATCGAACAGGGGAATACTTTTCGGCAGAATCTGTTTATGGCAAGCTGAATTCCATGCTGGCTCATGCTGAAGAGATGAAACAAAAGTGAGCTACCAGGTTCGTTATACCAAGGCTGCTAAGGACGATATTGTTCGCCTCTATGGCTTTCTTATTGAGCAGGATATTTCAGCCGCTCGCAAGGCTCTTGATATCATACAAAAAGGCATCGAATTTCTGCAAGACTTTCCATTTACTTGTCGAAAGGCAACGCCGGAAGATCCGCTGCTTCGCGAAATGATCATCTCGTTTGGAGCTAGGGGATATGTCGTTCTGTTTGAAATTGAGGACAATAAAACGATTACGATTTTAGCCGTGCGACATCAGCGCGAAGAAGACTACCTCTAACCTGTTTTCAGGGGGGAGAGGGGGTAAATAGTAAGTTTCGAGAATTGCCAACCGCAACCAATAGTCCGTATATGGTCTCCCCCCTTTTTGCAAGGGCTTTGTACGTTTATGACAGGGACAGGATTGCTGCCGTATATCCGGCCTCTTTTTGAGGAAGTTTATGTCCTCGGGCCTCAATGATTTTCGCGCGTATCGTCCTTATCGACAGAACGGTTTCTTCTAACCGTCGGACTTTTCAGGTTTTCGATACGCTGGTCTGACCTGTTTCGTCATTGCTCGTCACAGAGCCTTCGCAATTTCTGGTGGGAGCTCTTCTCCTCCTGTTTTCAACGGATCGGGCTAGCGAGCCGATTGCCCTGAAGCGGGTTGATAATAAGTATTGTATCTCAAGATGGCCCAGCCAATGCGCGCCATCTTATTCGCCATGGCTACAACGGCTTTGTTCCAACCCCGTTCTTCTCGAATTCGATTGATCCATCGACTCAAAGGATCATCTTTTCTGGCCGCCTGGACGACGACGGCTCGGGCGCCATGGACCAGTTGGCTGCGGAGAGAACGATCTCCCCGTTTACTGATGCCAAGCAGGACATTCTTACCGCCACTGCTATGCTGACGTGGAACCAATCCCAGTGACGCAGAGGCATCACGACCATGGCCATAGGCGCGGCCATCGCCAATCGCGCTACGAAATGCACTGGATACGATAGGGCCAAAACCTGGGATCGTTTGGAGGCGCTGACAAGCATCATCTTGCCGACTCAAAATTTCCAGCTCGTTTGTGTAAAAGGCAATATGTTCGTCAAGTTCTGTAAGCTGTTCATAGCGCCGCACCAACAGATTCCGGAAACGATCGCTCAATCCGTTTTCTGCATCCTCCAGAAGTTCAGGGATGCTCCTGCGTAAGGTTGTCAGCCCCTTGGGTAGAACAATGCCGTATTCACCCAGCAACCCTCGTGTTGAGTTGCTTAAAGCGGTTCAATCTCTAATGCACTGGGCACGCATTCGGTGAATCGCCTGCATGTCCTGTTCTGCCACCGTCTTGATCGCGACAAACGGCATGGATGGCCGGGTCACAGCTTCAGCAATGGCGCGCGTATCGTTGTAGTCGTTCTTGTTGCCGCGTAGATAGGGTTTCACATATTGCGGTGGTATCAGCTTCACGTCATGACCCAGGGCACGCAATTCCCGTCCCCAGTAATGGGAACTGGCGCAGGCTTCCATGCCAAACCGACAAGGCGGCAACTGGGCAAAAAACTGAAGAACCTGATTGCGCCGGAGCATACGTTTTTTAATCTCTTTGAAGTGCTCGCTAAAGCACACAACGTGAAAGACACTTTTTGCCAAGTCCAGGCCGACGGTGGTAATATTCATCTTGGTCTCCTCTCGCTCCTCGTTGATGGAAAGCTACTTTCTCTCCATCATGGCGCATTGACGCCGATTTAGGTAGCGGGGGGAGACCATCTCATCAACAGAGTATGAATCTTTATTTATTACAGAAAAATTAGCGGAGTTTTGGTGAAATGATCCACTTCAGTATGATTTTTTATCTTTCGGAGAAGCCTTTGAGGTAGCATCTAATGGCGGTTTGCAATCGTCGTAGTATGAAACTTTATTACTCACCTACAACAGCCCTCTCCAGCGCTCAACGTCATATCTTCCCGCAGATAGCTGATGGCATCGTTCAACCGGCCGATCTTACCACCGAACCCGGTCTGAAAACGCCGGGCCATCTCTTCATCTTCAAAGCTGAGCATCGATGGACTGCAACAGGGGGCGGCAACGCCCCCCATCACGAAATAGGAATTCTGGGCTGAATGTAGTTTACCGGTCAAGAAATCAGCAGTCAGTGCCATAGCGATCTGATCCCCAAACATCAAGTGCGCTGTAATTCCGCAGTGTGGACAGCAGGCGACTTTTTGTTCACCATTTTTCATGGTCAAAGTGTAGAGCAGTTGTTTGCTCGGCGGACGGTAGCAGATGAGACAACTCCCCTGTTCGAGGCGAGCCTCATAACGGCCGTCGCGGTCTCGAACCAGTTTTTCAATCCGGGCAGCGCCACCATGGATACGCTTCAACACCTGCCGCTGTTCCAGCAGGTCAAGATCACGGTGAATCGTCATTTTTGAAACAGCAAAGCGCTTGACCATTTCCGAAAGACTTAAAGTCCCCTCTTCTTCCAGCCAAACCAGCAATTCTTTACGTCGTTCTGTCGATTTCATTGTCAATCCTGTTAGCGAAACAGCAACAAATCAATATTCGTCAGCTATCAGTAATTCTCAACCGCCTGACAATACACAGATTGTGAGAAATTAAACACATCAACGAAAATGGAAGATAGCAGTTATCTGTTATCAAAACAACAGAAAATCACCTCCTTCGCCAGCCCTCCAAGCCGTTGAAAAACAAAAAAAAGGCCTACGCTTTGTCAGCATAAGCCATTTTAATCTAAACTGTGTGATGCACCCAAAGATCAACGAACCTGAATCACTTCCTTGACCTCGGGAATATTCTCCATCAAAGTTCTCTCGATACCCATTTTCAGAGTTATGGTGGACATCGGGCAGGAGCCACAAGCACCGGTCAGCTTAACGCTGACAACTCCATCCTCACTCACATCAACCAGTTCGACATCTCCGCCGTCAGCCTGCAGAACAGGACGGACCTGATTCAGGACTTCTTCTACTCGTTCTTTCATTAGATTTTTCCTCCATTAGGGTAAAAATTTCTCGCCGTATAATGCCCATCATCTGCCGCAAACAAGGCCGCTTAAAACATCCCCGGCGGCATGCTGATATCTTTGATTCTCCGGGCACAAAGCAACTCAGGGGTCCCGACGCCCTTCCCCTGAACCAGCACCTTAAAGCTATCGCCCATGCCGCCTTCCGGCATGACCAGATTTTTCAGAGTCAACCGCAAAGCCTGTGCCTTCTGCGGATCAGCTTCCCGCATCTGTAAAGCGACCAATGCCTCAAGAAAACCGAGACCCATCAAAAAACGATATTGTTCTCCGAAATAAAGACTTGCCAAACCATGCTGCTCACCTATTTTCTGTAGTGCTGTAAAATCAACGTGCGCAGTAATATCCTGACAACCGACCCGCTGATAAGGATTATCGTTCGTCTGGTGTTTATGATAGCAGAGCAGCGTCCCGTTACGCCGGAAAGGAGCAAACAATTCTTCAGCCGGATAGCCGTAGTCAATCGTCAGCACGAAGCCGCGGTGGAGAAGCTTGCTGACCGTTTCCATCCAGCTCAATGCCTGCAGGTTTATTTCAGCGCGATTTCCCTCCAACAACATTGTCCCGATCAGCTTGAAATATGCTTCAACGGCCGGGTTATTCAAAGGCCGCACGTCCTCGACAAAACCTTTCTCACTGTTGACGACGTAAATCTCCTGCAACTCACCATCCTGCTTATCGAGCCGGTGGACAGGAAAGGCGTCAATCAGCTCATTACTCAGAAAACAGCCCTGCATCCCCTGCAGATCTTCCAAACGACACCAGGCAACCCGACCGGCATCGACATGACGCTGCAATTGACTCGCCTGCCTCATCTGGTCATCAGGACTGATCTCGGCGATGCAGTAATTCACCGCTTGATAAAACTCGGGAAACTCTTCGGCCAGAGCATCAAGAATATCGAGACAGAGATGCCCCTCTCCCGCCCCCTGTTCGGCAACGGTGAACTCACCCCGACCAAGCAATTGCCACATCTGTTCCAGCTGCCGGGCAATCAAGCGACCGAACAGAAAATGCACATTTGATGAAGTAAAAAAATCCCCCTCTTTACCAATCCTATTTCGTGGCGAAGTGTAATAGCCGAATTCCGGATGATAGAGACACTGTTCCATAAACTCAGCAAAAGTGATTCCACCTATTGTCTCAATTTTCCGGCGAAGGAATTCAACCAGCTCCGTATTTTCTTCGACAGCCATCATTGTCAAGATGCTCTCCAGCAAGAAAGTTGAAAAGCGCGATTATAGCCAGCCGTAGCGGCAAACACAAGGGGCCATTCCGGATTTTCAACGAACACCCGCTAAAGTGCGAAAATACATAAAGAACAACAGGTTAAACTGAATGCACCTGAATAAAACGACTTCTATCGGGTGGGTATTTTTTCCCCGAAGAAGAATTCACGACACTTGAACTTGGCGAGAATTCATGTCATTGTGCCTAGCTGACTAGAATGGGTATGCCCTTACAGTTGAAATAAACTGGATTTTACGACAGCACTCAAATGTCTCGGCGAGTTCGTGCAGGGCCATTTGATCTTCATGGATGGTGACCATAAACCCGGCTCCTGCTCCTCGTAAGCAGCGGCAATTATTATCGACTGACAGCTGGCAAGAGCTGTAAAACTGGAGAAAGAAACTTATGGCGATCATTACTATCTCCCGTGAAATGGGTAGTGGAGGAATCCCGATTGTTCATCAGGTGGCCGAAGAGCTTGGTTACAAGTTGATTAATGGCGGCACAATCAAAAATCTTGCCTCCGACTATGGCCTCACTGATGAAACCCTGCAACAGATAGATGAAAAGCCGCCTGCGTTTATCGAACAGCTCGACCGACAGATCGAACTCGACATGAATCGCATTCAGTTAATTGTCCTTGAAGAGGCCCTCAAGGGGAATGTTATCATCTACGGTCGTGGTGGACAGGATCTGCTCCCCGGTATCAACAGTGTATTCAGGGTGCGGATCATCGCACCGTTTGAAGAACGCGTCGAGCGCTGGGCTGAGCAGGAGTGGATCGACCCGGACCTGGCACGTTCACTGGTTCGTAAAAGCGACCAGCAACGAGCCGGTTTTATCAAATACTACTTCGATCGCAACTGGAGCAACCCAATCGAGTACGATCTGGTGATCAACACTATGCGGCTGTCAAATGATACTGCCGTCAAATTGATCGTCGACGGGGTCAAAGATCAGAACCTGGTCGAGAAGAAAAGTGCGGCCAAAGACAAACTCAGGGATCTTATCTTGCAGAAAAAGATCCAGATCGCCCGGTTGGCCGATAAACGGATCAAGGACCTCTGGTTTAACATCAAGGTCGAGGATGGGCATGTGACATTTTCCGGTCACGTCTACAGTGAAGCGGAACGGCAGGCGGCGATGGATGGTGTCAATCAAGTAGATGGAGTCACCGGCATGACTGACGACCTGAAGATTGTCGGTTATCGCAATGTGCCGGCGGACAACTGATCCGGGAATTAAAGACGGTACCAGACGCCGGCCACTGCCGGCGCCTGGTTCAGATCTTCATTTGGGAAACGAGCAATTTTCGCGAGAGCAGGGAAATCAAGCGTCGACGCGGAAACCTACACCGGCACGCAGATTGACACCGAGATCGCAGCAAACTGCTCGTGTCCGGGCTGGATACATTTAAATAGCTACAAGGAGTCGAAACAGCATGGCTGGACACAGTAAGTGGGCCAACATCAAGCACCGCAAAGGGGCGCAGGATGCCAAGCGGGGAAAAATTTTCACAAAACTGATCAAAGAAATCACCATTGCTGCAAAAATTGGCGGCGGCGATCTTGAGGCTAATTCCCGATTGCGCCTCGCCGTCGATAAGGCCAAGCAGGGCAACATGCCGAAGGACAACATCGAGCGCGCCATCAAAAAAGGGACCGGCGATCTGGATGGCGTCACCTACGAAGAGGATATTTTTGAAGGATACGGCCCCGGTGGAGTTGCCGTGATCGTTGAGTTCATGACCGACAACCGGACCAGAACCGTCGCCGACGTCCGCCACGCCTTCAACAAATATGGCGGCAGCCTCGGTGTCAGTGGTTCGGTTGCCTTCATGTTCGATCGCAAGGGACAGATCTTTTTCGGTGAGGGGAACGATTTCGAAACCATCTTTGAAGCAGCCTTGGAAGCTGGAGCGGAAGATGTTAAGGACGAGGGAGATATCATCGAAGTCATTACCGATCCGGCTGACTACGAAACAGTCAAAAACACCCTCACAGAGCAGGGCCTCAAATACCTGTCGGCCGAAATCACCATGATTCCGCAAAGCATGAACCCGGTTGACGGAAAACAGGCCGAATCGCTGCTGAAGATGATTGACGTTCTGGAAGACAATGACGATGTCCAAAACGTCTATGCCAACTTTGACATCGCTGATGAAGAGCTGGAAAGGATTATGGGGTAAACTGCCGTTCGATGTTCGACGTTCCAAAGTGAAAGACCTCGAACATCGCACCCCGAACCTCGACCCATGCGTATTCTCGGTATCGATCCAGGCAGCAGAGCGACCGGCTACGGCTTTATTGAACAACAGGGAAACCGACTGATTCACCTTGATAACGGAGCAATCTTCACCCAAAGTAAGGCTGCCTTGGCCGAGCGTCTGCAGAAAATCTATCAGGAGCTTTGCCGCCTGATAGAAAAATTCCAGCCGGAGGCGGTCGCAGTAGAGCAGGTTTTCATGGCCCGCAATCCGGCCTCAGCGTTAAAGCTGGGGCATGCCCGAGGGGTGGCGCTGCTGGCCGGGATCAACGCCGGACTGCCGGTCGCCGAATATTCAGCCCTGCAGGTCAAGAGTGCCGTGGTCGGCTACGGACGAGCGGGAAAAAATCAGGTTCAGCAAATGACCCGCACCCTCTTGAACTTGCCGGAAATCGCCCAGGAAGACGCCGCAGATGCCCTGGCAGTTGCTATTTGCCATGCCCACAGCCATCATTTGGCCAAGCAGATCAACCGAACCGGCCAACCGTCAAAAAGGAATCAGCGATGATTGCGCAACTGACCGGTGAACTTACTCAGCGCAGCCCTGAGCAGATAATCGTCGATGTCGGTGGCGTCGGTTATCGTTTGCAAATTCCGCTGTCAACCTTTTATGCCCTGCCGGAAAACGGCAAAATCCAGCTCCTGATCCATACCCACGTGAAAGAGGACGCCATTCATCTCTTCGGCTTTCTCAGTGAAGCGGAGAAGATCCTGTTTGTATTGCTGATTTCGGTTTCCGGGGTCGGCCCTAAATTGGCTATTACCATCCTTTCACATATTCCAACCGATGAGCTGGCAATGGCTCTCTGTCAGGGAGATGTGCCACGCTTGACGGCAATCCCGGGAATCGGCAAAAAAAGTGCTGAACGACTGATCTTGGAGCTACAGGACAAAGTCACAAAACTCGCTGTTAACGGCACGGTCCCCGCAGCCCAAAGTTCGCAGCCCGACCATGAAAGCAGCCATCAGGACGCCTTGTCGGCCCTGGTCAACCTGGGCTACAAAGAAACATTGGCTCGCAAGGCCCTGCAAGGCCTGAAAATTACCCCGGGCGCCCCGCTGGAAGAAATCCTCAAAGCGGCATTAAAGATCCTTGTCAAATAGAGGAAAAGCATGAGCGAACGATTGATCGCTGCCGACGGTCTGCCGGAAGAACAAAATTACGAAGCGGGCTTACGCCCGAGAACCCTGCAGGAATATGTCGGACAGAGCAAAACCAAGAAGAACCTGCAGGTTTTTATTGACGCCGCCTGCAAACGTCAGGAGGCCCTCGACCACGTCCTCTTCTTCGGCCCTCCGGGGCTGGGGAAAACCACCCTGGCCAACATCATTGCCCAGGAAATGGGTGTCAACATCAAGAGCACCTCGGGCCCGGTCATTGAAAAAGCTGGTGATCTGGCCGCAGTACTTACCAACCTGGAAGAGGGAGATGTCCTCTTCATCGACGAAATTCATCGCCTTTCTCCGATTGTCGAAGAGATTCTTTATCCGGCCATGGAAGACTACCAACTCGACATTATGATCGGCCAGGGTCCCTCCGCCCGCACGATCAAACTCGACATCCCTCACTTCACCCTGGTCGGGGCGACCACCCGTGCCGGGCTGCTCTCCTCGCCACTGCGGGATCGCTTCGGTATCATCATCCGTCTGGAGTTCTATTCCAACGAAGAGCTGACAACCATTGTCAAACGCAGCGCCGGCATTATGGGTATTCAGATCGACCCTAAAGGCGCAACGGAAATCGCCCGACGCAGTCGCGGCACCCCGCGGATTGTCAATCGCCTGCTCCGCCGAGTTCGCGATTTTGCCGAGATTGAAGGAGAAGGAATCATCACCTGTGAGCTGGCCGATCATTCACTGCAACGGTTGGAAGTTGACAACCGAGGGCTCGATTACATGGATCGTCTATTGCTGCTGTCAATTATTGACAAGTTTGCCGGCGGCCCGGTCGGACTCGACACCCTGGCAGCGGCCATCGGCGAAGAACGGGATACCATCGAAGATGTTATTGAGCCCTACCTGATTCAACAGGGCTTCCTCAACCGGACTCCGCGCGGGCGGGTGGCCACGGAACTCTGTTTCCGTCACTTCCAACGGCCCCCGACTGCTGAAGATCCGAACAGACCACTTTTCGGTTAACTTCCCACACAATGAATCGCCCTGATTTACAACAATTTGCCCAGCAACTGGCCCTCTGGACAGAGCTGGTCATCGCCAATGGTCGCACCCCTTTTCGGCGCGTTGATCTTTACCCGAAAATCTACACAGATCAAGGTGTTCTGCGACCACCACTGGTGTTCTGGATCAATCAGCAGAGCATGATGGCAGGCGGCATTTTATTGCTTCCGGAACAGGACTTAAGCGCCGAACTGAGCCGCGGCCGCAGTTGCTGTGAAGCGTTGGGACTGAAACATTTTGCCACCTGGGAAAACGACCGAGTACGCATCTGGCGACAAGACCGCAACGGGATCAGTGAGCACCGACAGTTCAATCTTGAAGACGCCGACCACCCGGAGGCATTTCGACACCTCTTAAGTGAAGTTCTGGAAGCCCTTAAACTGCTGGCCGTCATTGGTCTGATACCGTCCGCCGAGCGATCTCCTCATTATCTGCACAACCTGTTTCAAACGACCCTCGAGCTGGCTCTGCCGGCTCTGGTCAATTGTTACCGCAGTCAGCGAGCCCATGAACTCCCCTCCTCCGGGCAAGATGCGGATCAACAGGCCATGGAAACCGGTCGGTTGTTATTACTGCAACTGCTCGGGTTGTCCTGGCACGAAAAACTACCGTCGGCAATTCTGCCGGAAAAACTCGAACGGGCCATCGCCATATCGCTACCCAATCTGCCGGAGCCGTTGCGCCTGCCCCTTTCACAAGCAGTTACGGCAACAACACCCCCATTACCCCTTGAAGCCGCTGTCTGCTTTCATCATTTATTACTACGACTGCAACAACTCGCTTGGAAGCAACCGCAGAAACGGGCCATTGACAGCATTCAATCCCTGATTCAGTGCTGGTACCCGAAAAAGGCCGATGAAGATCTTTTCGCGGATATTTACCTGTATCCGCAGACAACCACCTTTCCTTCCGTACCGCAACTGGTCCTCTCCGACTCACCGGCCCTGCTTGCGGCAACAGCCTTGCTTGCGGATCTGCTTGGCCACCCGGTGCAGACATTGACGGTAGGAAATATCTTTCAGCTGGATCTGGCGGAAAAAACCGGCCTCAGTTTCTGGGCGAGGCTTAAAAATACCAATCTGCCCTCGCACGAAGAACGTCTCCGCTATCTGGCCCTGTTTCGCATGTCATGGCCAAATCGCAGATTCCGCCTGACTGGTGGCAAACCTCTCTGGCTCTGGGAGGCGATCCATCTGCTTGGCCTTTGTAAATTCCAAAAGCAACTTTGCCTGACCCTGCCTGGTGATGCCTTACAACGCTCCGCGGACACTCCCCTCTGGCCATTGCTCTGTGAACACTATGCGATTCTTGAGGCACAAACTCCGGATAACGATTCTATTACTCTCAAAATGGGCCCGCAATCGGCATTGACCCGTCCATTTTCCGCCTGCCGAGCAGACGGGACAAGAACTTTTTTACCGGCAGACAAGCCGGAAGTTTATCGCGCCCAACTCCTGCTGGCGTTACAGTTACCGACCCCCCTCTACCGATTGCTTGAAAACAAACTGAGCTGGCCGGGAGAGGAGGAGTTAACAGAGAAAGAAAAAATCGGTTTGCAGATCTACATAGATAGCCGACTGGGTCAATTGTTCCATTTTTACCTGACGGACAATCGCTCTCCGGGACAAAAACGAATCAGCCCGACACCGGCAAACTGGCCACGTCCAGATACCATTATTCTTAGAGAACTGGCCCAAACGAAAGAATCAACCCACGCCGGTGAGCAACATCAGGACCCGGATCAACTTCTCGCAGAGCTGCTGCAAGCACCGGAAATTCTCGCCATTGAACTCCCTGATAACACCGGCAGGACGGCCCCGGCTATCCGCACAACCGCAGACAAGAATCTAAAAGAAGAGCTGATACTACAGCTGCAGGCGGAGGGAGTTCCGAATTACCCCGAACAGTACCTCTATTTTCTGGAAAACCCGCAAATGACGAGCTACCGGTTCACGCTGCCATTGTCAGTGAAAAGTGAGCTACTCGGGCAGGTAGAACTTGTCGATGCCGCAGGTAAAATCATCAGTGGTTACGGGGCTGAATTTATCCAAGCCCTGCTATTGTCCGCAGAACTGGGAAAAACATCCGTCGATCTGCCAACCGATCGTCGGCAACTTGCGACCTTACTGCAACACTATCAGCAGGACATGCGTCAATTCAGGGATCACCTCAACAGTCTCTGTCACCGCCGGCTGAAAAGCTCAAAGGCAGCCCGGAACCTGGCGAAAAAAATCTGGAAAAAACTACAACTTCCAAAAGAGAACCTGCGATTGGATTGACAGGTTGCCCCCTTTCGGTTAAAGAAGAAGTCATCAGCGACCGACACCCATCTTATCAGGAATATAAAAATGCGTATCCTACTTCATATCTGTTGTGGAAATTGTGCCATCTATCCCGTCAAAGTTTTGCGTGAGCAGAACCACCAACTGGCCGGCTATTTTTATAACCACAACATTCACCCCTACCAAGAGTTCAGCAAGCGCTTGGCAACAACTCGGGAATATGCGGAAAAAGTGCAACTTCCCGTAACTTATGACGAGGAATATCTTTTGGAAGAATTTCTTGCTGCCGTTGCGGCTGATCCACAGAATCGTTGCGAACATTGCTATCGGTCGCGCCTGCTGGCAACCGCCAAAGAAGCTCAGCGACAGGGGTTTGAAGGCTTCACAACCACACTGCTTTATTCTCGCTATCAGAAGCATCAGGAAATTGTCGATTTCGGCCGACAACTGGCCGGCGAATACGGGCTGTTTTTTCATTATGAAGATTTTCGCACCGGCTGGAACGAAGGGATTCGAATCTCCAAAGAGATGGGTCTCTACCGACAGCAATATTGTGGCTGTATCTATTCGGAAAAAGACCGTTACGTCCCCAGAAAGAAGCCCGACTGAGTCATATTCTTTTTTCCGATTCCGAACCGATATTGAGGAAGCGGCAGAACCTGTTATGATTTTTAGGAATTTTACATTTTACTACGATTCTAAAGGAGGCTGTAATGCTGGAAATCGTCGAAAAAACATTGCTGACAGGAATCGGTGCTTTGGCATTGACCCAGAAAAAAGCAGAGGAACTGATTGATGATCTCAAAAAGCGGATGAACCTCACCGAAGAAGAAGGGAAAAACCTGCTGGAAAAACTTCAGGAGGCAGCCAAAGACAATCAGCAAAAGCTGGAAGAATTGGCCCGGGATGAGGTTAAAAAAGCCTGTGAACGCATCGGGGTTGTCACCGTAAAAGAGTTCGAAAAGCTCCGGCACAAAGTGGAACACCTTGAAAAACAGCTAAAAGCCCAGGAAAAATAAACGGACTGCGACAAATTAGATGCTGCCATTCACGCAGATCAACCGGAATATTCGATCGCTAAAGCGTTATCGTCAAGTCCTCGGAATTCTTATTAAATACGGATTTGGCCAGATCGTAGAACAACTCAATATCGATTATTACCTGGAATTGGGCAAGCGGATCGTTTCCCTCGGGACAGTGTCCCGCGAAGTGGAACGTCTGTCCCAGGAAAAACGGTTGCGATTGGCACTGGAAGAGCTTGGCCCAACCTTCATCAAACTCGGCCAATTACTTTCAACTCGTCCTGACATCGTCCCCGTTGGATACCTGGATGAGTTGAAACAACTCCAGGATCGGGTCCCTGCCGTCCCGGCAGAACAGATCATGGCGCAGGTCCACATGGAATTGGGCCACCCTGTCGAAGAACTTTTCAGCAATTTTGATCAAACGCCATTGGCAACTGCAAGCATCGCCCAAGTCCATCGCGGCACCCTGAAAACAGGGGAACAGGTTGTTTTTAAAATCCGTCGTCCAGCCATCGAATCCATCATCGAAACAGATATTGATATTCTCATGGGGTTAGCCTACCTGGTTGAAAAACACCTGCCGGGTGGACATTTATACAATCCTATCGGCCTGGTTAAAGAGTTCCGCCGAACCATTCATCGTGAGCTCGATTTTTCTCGTGAGGGCCGAACGATAGATCGCTTTACCACTAATTTTGCCGGTGAAGAAACCGTCAGAATCCCGAAAGTATTCTGGGAGCATACTGGACGTACCGTCCTGACACTTGAATTTATTTCCGGAATAAAAATTTCCCAACTGGACGAACTGCGAAGGGCCGGCTATGACCTGAAACAGATTGCCAAAAGTGGCGCAGATGCATTTCTCAAGCAGGTTTTTGTACATGGTTTTTTCCATGCCGACCCGCATCCCGGCAACCTTCACGTATTACCGGGAAACGTCATCTGCATCTTTGATTTCGGCATGATTGGACGCTTGGATGATGACTTAAAGTTCCAGCTGACAGAACTCCTGCTGTGCGTTCTGCGTCGGGATGTCGACCGTATCGTCTCACAGCTTCTCTACTCCGGGGAGCTTCTCGACGAATCAAACATCAAAGATCTAAAGCGTGATCTGACTGAATTTATCGATGATTATTACGACATCCTTTTACAGGACCTGAAAGTCGGTAAACTGCTGATCGATTTTGTCGAAATTCTGACCGAATACCGCATCAAGTTTCCATCGAACCTGATGTTATTATCTCGTGCCTTATTCGCTATGGAGGGGATAGGAAGACAGTTGGACCCGAGCTTCGACATGGTTGGACAGTTAAAACCTTTTGCCGAGCAGATCATGAAAGATCGCTACTCTCCAAGCAGCATTGCCAAAGATGCCGCGCGAACCTTACAATCGTATCAGGCACTCGGAAAAAGTTTGCCCAAGGATATTAAAGAGTTCATCAATCGAATCAACCGCAACCAATTTAAAATTGATCTGGAACACCGTGGTCTGGAGAGGCTGATTAACGATCTGGACAAGTCTACCAACCGCATATCCTTCAGTATGGTCATCGCAGCGTTAATTATCGGCTCATCACTGATCATGCAGACCGAAAAAGGTACGATGCTGTTCGGCTTTCCAATCCTCGGGCTACTCGGATACACAGTCGCTGGAGTTCTCGGTTTTGGATTAGCGATTGCGATCCTCCGCTCCGGAAGAATGTAACTGGTTCCCATCCGGAAACTCCGGATGGGTGCGCTGCAAGTTTTCATAAGGGAAACGAGCAATTTTTCTCAAGGTCAAGGAAATCAAGCGGTTGCGCGGAGGCGTGGCTGTCTACGCCGCACAAGCAAACGTGCAGATTGACGCAGAGATTGTGAAAAATGGCCGTTTCCGGATGAAAACTAACTGACTTTCTGTGTCCAGACCGGCACAGATCTGCTGAAAACGCGTGCAGCACTGCAACGATCAGTCATTACCCATTCGCCGCATAGAAAAATCCCACACAAATTCAACCATTTGAAACAATGCCCAGACTGGCAAGCTCTTTGCATATACCTTAGCAGTATATTTCACAGCAGACTGGACAAAATAGTATGATTCTTCAACGCACCATTAAAAACAGCCTCACAATTTCCGGGATCGGCCTCCATACCGGATCGCGGATCAATCTCAAATTGTACCCGGCAGCAACCAACACCGGTATTATTTTCCATCGAACTGACGGAGAACAAACCGTCGACATCAAAGCCTGTCCGGAAAATGTTGTCGATACCCGCATGGCGACAGTTCTGGGTTGCCACGGGACGACCGTCTCAACCGTAGAACACTTCATGGCGGCATTAGCCGCGTTCGGTATCGATAATCTGCATGTTGATATTGACGGCCCGGAAGTCCCTGTACTTGACGGCAGTGCCGCTCCTTTCGTCCGGGAAATCCAACGGACCGGAACAAAAGCACTCGCTGCCAGCCGTAAATTTATCGCCATTCGTAAACCACTGGAAATTATCGAAGGAGAAAAACGGATCAGTATCATCCCTTCGCGTTTTTTCCGGATCACGTTCGATATAGCCTTTGAGCATCCGGCGATTTCAGTGCAACAGTACAGTATGAAATTCACCACGGAAAATTTCTGTAAAGAGATTGCCCCGGCACGAACCTTCGGTTTTCTGCACGAAGTTGAATACCTGAAAGCTAACGGTCTTGCCCGTGGTGGTTCACTTGAAAATGCCGTTGTTATCGACAATAAAGGAGTCATGAACCCGGAGGGATTGCGTTACCCTGACGAATTCGTTCGCCATAAAATCCTTGACGCGTTCGGAGACTTCAGCATGCTCGGTTGTCCCTTGCTCGGCCACATTCGTGCCTTCAAAGCCGGACATGAGTTGAACGCCAAAATGGTCCAAACCATTCTTGACAATCCATCCCACTGGTCTTATGCCGAATTCAGTGAACAGGCCCTCCGGGAAGCCCGGCGTTCCAGTACAAGAACCTTTGCTATTGACCTTGCCTGGAACAAAGCCTAACCTCACAGCTCACCACTCATGGCAGCCTTCGGGCTGCCTTTTTAGTACCATCTCATGGATTTAATGACATCAGACTTGTTTTGTCATGACGCATTCAATAGAATCGGGCTTTCATCAGCCTGTTCGACATGAAGGAATATACTGATGGGTGATGAGGTGCCAACTTCAAACGCAGAGGGGAAGCCCCGCCGCAAACATCACCAATGGTTGTTGCTTGCTCTTGTCGTCGTCTTATTGGCGCTGATTCCACAACTGGAAAGCCAACTCTCTGATCTAACCTCACAATTCCCTGTCAATAACAGCATCATCGCCCTTTCTTTGATCAACCTGAATATTATTCTGGTTCTGCTGTTCCTCTTTTTGATTTTTCGCAACCTTTTCAAGTTGTTGCTTGAACGCCGCCGCGGAGTTCCCGGAGCCAAACTTCGAAGCAAACTGGTTGGTGCTTTTATTGCCCTGTCACTCATCCCAACCATGTTGCTGTTCTTTGTCTCCGCAGGGTTCATCAGCAACAGTATCGACAATTGGTTCAATACCCAGGTTGAAAAAGCCCTTGATGAGTCACTCGACGTAGCCCAAACTTACTACCGAAATTCAGAAGCAAATGCCCTCTATTATGCCGACCAACTATCCCGACGTATCCGCGAAGACAAATTACTCAATGAAGAAAACCTACCTCTTCTCCGCGATCTGATTAAAATCAAACAGGAAGAATACAACCTCGGAATTGTTGAAGTTTTCTCCGCAACCCATGAAGAGTTAGTGCGCGTCGCCAATCCCAAACTGCCAATTATTGAAATTACTTCTGCAACCTCAGACCCCGTCCGCGAAGGGCTCCAGGGGATCCGTTTTTCACAAATCATCCCGGCAGGAAAAGCCGACCTGATTCGCGGGATCGTTCCGGTACAATCAAACTGGAACCCCAAAGACATCGTCGGTGTCGTCGTCGTTAATTACTATGTTCCATACTCACTGGTCAACAAAATGAAAGAGATCTCCTCATCGGTTGAACAGTATAAAACTACAAAATCAATTAAAAACCAGATTCAACAAAGCTATGTTGTGGTTCTACTGTTGATTGCCTTAATCATTATTTTTCTCGCCACCTGGTTTGGTTTCCACTTAGCCCGTGGAATCACCGTTCCTATCCAGGAATTAGCGATAGCAACAACCCGCGTTGCATCGGGAGATCTTGATATCCAACTGGAAACCCGCAGCACAGATGAAATCGGCACCTTAGTAACTGCTTTCAATAAAATGACCACCGATTTACGCCAGGGACGTCTGGAAGTTGAAACGGCCAATCAAGAGCTACAAAGATCCAACCTTGAACTTGACCAACGTCGCAACTACATGGAAATTGTGCTGGCCAACGTCACTGCCGGGGTTATTTCCACCGATCGTTATGGCCAGCTCACGACCGTCAACAAATCGGCCGAGAATCTCCTGCATTTTAAAGCAGCTAAAGTTCTCAGCAAAGATTTCCGCGAAGTGGTGCCCGCCGGCTACCTGCCAAAAATTATGGAATTATTGAAAGAATTGTTCTACTCAGAAAAAGGGACAATCCGTCAGCAGATCACAATCCCGATCGGCAATGACAAATACACCCTGTTGCTCAATATGACAACCTTGCGGGACGAACAAAACAATTTCATGGGAACAGTCGTTGTCTTTGACGATCTAACACAGCTTTTTAAAGCACAGCGGATGGCTGCCTGGCGAGAAGTTGCTCGACGAATTGCCCACGAAATCAAGAACCCCCTGACCCCGATACAACTTTCCGCACAACGTCTCAGACGCCGCTATCTTGATCGATTTTCGGATGAGGATACTGTTTTTGATGATTGCACTCAAATGATCAGCCAGCAGGTTGAAGAATTGAAAAATCTCGTCAATGAATTTTCCAACTTTGCCCGGATGCCGGCGACTAAGGTCACCCCGAACAATCTCAATGAGATCATCAAAGAATGTTTGATTCTTTACCAGGAAGCTCACAAGGCGATCGCTTTTGAACGTTCTCTGGATCAGAGTCTGCCGGTCACAAACCTTGACCGTGAACAGATAAAGAGAGTTATCATCAATCTCTTGGAAAATGCTGTTGCAGCGATTGATGGTCCAGGTAAAATTGCTGTTGAGACAACCTATAACCCAGGATTGCAAATTATCACCTTAACGATTGCCGATACCGGTTGCGGCATCCCGGCGGAGGACAAACCACGCCTTTTCGAGCCCTATTTTTCTACCAAAAAATCCGGGACAGGATTAGGGTTGGCAATCGTATCGACGATCATCTCTGATCACAATGGCTACATCCGTGTACGTGACAACAGTCCACATGGCACCCGATTTATCGTCGAGTTACCGGCAACAAATGTCTGATTGATAGAATAAATCGAGAAGGGGCAAAGTGTAAAAATGAAAAACATTCTCATCGTTGACGATGAAAAGAGTATTCGACAAAGCTTGGAAGGGATTCTCAAAGATGAAGGGTTCCAGACTTCATTCGCGGCAACAGGAGAAGAAGCTCTCAGCAATATCCAGAGAGAAGATCCTGATCTGGTCCTGCTGGATATCTGGATGCCCGGCATTGATGGGCTGGAAACTTTAAAACAGATAAAGCATTTGCGCCCGAACCAGTTGGTCATCATGATGAGTGGTCACGGATCTATTGAAACAGCCGTTAAAGCCACCAAACTTGGCGCATATGATTTCATCGAAAAACCCCTCTCGCTGGAAAAGGTACTACTGTCGATACAAAATGCCATGCAAATCGGACAACTGGTCGCTGAGAACCAAGCCCTTAAAGAAAAAATAAGTCGCGAATATGAAATGGTCGGCAACAGCCAGGTGATCAATAAACTGAAAGAACAGATTAAAATTGCTGCGCCAAGTTCCGGATGGGCACTTATTACCGGTGAAAACGGAACCGGCAAAGAATTGGTTGCACGTGCTATTCATCGACAGTCAACCCGCTCACAAAAACCTTTTGTCGAGGTAAATTGTGCTGCGATACCTGAAGAATTGATTGAATCCGAGCTATTCGGTCATGAAAAAGGATCATTCACCGGTGCTACAGCAGCACGTAAAGGTAAATTTGATCAAGCCAATGGCGGAACGTTGTTTCTTGATGAAATCGGTGATATGAGTCTCAAAACTCAAGCGAAAATTCTGCGCATTCTGCAAGAACATAAGTATGAACGTGTTGGTGGTAATCGCACCATAGAGGTCGATGTCCGAGTTATCGCTGCGACAAATAAAAACCTGACAAATGAAATTAATAGCGGTAATTTTCGAGAAGATCTTTATTTCCGTCTGAATGTTCTCCCCTTCACTGTTCCGCCGTTGCGCGATAGAAAAGATGACATACCACGCCTTTGCCGGCACTTCCTTCAGTATTTCTGCGGAAAAGAAAGCCGAGAGATTAAAATTATATCCGAAAAGGCCTCACAGGCGCTGACAACATACAATTGGCCGGGCAATGTCCGGGAGCTGAAAAACCTGATTGAACGTTTAGTTATCATGACACCGGGTAAGAACATTCGACTGGAAGATTTGCCTCATACGATTATACAAAACGTTGCAACAGGAACGGTTATCAACAACAAAATAGCTGAGTTGCCGGACTCATATCGTGCTGCCAAAGAAATTTTCGAAAAACAATTCCTCCTCAATAAGCTTGGGAAAAACAACTGGAACGTTTCTCGCACGGCAGAAGAGATAGGGCTGGAAAGATCTAACCTGCATAGAAAAATCAAGACATATGGAATCGTGCCGGAGCACGATTAACGTGACAAGGGGATTCCAACAAAAAAAGCCCCGAATTCTTTTAGGATCGGAGCTTTTTTATAAATCTCAGACAAAGTAAAAAAGCCTCATCCAAAGGAAGAGGCTTTTTTAGAATAATTTCGGCGGTGACCTACTTTCCCACATAGTCTCCCATGCAGTATCATCGGCGCTGTAGGACTTAACTTCTGTGT
>JAUVEB010000143.1 GCA_030595055.1 Desulfuromonadaceae bacterium
AATATCAACTGGAAATTGAATATTTCAGATGATGTGCAAGCCGTTAAGTATAGAATTGTGGCTAAAGCAGATGAATTCTCTGATGGAGAAGAAAATGCTTTACCCGTATTGTCCAATAGAATGTTAGTTACATCCCCGCCAAGCGTCAGCACACCAGCTTCTTCCAGCTGCGTCAATTCGTTCCGAAACGCGTAAATCCTATCGACCCGTTTCTGGGCATCGTCCTTCTGCATTTTACCCCACTCCTTTTCATGGCACACAATAAATTCCGGGGGACAAATTCCGGGGGACACAATACCTGTTGTTCACCTACCGGTAAGCCCCCGCTGCACCGTCCGGCTCACGGCAGATTGGGTGCGCAAAGATAAAACTTCACTGCTCCAAAAGTTTCCGAGACAAGCTATGTAATTCTGAGTTCGCCAGGGCAACCACCTTCTTCTTAACCGTCCGCGAATAATACTCTTTTTCGGTCTTGGTCAGAGGAAGACCTTCCAGCCTCTTCTTGAACAGTTCCTTCTGCTTCGGCGAAAAAACCTGTGACAGGGCATATTCCAGAGAGTATTCCTCAAACTTTTCTTTCCGGCGCCTACCCTTTTCGGCGCTCTGCTCAAAATAGAGCTCAAACAACCCCTTCAGGCGCTCTGGATCAAGCTCGGCATCATCCCATTTTAGGGGCTGGTTGTGGGCCAGAGAGTTTCTCCACGCCTTGACCAGCGTCTTGTCATTTTCCGAGAGATTCTTCTTGAACTTGTTTGCCCAGGAGAAAGTCAGGTGATAGACGGCGTAAAGAGATAACGACAAAAGCAGTAACCGACGAAAGTGCGCTCTCTGTTCTTTGTCGGTCAATCGCTGATCGACCAGATCCGGCGAAAACTGATAGCTGTCGGCGGCATTCGCCAACATCACAGGGAAACCCTCCCAAAGACGAGTATCCTGGCTTTTGACCACCTCGGCCAGAGTTTCGTTGACGTCCAACTCTTCGCTTGGTTCAAACATCGGAAACCCGAGGTTCGACAATCCGTTGAGAAGATTTCTATCCACCATAAAGCTCATTCTCCCGCAGCAGCTCCAGGAAACGGTCGATGTTCGGTCTCAGTCGATCTTCAGCCACGTCGTAGATGATCATTTCATGGAAGTGCTCGACAAGCCTGTCTATGTCTATTTTTGCCCTGTGTGCCATAACCAGCATCAGGCAATCTTCAAAATCAACCCTGGTCCCACGCATCAACTTGCTTGAAATCAGGTCATACTCGTTCAAAATGCCAACATAAAGATGCGAATATTCCATCAGGACAGTATTTCTACCGTCTCCAAGGGGGGATTCCAGCAATCCCGTTGTATGAATGTAGTTGCCTCTGAAAATGTCGAACCGGAAATGCTCTCCATCTCGTTCCCACCCGAAACCGGTCACCTGTTTGTAGCCGAGCGCCGTTAATTGCTTCGTCAGATACTCGTATTCCTTTATATCGGGAACCATGAAGTCGACATCTTTTGTCGAAGGCTTCACCCCCAGCAATGTCATGGCCGTACCGCCACAAGCAATCAGGTGGACCTTCCGCTTGAGGACGCGGTTCCACCCTTCCAGGATGTCGAGAAGCTGATTTTTATCTAGCCTGTATTTCATTTGTACTTTTCCATACAGCTACTTGTGCTTTTTTATACAAAGTCTTGTATGAATTTATACAATAATAATTGTTTTGTCAAATAGTGCACCTTGTAGAGAAAGTCAGGAATGCTCCCCAATATCCCCCAATTCCGTCAAAATCCTCACCATCGCCAAAGTATCCAACCGACAATACTCCAACATCGCCTGACGCAACCTGTCCAACTCATCCCCCGATTTCAACGCACACATCTCATGATAAGCTTGCATCGCCGCCATCCCGTCCGCGATCTCCAGCCCCGCATAGGAAAGCTCGGGAACCAGCGCCGGTAACACTTCTTTGATCGAGTAGGAACCGCGCATCTGCCAGCGATAGACATCGCGCCGCCGGAACGGCACCATCAGGTCGCGCACGTTGGCCAGCCGCAGCTTGATCGCCTCGGCCAGATCGGGGAACTGTTCGGCGAGGTTGCGCAGCACGCCCTTCTCGAACGTCTGGTTGTAGGTCAGCACGCAAGCCTCTGCGGGGATCACGGCAAGCAGTTGTTCGATCAGCTCGCGGCGCGGATCGACCCCCGGCGGTGCGAGATACTCGAAGTGTTGCGGCTCGGCACCGGCCTCTTGCTGCACATGGACCGAATACTGGAACGGCACCTGCTGGTAGGGGCGGGTGCCATCGAATTTGGGAATTGGGGTATTGAAGGTCTCGAAATCGAGATGGCAGAGCGGGTACCAGAGAGTAGCAAGAAACTCTTTCACCTTGTCGGTATCGGTTGAATCCTGCCGGTTCAGGGTTGCCTCGGCCTGCTGACGTTGCGCCTTGTTGAGCTTGTCGAGGGGCAGATCCTCTAAGCGGATAATCCCCTGCTGGTAATAGTCGAACTTGTTGATGCCGGCGCCGCGCAGATCAAAGATCGAATTTTCGGGGATGTGCTGCCGGCAGTAGGGGATGAAGTCGCATTGGTAGGGATCGGTGCAGTGCGGGCCGATGTCGATATCCGGCTCGTCGTTTTCGCGCATCGTCTCGCGCAGTTCGGCGACAATCTCCGGCAAACTCTGCTGGCGCGCCGCGACCTTGCGACTGATATCCTCGCCGGCGAACAGCTTGTCGACCTCGATTGCGCCCTGGCGAACATAGCTGTTGTCGATGTGGACGAGGAAGGACTTGGAGACGGACAGGCCGCAACCGTTCAGGACATAGTGCTGCACGGCGACGTCATCGAGGTTGACCGGTTTGACGCCAGTGCCCATCTTGACCTCGTGGATCTGCCAGGCCGCGCCGTCGCGCACCAGGATATCGACCTTGACGAAGATGGCGGAAAAGGAAAAAGACGCCTCGTAGATGACCTGCGCGCCGCTGTCGATCAGTTGTTTGGTGCGGGCCAGCTGGGCAGGGAAGGAGAGTCCCTCGTAGGGAACCTCGATGCCGCCGGGGAACAGTTGCTGGGCGAGGATGCCGACTTCGGTGCCAAGCTGGAATTTGGCTTCGAGATCAGGCTGTGGGGGAAAATCAAAAGTGGGGGGATTCTTTGCCAGCCACAGTGCCTTGGGGCACTGCAGACCTTTGAGGATCAGCGACTTGCTGAGACCGCTGCTGCTTGATCGACCCATGCCCCCACCTCGAACCAATTAGCACAATAAAATCATGCCGTTGACAGTAGCAGGTTGGAGGTGGGGTGCAAAGGGAAATAATCAGGCGGATTGTCATCCTACCGCGACTCGCTGATTGTGGGATCTACAACTTTAGTTCAACCTTGAACTTTTAGAAGCGTCGGTTCCCGGACCGACAGCCGGCGTCATTTTCTTTGGATCGCAAAGAAAACGAAGCAAAAGAAACTCTTTTTATTTCTGTCTTGAGGTTACTCGGCTTCGTTGAAACTGATGAACGAAATGAGCGGCGGCTCGTGGTTGATGAAGCGAAAAGCAAAAGGCCCCAACGAAAAACAAGTTTTTCGAATGGGTTAAACGGTAACAATCGTGGGGGCAATGCAAAGCACTGCCGGGATCAGCCGATAAAAGCCCTGAACCAAATGATCTATCATTATTGCTGACAACACAATCGAAGCACCGCCGCACCAGTTTAACCCATGCGAACTTGTTCGCCTGGGGTCTTTTGGTTTCCGGTCGTTCGAAGCTGATTTCTTATATTTTGCTGAGTCGGGCGTAAGGGTCACCGAAATCTGGCGACAGAAATAAGAAAGCCATTTTTTGCTTCCTTTTTGTTGGCTTGGACAAAAAGGAAGGCGTCTGGCGGGACGCGACCCGCCGGTGTTCAGGTGTTTAGTCCTCGTTACCAGTCGATCTTTTTCGTAGCGAGGTATAAATCCTCGACTTTCTTCCTTGCCCAAGGCGTCTTTCGCAGGAATTTGAGACTGGAATTCACTGAGGGGTTGCTGTTGAAACACCTGATGTCGATGTGATTTCCCAGCTCGTCCCAGCCATAATGATCAACCAGGCTGTTCACGATCTGTTCCAGGGTTACGCCGTGCAGTGGATCATTGACTTGTTGTTCACTCATGGGTGGGCCTTAGTCCTTATTTTTGGAGAAAAGGAGAAGGGGGGTGAAATATTCTTCCCTTGTCGGTTTGATCAAAAGATAATCCCTCAGGCGCGTCGCCGCATCAACAAGTAGCGGGCGGTGTACCAGAGGAGCATGATCAGGGCAATCAGCGGCAACGCAGGGATAAAGAGACCGGTTGCCTGAGCCAGCACGATTGCGACGAAGAGTGCGACCACCGAGACCGGCAGGTAGCGACCGATCCGCCCCTGTCGCGCCAGCATCTCACCGTGCGTTCCGACCAGGTTGTCGTTGACCTCGTGGCGACGGGCGACGATAGTGAAGAAGACCACCATAATCCAGTCAGAGATACCGAAGACCGGTGCCAACCCGACAGGACCGGGGAACGCCAGTTTGATCAGAACCATGTCGATGAATGGTGGAGGACCCTCGGGTGTCAGGTAATATTGTTTGATTTCCCGCGTGAAACCGGCAGTCGGACCGTAGAGCCAGCTGGCAAAGTCGGCCAGCGTCATAACAATGCAGATCGGGACAATTTCCCACAGATGGTGGACATATCTGGCCAGTGCGGCACCGATGACGGTCGCTACCAACAGCAGCTGGCCCGACTTGATCACGGTCAGCAGCGACTGCCAGTCACCGACGGGAGTCAGTTGGTTGATCAGCCATATACTCAGCGCCAGGGTTATCCCCCAGAAGAGATAAAAGCCGCGGGTGCGTTCTTCGGGATGCAGCAGCAGGGCAGGTAGGAGCAGTTGGGCGGCGGCATAAAGTTGCAGGGCGATGAAACCGCCGGACCACCAGGGGACGGCCGTTTCGATCAGGCGGCCGGTCGACCAGAGGCCGAAGATAGCGCCGCTCCACAGCAGATGGCCGGCGATCAGCAGAAGGATCAGGCGCCGATTCGCTTTGCTGAAGGTTGTGAAGGGATGGTGCAACATGGTTCTGTTGTGCCTCGCTTGGTCTGAGGTGGAGACAGTACACATTTTCAGAAATCGGTGCTATGTCACCGTATTCGGGACGGTGGGATTGTACGTTGCGGGGAATTGTATAAGCAAGTAATTGATTTTAGAATTGAAACTGTCGGGTTCCGGCCCGACAACCGGGTTCATTTTCTTTGGAAGGCCGCAAAGAAAACGAACCAAAAGAAACGGCCTTTTTATTGCTATCGCGGGATTTTTCCGCTCCGTTGGGGATTGCGGATGGTTTGAACGATTTTGCGTCGCTGTTGCAACGAAATGCAAAAGGCCCCAACGAGAAACAAGTTTCTCGATTGGGTTAAACGGGAAGGGCTGTGGGAGCAATGGAACCGATGACCGCACAAGACCGGTTTAAAGCCCTGCACAAAACGATTGATCCGTTTGCCGTCGGAATAATCGAAGCACCGCCGCATCAATTTAACCCGTGCGAACTTGTTCGCCCGGGACCCTTCGGTTTCTGCTCGATCAAAGCTGATTTTTTTGTAGTTTACTGAGTCAGGCGTAGGAGCCGGCAAAACCAGGCAACAGAAATAAAAAAGCCATTTTTTGCTTCCTTTTTGTTGGCTTGGACAAAAAGGAAGGCGTCTGGCGGGACGCGACCCGCCGGTTCTCAGTTGTTTTTTTTGGTGTCAGCTATCCGGTGCTTAAGCCCCTTTTTG
>JAUVEB010000059.1 GCA_030595055.1 Desulfuromonadaceae bacterium
AGGGCATTCATTTCAGATGAATAAAAGCGATAGGTGTTACGACCTGTGTCCTTCGCCTGGTACATGGCGGTGTCGGCATTTTTCAGCAGGGTGTCGGGGTCGTCCCCATCTTCCGGGAATAGAGCAATCCCGAGACTGGCGGAGATGAAGACCTCTGTCCCTTCAAGAATCGTCGGGTGTTCCAGCTCTTCAAGAACTTTGCAGGCAATGAGGGCGGCCGCTTCGCGATCCTGCATCTCATCAATCAGTAGGATGAATTCGTCCCCACCCAGTCGGGCGACAGTATCGCAATTTCTCAGCAGCTTTTCCAGACGGCCGGCAATAATTTGCAAAAGTTGATCACCCTTGTCATGCCCGAAGGTGTCATTGATTTGCTTGAAGCGATCAATGTCAAGAAAGAACAGGGCGATGCGACCGGTGTTACGTTTGGCGCGGACCACCATCTGTCCAAGTCGGTCACGCAAAAGAACTCGATTCGGGAGCCCGGTTAAACTGTCGAAGTAGGCCAGCCGTTCAATCTTTTCTTCCGCCAGTTTGCGTTGCGTGATGTCTTCAAAGATTGTCGCGAAATATCCGGGAGAAAGCTGGGCGACGGAAATGCTCAGGGCCTTACTCTTCTTCCGGATGGTAAGATCAAGTTCAAAATTTGTCGGCATGCCGCCTTGGGCGACCTCAGAAAAAATCTTCAGACAAGGAGGTTTGCCGTCCTGACAGGGGTAGATCTTGCCGGCCAACTGACCGACGACCTCTTCCCGGGTCAGCCCGACAATGGTTTCATAGGATGGGTTGACATCAATGATCTCATAATCTTCAGGTTCACCCTGATCGTCGTAGGTCAACTTATGCAGGGCAACACCTTCCTGCATGGTGGTATAGAGGGTGCGGTAGCGTTTTTCGCTCTCACGCAACTTCCCTTCAGCATTTTTCCGCTCGGTAATGTCGATAAAACTTTCCAGTAAATGTGGTCTGCCGTCGAGTTGCACGGTGGTGATGGTTTTGATGATCGAAAGTTCCCGGCCGTCAACGGTCAGCAACTTTTGCTCGAAATGATCTATCTGCTGCTTGTTATCGGTGATCGGACATTGTCCCTGCGGCGCCGGGCAGATAACATTGTGACAGGCCTGACCAAGGAGCTTTTCTTGCGGAATCCCGGTCATCTCAGCCGTTGCCTGATTAGCAAAGACAATTTTATGTGTCGCCGGATCGATCAGCAGAATTCCGGCCTGGGCTCCATTGAGAATTTTGGTGAGGCGAGCTTCCGCTTCCTGTAGCGCTTCCTCGCTTTTTATCCGGTTTGTTATGTCGGTATAAACCAGAATGACGTGGGTTGTTTCATCCTGCTTGTTCTTTATCGGCGTTCCGATGACGTGGAAGTATCGACCGTGTGATACGAAGCTGGAGCGTTCCACGATCTGCTGAGTGGCGAAGACCTGGTCGGAAATACACTCCTCGAGTGATTCTTTGCGGGGACAGATAAGAGAACGGAAGTTTTTGCCGATGATGAGTTTTTCGTCGGGAAAGAGCAGGTCCTGGCTTTTCCGGTTGAAAGCTATCAGGCGCATCTGACTGTCGATCACCAGAACGCCCGCACCGGCAGAGTCAAAGATGGCCTGGATCTCTTCCTTTGCCAGGCTCAGGTCTTCGTTGGTTTTCTGCAGATGTTCCATGACTTGAGTGAAGGCATCGGAAACAATGCCGATCGGGTCTACGGACAGAAGGGTTTCATCGTCCAGTTCTTCCGGTTTGAGAGCCAGAGTTCCCATGACGCTGAGGAGCTGGTTGGTTTTAGCCCGGATATAGTCCCGCAGCTCCTGGTTGTTTTTTTGCAGAGTCTGGTCGTTCGCCTGCAATTGGATAAATTTTCCCTGAAGATGTGACACATCAAGATCGCCGGGCTTGCCATTTTTTTTGCTGGAATGACTCATTTGCGCTCCTGGTGGTATTTTCAGCCCCGACTGATTGTTATTTGAAAATGCTTTTTCAGATCGAGAACATCAATTCGATACCCCATGTTGCCGACTGCTTCACTGGCCCGGTTGACCGAATCGAAATTGTCCGTCAGGATCACCAGTTGCAATTCTCCCGAGCGCAGCAATGTTTTGTGGGTGTTGACTTCCCGTAAGGTGGTCAGCAAGGTGGATGGGCAAATCTGACCGCAGACATCGATTTTTACAGTTTTGATCTTTTGTTCAGACATTTCTCCCCCTCTCTCATTTGATGACATAGCGGGTCAAAATCCGGGTTCCCAACCAGGCTCCCGGGAACAGGCCGAGGGTAAACAACAGGCTTTGCAGTGAGAGTAACGGCAATCCTCCCAGGAGATGCCAGACATTGCACGCCGGTGACATGCGTGAAGCCAGACCCATCATCACCCCGCCGAGCAGTGCCGAAAGCAGTTGCGCCCTGGGGATGTTGAAATGCAATTGAAATTTTCCCATCGACAAGGCGGAAATGCACGACCCCAGAAGAATGCCGATAATCAGTGGAAATTGAACCAGCGATAAGCCATCCAGAAAAGGACCGGCTCCGGCGGTGAGTTCCCGTTGGCAGAGCGGTGAAAAATAATGAAACCCCTGGCCCTGGAAATAACTGAGAGTGGCAAAATGCTCAGGCAGGATGATTTGTTCGATAAATGCCCCGGCTTTGGCGTAGCTGGTGGTGATTCCGAGGGGCATGCCGAGCAACGTAAATGAAATCAGGCCGATAACTGCCAACAGGACGGCCGCTTTTTTCGGTTGCAGGTAATGACGGATCACTGAAGGGAGTTCAAGCTTGTCGAGCCGCCACCAGCGCCGGAGAAAAAAGCCCATCAGGACCAAGGCAATCAGCAGCACCGCTGTTGGCGGAGCCTTTAGCAGTTGTGGCAGGCTCGCGGCATCCCCCAGTCGCGTCAGCTGTGCCAACTCTTTCCAGGCCGGATGAATTTCTGCGTAGAGGGTGCTGCCGATGATCAAGCCGCAGAGGGCGCCGGCGGAAGGGATGCTGCCGGCGCCAACTTTGTAAAGTGTGCCGACAACACACCCGCCGGCCAGAACCATCCCGAGCCCGAAAAGGACTCCACCGATGAGATTGGTCAGGGATGGCAAGCCATACAGGGACGATGGGAGAGTATGGTTGAGAATCCCCATGAGCCGGGCCATCTCGAACAGCAACATACTGAGGGCGATCAACAGGAGCAGACTGCGCAGATATGGACTGTTGCGGAACAGGAACAGATCCCTGAACATGCCGGCAAGACAAAAATCAGCACGATGCATGATCATGCCGCTGATACCCCCCAATAGCAGCGAAATGAGAATAATGGCAAGGTAGTCCATTGTCATCCCGAACGGGCAAAAGGGGAAATTTATGAGACTTGTGGAACTATACGTTAAAAATTATTATTTTTAAATAGTTTTCCTGTCGACGGCTGACTTCCGGTTTCTTTCGCGGAAACGTTTGTGCTATAACCGGCGCCATGTTGCAGCTTAGACAAATCATAAAATTTTTTGCCGATCGAGCTATTTTCTCCGGAATCGACTGGCATATCAGGCCGACGGATCGGATTGGGCTCTGTGGTGAAAACGGGGCCGGAAAATCGACACTGCTGAAAATGCTGGCCGGATTGGTGGAGGCCGACAGCGGCACCTTGCAAGTCGCGAAAGGGACAACTTTCGGCTATCTTCCTCAGGATGGTCTGGAACATCGGGGCCGCTCGCTGTTTACCGAGGTACAGGGTGCTCTCGAAGAATTGCAGGCCATGGAACGGGAGCTGCACCTGTTGGAAACAAAAATCTCCACAGATCATTCAGCTGTGGAGATGGAGCGTTACGCCGAACTGCAACAGCTGTTTGAACAGCGTGGCGGCTACCGGATGGAATCGGAAGTCGGGCAGGTGTTGCACGGACTCGGTTTCAGCCGCGATGATTTCAACAAGCCTTGCGAAACTTTCTCCGGTGGTTGGCAGATGCGCATCGCCCTGGCCAAACTGTTGCTGCAACGACCGAACCTGTTGTTGCTGGATGAACCGACCAACCATCTTGACCTGCCCGCTCGCGATTGGCTGGAGGATTATCTGCTGGCCTATCCGCACGCAGTGGTCCTGGTTTCGCATGATCGATTCTTTCTCGATAAGGTGGTCTCCCGGATCGTCGAAATCTGGAATGGTGACCTGACCGAGTACCCGGGAAATTACAGTAAATATATCCGGGCACGGGATGAACGGGTCGCCGCACTCAAAGTGGCCAAGCGGCAGCAGGACGAAGAAATCGCCCGTATTGAAGCTTTTATCAGCCGGTTCAGATACCAGGCCAATAAGGCGTCTCAGGTGCAGAGTCGGGTCAAGCAGTTGAAGAAGGTCGAGCGTATATCTCTCCCCCCGGAACGGAAAAAAATCTCCTTTACCTTCCCGACACCACCCAAAGGCGGGCGGATGGCCCTGGAGTTATGTCAGGTGTCGCAGCACTATGGTGGCCTCAAAGTGTTGCAGAATATTGATCTGCAGGTCGAGCAGGGTGAGCGAGTGGCCCTGGTTGGACCGAACGGAGCTGGAAAGTCGACATTGATGCGTCTGTTGGCGGGAGTCGAGGCCTCGGTCGAGGGTGAGCGAAAAGAAGGCCATAACCTGCATCTGGCCTATTTTGCTCAGGATCAGGCGGGAGAATTGAATCCGACTCGCGATGTCTATGGCGAATTGTCAGCTGACTCGCCGGTGGCAATGGTGCCGAAGTTGCGCAATATTCTGGGGGCTTTTCTCTTTTCCGGTGATGATATCGAAAAACGGGTAAAAGTTCTTTCCGGTGGTGAGCGGAATCGCCTGGCCCTGGCTAAATTATTGTTGCGTCCGGCCAACCTGATGTTGCTCGATGAGCCGACCAATCACCTGGATCTGCAGTCGAAACAGATTCTTCTCGATGCTCTCAACAACTACCAGGGCTCCATCGTCTTTGTTTCTCATGACCGCTATTTTGTTGATGAGCTGGCAACGCGGGTCATTGAGGTCGGTGGCGGCAGAGTCGAGTCCTATCTCGGCAATTATGAGGATTTCCTGCGGGCCAAGCAGCGGTTCGGCGATTCAAGCCACAGTATCGAGCGAGTTGAGCAGCATACGCAGCAGGCAACAACTGAGCGGCCACTCGACAAGGAGACGCGGCGTCAGGCGCACGCCGAGCGTAAAGAACAGCAGCGGCGTGAACAGAAGTGCCAACGGCAGTTGGCTGATATAGAAAAGCAGATTGAACAGATCGAGAAACAGCTGGCGGAACTGGAGCAAATTATGGCCGCTCCGGATCTTTATCAGGATCAGGAGCGCTGGCGACAGGTCAGCGGGGAGCATATCGGGCTGAAAGAGCAGTTGGATGTCGCTTATCAGCACTGGGAAGAGCTTCAGGAGCCAGCATGATTCTTCGCCCCCCTTACGTGGTCGTTGTGACCGCACCGTCCAGTGGTGTGGGTAAAAGCACTTTGGCGGGAAATCTGGTCGTTTACCTCAAGGCTCTCAATGAAGAGTTGCCGGTGGCTTACGTCAGTTTCGATGCCCAAGCCAACGTCGGAGAAATGTTTGCTTTATCGTCCGGGATTGCTGCTCCGCTGAGTGATTTACAGCAGGGGATCCCTTTTGAAAAACTGCTGACATTCGGGGAGTTCGGTGTTGAGTTCTGTGCACCGCCAGAGGCTGGCTGTACTGCGGAGGTGCCGACATGGTTGCGCAAAGGTTTGGCGCAGGCGGATTATGACGGCATCTTGCTGCTGGATGTTTCCTCTGATCACCCCTTGCTGCGTGCGGCGTTGTGGGCTGCCGATATGGTTCTACTGCCAGTGAAAGATCCGGCGGCCCTCAGTTGTGTTGTCGATCTGAAAAAAGCGTTTATTGCCGGTGGCGGTTGCGCTGAACAGCTCTGGTTGCTTCCCAGCGAGTTGGGAGAGGGGAGTCGTTACCGGCAGGCGGCAGGGTTGGAGGAATTTCTTCGCTTTGCTGCAGTGGAGCGTGGATTTCAAGTCCTCGATGAAGAGTTTGTGGTCGATCGTCAGGTGTGTGAGCAGGCCGTTCGGTTGGCAAAGCCGGTGTTGACACGGGCGTCGCAGAGTCCTTTGCATCAACACTTGCGGCAGTTGGCCGGGTTGATTTTGCAGCAACGGCAGCAAGGGGATTTTTTTCGCAGCAGGGTTGCCAGGTGGCTGGATGACCGGCAGTTGCCGTCTCGTGCCCGGCGGATCGCGTTGCTTTGCCCGTTTTGTCAGCGGCCGGTGGTGACCGGTCGGGCACACTATCTTGAAGTCTATCCGGCGAGGCGGCGCATGTTGCTACATGCAGATTGTTTTGCCGCGCTTTTACGCGGAACCGCGGCCGGGGATTTTTACGGCGATTCGGGGGGGCTGCTGGTTCAACCGGCCATTGCTACCGGCGGAATGTCCAGGCAATTGAAACTGCTGGTTTTTGATCGTCAGTTTGAGTTGCTGAACAGCGAGACGATTTCTGTCGTGGAAAGATCCGCTTGGGCAAAACTGATCTATAAAAGTACCGGCCGCTGGTTGACGGAATTGTATCAGGAAAAGCTGCTGGTATCCGCGGCAGTCCCGGTGGAAAAGATCCTGAGTGATCAATGGTACAAGCATTTCACGGCGGTTCGCAAAAGGTTGCGTCAGCAGTGTCGGGAAGAAAAGATCTGATCAGGTTCAGAAGTTTGGTTGACATCTGTAGGTGATTTTTTTATATAGTTTAGTCTCTTACCGCTCTTACAGAAATTTTTGGTGAAAACGTATGATATATCTGCCGCGTGGCATAGCAGTTCGGCAAAAAGTGAATCCCGCTCGGATCAATCTCCCTGAGGCGATGGCAAAATTGCGGGTCGGGACTTTCACCGGTTATCTGCGTTTTGATGCCCCTGAGGGTTCGGGGGTGATCATTTTTGAAAAGGGCAAACTGGTCAGTGCTCTTTTTGTCAATCACGAAGAGACTGAGCGTTTAATCGCTTATGATGCAATTGCCCGGATCTTCGAAGTATCAATTCTCGGTAACTCTGTCCTGAATATCTATCGGCTGTCAGCTGAATTGGCACTGGGGGTACACGAGTTATTGCACGGCCGTTATATTTATCGGGGGCAGGATCTGAAACTGATCAACGTTCAGGCCCTTCTGGAACGTATCAAAGCTGAAGGTTTTACTTGTTGCCTGCGTGTTTATGCGCCGGAACGGACGACCCTCATTTTTTACGAGCAGGGGCACGCTCTCGGCTTTTTTCATGATGGTAGTGCTGATATCAAAGTGACTGCCGACCTGGCAAAATCGGTGGCCTTGCTTCCGGGAGCAAAGATTGATCTGTTGGAAACGCACAGTTTTGAAAATGTTGTTCTGGCGGATTTGATGGCTTCGGTGAATCTTGGCCCGATCTGGAAACGTGCGCGTAAACTGTTACTTGAAGAGCGTCGAAAACAGGAAGAGGCCGCCGTTCGATCCAGAGAACTGCCCCTGGAATAGGAACGACAGCGGATCTTGGCCAGCGTGGTTGACGCGAAACAGAAATTGTCAGCTTTGCTCTTAACCACCAAAATGGTTTGAATTATATCTAGGAGGCTGTCCGAGAATACAAGAGCCTACTGCGAAACCGTCTGATCGGTTCATATTTCCGTAGGTTTTCGACAAATAGCGGTGCTATTCGCTCTCAAACCTACGAAAATCTGCCCTCGAACAGACGATTTCTCGCTACGGCTCGTATTCTCGGACAGCCTCCTAGTCAGTCTGACGGAACATTGTTTTCCTCGAACTGAAAATCCAGAGGAGATCTTTCCATGAAAAAACTTTCTGTTCTGCTGTCTACCTCGGCTTTTGTCTTGAGCCTGACGGTTTCCGGTTTTGCCGCGGATACCATCAAACTCGGTGTTGCCGGTCCGCACAGTGGTGACCTTGCTCCATACGGTATTCCGGCAATGAGGGCCGCCCAGCTGGTGGTTAAAAAAGTGAACGCTGCCGGCGGTGTTCTCGGCAAGCAGGTTGAACTGTTGATTCAGGACGATCAGTGCAAGGCTGAAATTGCCACCAATGCTGCGACCAAGCTGGTGACTGACGGTGCCGACGTGATTCTCGGCCACATCTGTCCCGGTCCAATCAAAGCCGCTCTCGGCATCTACATGGATGCCAAAGTTCCGGTTATGTCCCCCTCGGCCACCGACGGGTCGCTGACCCAGAGCGGCGACTACCCGAACTTCTTCCGCACCATCGCGTCCGATGATATGCAGGCCAAGATGGCCGTCGATTTCACCCTGAACAAGCTTGGTTTGAAGAAGGTTGCCGTGCTGCATGATAAGGGCAATTATGGAAGGGGCTTTGCCGAGGACGCCAAGCAGTTCCTTGAGGAGTCGGGCAAGGCTGAAGTGGTTCTCTTCGAAGGGATCACCCCGGGCGCTATGGATTATTCCTCCATCGTGCAGAAGGTTCGCCGCAACAAGGCTGAAGCTCTGATCTTCGGCGGTTATCACCCTGAAGCCTCCAAGCTGGTTGCCCAGATGAAGCGTAAGCGGCTGAAGACTATTTTCATCTCTGACGATGGCGTTAAAGACGACACCTTCCTCAAGGTTGCCGGCGATGCAGCGAATGGCGCCTATGTGACCGGTCCTCGCGACCGTTCCAACAACCCACTGAACGCTGCTGCAACGGCTGAGTTCAAGGCTGAGTACGGTGCTGAGCCGGGTGCCTTCTTCCATGAAGGCTATTCAGCAGCTCTTGCGTTGCTGAATGCTATCGAAAAAGCCGGTTCCACCGATTATGCTGCCGTGACTAATACTCTGCGTACCCAGTATGTTGAGACTCCGGTCGGTAAGATCAAGTTCGACAGCAAAGGTGATGCTGAAGGTGTTGGCTTCTCTGTTTATAAAGTTGAGAACGGTGCGTTTACTGAGATCAAGTAGTTGAAGAGGCAATAAGCAGCGCTAAAATCTGAACTTCGGGACGCTGTGGTTTGAATTCCCTTCAGGGGGCTGGTATCCTGCTAGTCCTCTGAGCCTATATTAGCAGCAAGAAATTATATTTGGCTTTTAGCCTTTTCGCAGGATTAAGCGGAAAATTGTCGATACTCTTTTGGTAGTTTTTAATGGAATATTTCTTTGAACTCTTTCTCAGGGAATTGAGACACGTCGTCTGAATGGACTGAAGCCGAACAAAGTGACTGAAATGGGGCTGGCGCGGACCTTTCAGAATATCCGCTTGTTCCCCGACATGACGGTGCTGGAGAATGTCATGATCGGCCGCCATTGTCGGACCTCGTCAGGAATTTTCCGGTTGATTATCCGTAGTAAAGGGGTCCGCGAAGAGGAGCAACAGATTGTCGAGTCGAGTTATCAACTGCTGAAAAAGGTCGGTCTGGCGAATTTTGCCAATGAATTTTCCAAAAAACTGGCCTATGGTACCAACGTCGTCTGGAGATCGTTCGGGCGATGGCGACCGCTGGGTGGGACGCTTTCCGGTGGTGAACAGCAGATGCCGGCAATCTCGCGGGCTCTGATGGCGCGACCATTTTTCTGGTCGAGCAAAATGCTAATCAGGCACTGAAGCTGGCGGATCGAGGCTATGTTATGGAGAATGGTCGGATCAGCCTGGTCGATTCAGCTGAAAACCTGTTGGCCAATGATGATGTGCGTAAAGCTTATCTCGGGATGTAGCCAACCCCGCCACCGATAAAGTTTATCAGCGTATCCCGAGTGGGCGCTCCAGCTGTTTTAGCTGCTGTCGCCGTTATGTTAATGTTGCTCAATTTCAATCTTGCCGAAGTTGATAGGGTCAATGCGGACACTTTTATCGACAGTTACAAAAAAGATCGTCATCGGATATCTGGTGATCGTGGTTTTCAGCCTGTTGGCAGTCGGTTTTGCCTTGTCCCGTTTGTACCAGCAAACGAAACAGGCTGAACATCTGGTCAATGTCGATTTTCGGGCGTTCGAGTTGGTGCGTGATCTACAGCAGAACCTTCTCGCCCAGGAAAATATCGAAAAACAACTGTTGATTTTACGAGACCCGGCTTTACGAGAATTGCGTTTAAATCGAAATGAAGAACTGACCCGTTATTTTCTTCTTTTGAATCGTCCGCCGCTTGTTGAAATTCTTGTACCACTCCCCACCCGGATTAAACAATATCGTGATGCAGACAATCAACTTTCGGAAGCACTGTTCTGGCATAATTGGCAGGAAGCGGCGGAAATCTCCGACAATTCCATGGTGCCGCTGCGAACCCAACTCCTGAAAGTTCTTGCGGAAGCTCGTCAGGAACAACAACAGCGGATTAACCGTGGTTTGGCCCAATTATCCCAGCGTGCCGGCGAAGCTTATCAGTTGACATTACTGTTTTCCCTGATCGGAATCTGCTTGTCAGCTCCAGTTTCTGTTGCGGTGGTTTTCAATATCCATCGTTCCGTTAAAGCACTGAAAAAAGCCACCCGGGAAATATCTGCCGGGAGTTTTGAGCATCAGCCGGAACTGAGCGGAGAGGATGAGTTTGCGCAACTTGCCCATGATTTCACCCGCATGGGACGTAAATTACGTGACCTTGAACAGCTACAGCTTGATGCGAATCCGTTGACCCGATTGCCCGGAAATCTGGCTATCGACCGGGAAATTGAGCTGAGAATCGGTCATCACACTCCCTTTGCTCATCTTTATATTGATCTGGATAATTTCAAGGTTTACAGTGACCGTTATGGTTATAAGGCGGGGAGTGATGTGCTTGCCCGGACCGGTGAGCTGATTCAGAGAATTGTGCGTACTGAAGGGACTGCGGAGGATCTGATCGGGCATATCGGTGGGGATGACTACGTGGTCTTGACCAGTATTGAAAAAGCTGAGCCGCTGGCGAAAAAACTGATCCTGGAATTTACCGAGCTTGCTCCATCCTTTTACAATGATGCTGATCGTCGCTCCGGGTCTTTTGTCGGGCAGGATCGTTATGGGATTGAGCGAACTTTCTCCTTAATGACCATTTCAATTGCCGTGGTCTGTTCCACTCGTTACGATTACCCCTCTCGCTTGGAAATCAGCCAGGACTGTGCCCGACTCAAAGAATATTTGAAGGTTCAGGAAGGCAGTAACTATATGCTGAATCGGCGGAAATAATCATGCGTTTTGCAGTTTTTTTCGTCCTGTTGATCATGGCAGGATGTTCACTTGCACCCATCACGCAAACCTTTAAATCTCCACCGGATGAAGTTCTTTTTCTTCGGGCGGTTGATGAACTGTCCGCGACGAATAGGATCACCTTGTTGCAGCAGGTCCCGCAGGATTATCCCGACAGTATCTGGGCAATTCGTGCCGAAACGATCATCGCCTATGCTCGGGAACTGGATACCCGTAAGGCACAGTTAGCTGCAGAAACGGCAGAAAAACAGCAACTGGCTACAGATCTTGATAGGATTAAGCGAAAAAATCGACAACTGGAAGAGAAAATCGGCCAGCTGAAAAAACTGCTGATCGAACTGGAACAGCGCCCGCAGTAGTGCTGCCCCGTTATTTTAGGAGAAGGCTATTTGTGCTGATTATCTCTCTTATCGTTCTTGGTCTTTCAAGTCTGCTGAACCTCTATTTTTCCATCCAGATTTTACGACGGATGATCGAAGCCGATATTAAAGTCAGCTTTTTTGAACTTCGCTGGCAGGTACACAAACATCTGAAAAACTATTGTGCCATTACCAAGGCTGAATCCGGAAGGATCGGCTGGGCTTTTTACGGTTACTGGGTCACTCTGGCGCTGGTCCTGGGTGCGGTGGTTACGATACTGGCTCGTTTGGGTGCCGACACGGTTATTCCGCGTTAAACGTCTGCCGAGCCCATTGAATCGATTCGATGTAGATGTCCTGCAAGGTGTTTTCCTGCAATCGTAAACTGTCGGCAATGTAGGTAAGAACCCGCCAGAGGCCCATCTCTTGAGCCAGAACCAAGTCAAGAACTTTGCGCGGATGACCCGGTTTGCCCAATAAGGCATCTTTCAGGTCCTCTGCTAAAGGCAGGTCGTTCAATACCTCCTGCAGAGGCCGGTCGATAAGCCCATCCAACATGGAAAACAAGCCCATCAGGAAAAGGTCGGGGGCACGGCTGAGCATGCCGACATGGGGGGCGATTAATTCGCAGGATTTACCCCTGGCCAAGGAATTAATAACCAGTTCATCCGGTTTGTCGGAGGCGATTCCGGTCAGGGCAATCAATGAAACCCATTTTTGAATTTCTTTTTCCCAAGAAGGTCAGGGCCTGTTTGATTGAATGAATCGGTCTCGGTAAAGCAAATGCCGCTGAATTGATCAACTTCAGCAGTTTATAGGCGATGGACATCTCTTCCTGGATGGTGTCGGCCAGTCGATTGAGGTTGACTTCCGGGGCATTGACCTGGCGAAGGATCTGCATGTATTTCAGTTTGTTGGCCGGAATGTCTTTACGACTGAGAACCGCCGGTTTGCTGAAAAAATAGCCTTGAAAATAATCGAAGCCGATGGCTCGCAAGCGCTGGTACATCTCCCGGGTTTCGACCTTGACGGCCAGAAGTTTTTTACCTTTCGTCAGGAGCATATCTGCATAGTCCTGACAATCCTCGATACTGGTGTTCAAAACATCGATTTTGATGATGTCGATAACCTCCAGAAACTCATCAAGGTTCGAATCGTAGACAAAGTCATCAAGGGCCAGGGTAAAGCCGGCTTTTTTAAGGTTTCGGCAGGCCTCATGAAGTTTCGGATCCGGGATCAGCGGCT
>JAUVEB010000168.1 GCA_030595055.1 Desulfuromonadaceae bacterium
CCCAGGCTTTTGCGATGCGAACCACCACAGTTTCATAACCGTAAAGCCGGGGCAGCACCAATTGTTTTTACACGCTCCATATATTCAAATAACCATATTCATGATAAGCTTTACCGGTCAGTAGGTACTGTCACCCAAAACAGAGTCGTGAGTCGTCGCACAAAGCTCATAATTTTGGTAACTATTCAGAACGGGTGGTGATGTGCTGGATAGTTACACACTCTCAAGAAAGAGCAGGTGGTTTATGTCTGTTGTTGTTGCGAAGCAATTGGTTAAAACCTACGTCACCGGCGATATCAAGGTCGAAGCGATCCGCGGGGTCGATTTTTCTATTGAACCGGCCTCTTTTGTTTCCTTTATCGGCCCCTCGGGAAGCGGTAAAACGACACTGCTGAACATGATCGGTTGTCTTGATCCACCGACGGCGGGACAACTTCAGGTTGTCGGAGAGGATATTACCAGCCTGAATCGCCGGGATGCAGCCTGCTTTCGCGGTGAACATATCGGCTTTGTGTTCCAGGATTTCAACCTGATTCCGGTCTTAACCGTCTTTGAAAATATCGAATATCCATTGCAGATGGTGCAAAACTGGCCCAAGGAGCAGCGTAAAAAACGGGTTCAGGATCTGCTGGATGCGGTCGGCATGGGGGATCAGGGGAACAAGTATCCCCGACAGATCTCCGGTGGACAGAAACAGCGGGTTGCCGTGGCAAGAGCTCTGGTCACCAATGCCAAGCTGGTTCTGGCTGACGAACCCACCGCCAATCTGGATCGTGAAACCGCCAATCAGATCATCGATCTGATGAAGCAGATGCGCGATGAGTTCAAGACCACTTTTATTTTTTCCACTCACGATCAGCGGATTGTCGATAACGTTGAAATCACCTTTACGCTGGAAGATGGCATCTTACTCAGGCAGGAGAAGGTTTCCGGAGGTCATCATGCTTAATATTTTCAAACTGGCGGCCCGAAACCTGTTCCGCTACAAACGGCGCACCCTGCTGACATCCATGCTGATTACTCTGGGGGTGGTAGCGGTGCTGCTGTTTATCTCCGTCTCAGGTTCCTTCAAGGCATTGATGGTTGGACAGATTACCGATTCAATGCTTGGCCATATCCAGATTCACAAAAAAGGCTACCTGGCGTCTATTGACAGTTTACCCCTGAATCGCAACCTGACCGGCAATCAGCTGGATAAAGTTGTGCAGGTTCTGGCCGAAGAAGCTGCTGTGGAGGCCTATTCCATGCGCATCAAGCTGGGTGCCATGTTCAGTAATTTCACCGAAACCACCAACATCCGCCTGAACGCCGTAACCCCGATGGATGAAATCAAGGCCGCGCCCTTGCTGATCGACCGGCTTCTGGAAGGAAAAAAAGAGGGCCTGCTCGAACCGGGTGAGATCCTGATTCCGGAACTGATTGCCAAGGGGATGAAGGTCAAGGTCGGTGACGGAATTGTCCTGGTGGCCAACAACAAGGATGGTTCAGTCAACGGTCAGAACTTTGTGGTGCGCGGAATTCTGGAAGGCATCTCCGGACCGGGCGGACGCGACGGGATGATCCATATCGACGATGCCACCTCCCTGCTCAGGATCGGTGCCGCCGAGATCAGTGAAATTGCTGTCCGCTTGAAGGATATTGATCAGCTGTCCACAGTTTTTGCCAGCCTGCAGGAAAAACTGGGATCGATGAAAAATCAGCAGGGGCTGCCGGTTTTCGAGGTACATACCTGGGAGAGCATCTCCCCCTTCTTCAATATCGCCAAAATGATCGACCTGATGACCTTCTTTATCAAGATCATGCTGGTGGCTATCGTACTGGTCAGTATCATGAACGTGATGATCATGGCCGTCTATGAACGGATCAACGAGATCGGTACAATCTCGGCCATCGGGACGTTACCAAACAAAATTCTCGGACTCTTTGTTGTTGAAGGCTTTCTGATGGGAGTTTTGGGAACCACTATCGGGACGGTCATCAGCTTGATCAGTATTGCAATTATGAATGTGACGCAGATCAGTTTCGATTTTGGACGTCAAACCGGCCTGCTGCTCTCGCCGACGATCGGAGTTACCGACGTGGTGCTGGTCGTGGTGATTGTTATCGCCATTGCCGTTATCGCCAGCTTGCAGCCGGCTTGGAAAGCGGCCAGGATGGATCCGATTACTGCCTTGAAGCATGTTTAACGAAAGATGAAAAACCTGTAATCAGGAGAACTGGTATGTGTTGTAAAAAAATCAGAATATGCTTTCTCGTGGTTTTTTTCGGCCTGTTCATGGCTTTCAGTGCAAACGCTGCAAAGGATATCGCCTCTATCGCCGTCGCGGCCAATGATTCGGAACCAGAGGCGACGGTCAGCGAAAAAGCCGGTAGGGCAGCCTACTTTCTTTTTTTTGATGACAGTGGGAATTTTCTAGATGCAGAGAGAAACCCTTTTGCCGGTATTCCCGGCGGAGCCGGTCCAAAAGCGGCCGTTTTTCTCTCTGATAAAGGAGTTGCTTTGGTTGTGGCCGGAGAATTTGGAACCAAGATGGAGCGAGCCTTGAGCTCATACAAGATAAAATATATTTTGCAAACAGGAGCTGCCCATGAGGTTGTTCAAGCGATTACTAAGGAAAAATAAAGTCATTATTGTTCTGCTATCGATTTTACTGTGTACCACCTCTGTGGCTCAAGCCCTCGACGGCACAGATATTCTGCTGCAGGTGGATAAAAATCTGAACCCGGAATCTTACGAAATGTACCGTAAGCTGATCAATATCGAGCCGGATGGCAGCAAAAAAGAATTTGTCCTCTACTCGGTGAAAAAGGGACAGGATAAGATGGTGGCCCTGTTCCTTTCTCCGGCCAGCGAAAAAGGGCGTTCCACCCTGCGCCTGAACGACAACATGTGGCTCTATATCCCCAATGTCGGCAAGCCGATCCGGATCACCAGTCTGCAATCGGTGGTCGGCGGAGTATTCAACAATTCCGATATTCTGCGCCTTGACTACAGTGCCGAATATGATGTGGCAAGCATCACCGAAGAAGATGATCTTTATCTCCTTGATCTGAAAGCAAAATCAAATACCATCGCCTATGACCAACTGAAAATGTGGGTCGATAAAAAGGCTCTGGTTCCCACCACTATTGAATGTTTTGCTTCCAGTGGGATGCTGATCAAAACCCTCTATTACAAGGAACCGAAAGATTTCGGCAACGGTGTGGTGCGCCCATCGGTGCTGGAAACCGACAGCCCGCTTTACAAAGGCTATAAATCGGCCATGATCTACGCCAAGATTCATCAGAAAGAGCTGGCGGATGAGGTCTTTACCCTCAACTATCTGTCGCGGATTGATGAACTGAGGTAGTTTTCATCCGGAAACGGCCCTTTTTCACAGTCTCTGCGTCAATCTGCACGGTTGCTGGTGCAGCGTAGACATCTACGCCTCCGCGCAACCGCTTGATTTCCTTGACCTTAAGAAAAATTTCTCGTTTCCCAGTAAACTATTCAGAACGAGTGCTGGTGTGCTGGTGCCGCCCATACCAAGGGCCGCATGAACCCATCCCTGGGGCTTGACTGTCGCCATCCGGGCGACAGTCACCCTTTCCATGGGCATCACCAGCATATCTTGCGGAATAGTTACAAATTAAGTTTGGAGAGGTGTCCGAGCGGCCGAAGGTGACAGACTCGAAATCTGTTGTGGCGCAAGCCACCGGGAGTTCGAATCTCCCCCTCTCCGCCATAATAAAAACGGGGTATTGTGCGTCAGTACAATGCCCCGTTTTTTATTATGTTGTTTGGGGAGATTTACCAAAAATACAGGCAGGATTTTGCACTTTGTGCAATGTCCCGTTTTGTTTTGAGATCTGAAATATAAAAAGATTTGCTGGCTGAAGGTATCGATCCGATTAAATATCGATTATTTTTGTTTTTGCTGTGTCCAAATATTGACACATTATAGAACATATATTATTATTAACTCATCTTTCTGCTTTTGTCGGCACTTCAGTGCCGAATAATTTATTCGAACAGTACAGAATGGATTTTATGCGTATGACCGCTAACAGTGGATTCGGGGGAATGATCGGGAGCTCACCGCAGATGCTGGAACTTTTTAAGTTGATTTCCTGTGTCGCTGAAGATGGTGAAAGTACCATTCTGATCCAGGGTGAAAGCGGAACGGGGAAAGAATTGATTGCCCGGGCGATTCATGAAAACAGTTCGAGAAAAAGTGGGCATTTTGTTCCGGTCAATTGCGCGGCGATTCCTGATGAGCTGTTGGAAAGTGAACTTTTCGGTTACGTTAAAGGGGCATTTACCGGGGCACAGCAATCAAAAATCGGCCGGGTGCAGTTTGCCGAGGGCGGAACTCTTTTTCTTGATGAAATCGGTGATATGAAGCCGGCTTTACAGGCAAAACTGCTGCGGGTGTTGCAGGAGCGAGAGGTGGAACAGGTTGGCGCTGTGCGGGCGACGAAGGTTGATGTCCGCGTGATTGCCGCCACTCATCAGAATTTGGAACAGCAGGTCGCTGAAGGGCGGTTCCGGGAGGATTTATATTACCGGTTGGCGGTGATTCCACTGAATGCCCCGCCGTTGCGCGAGCGTAAAGGTGACATTCCGATCCTGATTGGTAAATTTATTGAACAGTTCAATCGCCGTAAAAGTGATCGTCCTACCTCCCTTGATCCCATGAGCGTGCGGAGTTTACAGGGATATTCTTGGCCGGGAACGTCAGGGAACTGGAAAATTTAATCCAGCGGCTGGTGATTTTGAACCGGGGCAAATGTGTCACCCTGAAAGAACTGCCGGAGAAGTATCGTTGCGAGGCGCCTGATGAGCCGGTGGTTGAGGAATTCCCGGAAAATGAAGTCACCACGGCAGACAGCGCAATTGTGGCGGCCTCGCCACCGCCTGAGGTGATTTGGTCTGATGAAGGTCTTGATTTTAACGGTTTGATCAGTGAGT
>JAUVEB010000235.1 GCA_030595055.1 Desulfuromonadaceae bacterium
CGCATGGCCAACATCCGATGCGAGGGAATCTGGCGCAGTAACTCGCTGAAATCGTAATACATCTCGTATTTGCTGACCGTTCCCGCTTTACCACGTGCCGTTTTCGAACAAAATTGCCCCTGCTGCCAAGTCAGTTCACGCACCAAGGCCCGAGCATCGGCATTTTCAGCAAACCGTTCCGCCAGAATATGTCCGGCGCCCTCCAGGGCCGCAGCAGTATCGGCAACATCCCGTTCACAATTGACAAAAGGAGCAGCCAAAGATTCAATTTCCGCACCTGACCCGGTTGCCGCTAAAAGTTGTCCGGCCAGGGGTTCCAGACCTCGTTCCCGGGCGATCAGGGCTTTGGTGCGCCGCCTCGGTTTAAACGGCAGGTAGAGGTCTTCCAGCTCAGTTTTTTGCCGCGCTGCGACGATCCGCCGGCGCAGTTCCGGAGTCAGCTTTCCCTGTTCATCGATCGATTTCAGGATCGCCTGACGACGCTCAATCAGCTCTTTATGATAACTCAGCCGCTCCTGTAACTGGCGGATCTGCACTTCGTCCAAATCACCGGTGGCCTCTTTACGATAACGGGCAATAAACGGCACCGTTGCACCTTCATTCAGCAGGGCAATGGTTTGGGCCACCTGTTGCCGTTGCAAACCGGATTCCTCGATCAATAAGTGAAGAATTTCCTCGTTTGTCGGTTGCTTCATTCCGGCAGTGTCCTTTGCAGTTAAGGGAGAGCTTGAAAAGTGCGGATGTTAACACGCTGCCGGTCCTTTGCAAAGTGAAGGATGCTTGACCATTCACCGCTCAACGTGTACACAATGAAACAACCGATATCATGAGAGAAAATCATGTCCTCACGTCTTGTTGTAGAAAATCTGCGCAGTTATTTTTTCACCCGCTCCGGGCTGGTCAAAGCGGTCGACGATGTCTCTTTCAAGATCGAGCGGGGAGAAACGCTGGCCCTGGTCGGTGAGTCGGGATGCGGAAAATCGATGACGGCCCTGTCCCTGCTGCGCCTGCTGCCGGAACCGGGGCGAGTGGTCAGCGGTGAAATCAGGCTTGATGGACGCGATCTGTTGCGCCTGCCCGATCTGGAAATGCGGCGCATCCGGGGCAACGAGATTACGATGATTTTCCAGGAGCCGATGACGTCTCTCAATCCGGTCCTGAGGATCGGTGAACAGATCGCTGAAGTCTTACGACTCCATAAGGGGGCCAGTCCGAAACAAGCGCTGGAGCAAGCGGCAGAGCTGCTGACATTAGTCGGAATATCCGACCAAAAACGGCGCTTGCGTGATTATCCGCATCAGCTTTCAGGTGGGCAACGACAACGGGTCATGATTGCCATGGCCTTGGCCTGTGATCCGAAGCTGCTGATTGCCGACGAACCGACCACCGCTCTCGATGTGACGATTCAGGCACAGATCATGGACCTGTTGCAAAAACTGAAAGAGGAACGACAGACGGCAACCCTGTTGATCAGTCACGATCTGGGAGTGGTTGCCGGCAACGCCGATCGCCTGGCCATCATGTATGCCGGGAAGATTGTTGAAGAAGGCCCGGTGGCCAGACTCTTCAACAACCCCCTCCATCCCTACACGCAGGGTTTGCTCAAATGTATTCCACAGCTGGGTCAAAAGGGCGCGTTACCGACAATCCCCGGCCAATTGCCGAAGCTGCGTGAACATCATGAGGGCTGCCTGTTTATCGACCGCTGCAATGCCCCCTGTCCCCCTTGCGGTTCCCACTCGCCGCAATTGGTCGAAATTGAAGAGGATCACCGGGTCCGTTGCTGGAGGTATTAAGACTGTGCCGCTACTGGAAGTTCGCAATCTCCGCAAAAGCTTTCGAACGACCGATTCTCTCGGCGGTTCTTCCGGACGATTGGTTGCCGTTGATGATGTCTCCTTCAGCCTTGAAACGGGCGAAACTCTCGGCTTGGTCGGTGAGTCCGGCTGCGGCAAATCGACCATCGGAAAACTGATCATGCAGTTGCAAAAAGCCGATCGGGGACAGGTTTTATTCGACAACATAGAACTGAACAAGCTCTCTCCCCGGCAGGTGCGCCCTTATCGGCGAAAACTGCAAATGATTTTTCAAGATCCCTTCTCGTCACTGAATCCCCGCATGACCGTCGGTTCGATCCTCAGCGAGCCCTATGTGATCCACAAATTGGCTCCGGCACGCCAGATTCGCGACCGGGTGATTGAATTGCTGGAAAAGGTCGGCCTCTCAGCCGAACATGAGCAGCGTTATCCGCACGAGTTCTCCGGAGGCCAACGCCAGCGAGTGGGTATTGCTCGCGCCCTGGCCGTGGAACCGCAACTGATCATCGCTGACGAACCGGTTTCCGCTCTCGACCTGTCGGTCCAGGCACAGATCCTCAACCTGCTGCAAGAGATCCAGCAGGAGCATCATCTCAGCTACCTGTTCATTGCCCACGACCTGGCGGTCATTGAACATGTCAGCGATCGAATTGCCGTGATGTACCTGGGGAAAATCGTCGAGTTGACTGCGGCCGACGACCTCTATCGCAACCCACGCCATCCCTACACGGAGGCACTGCTCAACGCGGTTCCGATCCCCGATCCGGAACAACCGCGGCCGGCCCCGCCGGCCGGGGAAATCCCCTCGCCGATCAATCCTCCCAGCGGTTGCTATTTCCACCCCCGCTGCCCTTACGCCGATGCCGTCTGTAAAAAGGAAACTCCCCAATTAGTGAATCAGGGGAAAAATCATCTGGCCGCCTGCCATCACAGTGCCCGGGTCGGTCGTTATTTGCGCCATAAAACCACGGCTTGACACAACTGTGCCATCGATGACACAATCCGGAATCTTTTTGACAGCCGAAGGATTCCAACATGCCGTACGCCAAAGAAACCGGTCCGATCACGACGATCCAGGAGCGTTGCAAAAAATGCTACGCCTGTGTGCGTAACTGCCCGACGAAAGCAACGGTCGGCCACGGACCCACACGGACAGGGACGGGATGTAAACCTGAAATCAGAAAAGTTCATAATCATCCTCACGCCCGTTCACTACGTTCACTCAAGACGCAAAGACCGCGGAGAAAACCTTATATGCATGGTTTTAGTAACTATTCAGCAAGATGTGCCGGTGATGCCCATGGAAAGGGTGTCTG
>JAUVEB010000263.1 GCA_030595055.1 Desulfuromonadaceae bacterium
CGGGTGGCAAAGTTATAAAGAGCAACCGTTATAACGGGAGTTACTTTCAACGGAGTCACCTGTGGCGTCAGGCAGATCAGCAGGACAAAAAAATGAACAAGCAGAGAGAGGGAAAAATAACGAAAAAGGAGGCTATCTTTCATGTTTTTTGCTTCTGGCGATGCCATTTAATATTTCGAGAACCGCTTCAGCATCGGCCGCAATCTGTGCACCAGCTCCCACAAGCTTCTGGATGATATCCCAAGCTTTGCCCCCGGTAAAATCTCGTTCGGCATTCGGATCGGTCAGAACGACAGGAATTCGATGGCTGAGGCTATCCTTGACCAAATCGAGGCAGGCGAGATTGCCAGGGCCCCAAACGGTAGGACTGACGATCAGCAGTTCTGCTTGGCGGCAAAGCTTCATTGCGGCTTGCATGGCGGTTGGCGAAATTGGACAGAAAGGTTCTTCTGTTACGGTCTCAAGCCCCAGGGCGCAAGCCAGGATCTGGTCGGAATCGCCACGATTAACCGGTCCTACGCTGACCTCGTAACCGGCCAGGTGGAGCTTCCTCAGCAGTTCACCGCCGCTGCCGCCACCACACAGCAGATGTATACGCGGCAGCTTCTGTGAGAGGAAGTTACGCCGTTTCACCGGGTAGGTGCGCGGGGCGCCGGTATAAGGATTGTTTTCGACCTTGACCTCAACCCTGAAGACCTGTTTCAGGTTGTCCGGAGTGTATACCTCTACCGGTGTCCCGAGTGCTGAGGATCGACCGTTTGCGGCAAGCAGCAGAATGCGGTCGGAAATTTCGGCGGCCTGATCTAGGTCATGTGAAACCTGGACCACCGTCGTTCCCTGTTCCCGATTGAGACGGAGCAGTAGCTCACTGATTTCCAGCCGATGATCGAGGTCGAGGTGGCTGGTCGCTTCGTCAAGCAGCAAAACTGGTGCCTCTTGTGCCAGCGCACGCGCCAACAGAACTCGTTGTAATTCCCCCCCACTCAGGTCGCTGCCGGGCCGCTCTGCGAGATGGATGGTGTCGGTCACTGCCAGAGCTTTTTCCACTGCTAGCCGATCAGCGGCGGTCTGACCAAAAAAGCCGACTTTCCGGGCAAAGCGTCCCATCGCGACCATCTCCCGAACCGGATACGAAAAGGGAGTCTGGGTAGATTGGGGAACCACCGCTACCAGTTGCGCCATCGCTTTTCTGCTCAGTCTGAATGCATCCTGCCCCTGCCAGAGAACCTGCCCCTGAGAAGGAACTAAAACGCCGCGTAGTAACTGCAGCAGGGTTGATTTTCCGCAGCCGTTGGGGCCGAGAATGGAAATGATCTCTCCCTCTTCAACCGTCAGGTCAATTCCCCGCAACACTGGCTGACGGGCGTAAGAGAAATGAAGATCTGCTACCCTGATCATAACTGATTTTCCCGTTTACGCAGCAGGTAGAGAAAGAAGGGGGCGCCAATCAGGGCGGTTACCACGCCAACGGGTATTTCTGCCGGAGACAGTAAAGAGCGGGAAATCGCATCGGCGGCAACCAGGAAAGTGGCTCCGAGCAGTGCCGAAGCCGGGAGCAGGTGACGATGAGACCCCCCCCACAACAAACGGACCACGTGTGGCACGGTCAAGCCGACAAACCCGACCAATCCGGCCATGGCGACAGCCGCAGCTGTCAGCGCCCCGGCAGTGGCAAACAGCAACAGCCGAGCATATCCGACGTTAAGACCGAGGTCGGCGGCAACCTCTTCGCCCTGCGTAAACAGATCGAGTGCGCGCGATTGCCCCCAGAGCAAAAAGAAGGCAATACCAATCCATACAGCGATCCAGGGAAGCCAGCTGGGGTCTGCTGAATCGAGGTTTCCTGCCAACCAGAACACCGCTGTTTTTACCGGGTCGGCGGGAGCCATCCAGAGTAGAAACAGCAACAGTGCTGAGGCGAAGCTGCCGACCATAACCCCGGAAAGAATCAAGGTATGGGATGATCCTGTATAGGCCCCCGCGACCCAGTAAACCAACAACAGAGCAGTACACGCGCCGATGAAAGCGGCACTCGGCAGAAGTAGCGGCGAATTGTAGCCGAGGGTCAGAGCCGCAACCGCTCCCAGGGCGGCTCCACCCGAAACACCAAGGATATAGGGATCGGCCAGAGGGTTGCGTAGAACCGCCTGAAAGGCCCCTCCCGATGCGCCCAGGGCTGCACCGACCAGGGCTGCCAGCAGGGCTCTGGGCAGCCGGATTTTCAGCACAATGGCAGAATGAGTGACCGACTCAGCCTGACCAAAGAGAGTGGCCAACAGCTCTGACGGAGAGAGTGACAAAGGTCCGGACCAGAGGGAAAGTGACAGGGCAACAGCCAGAGAGACGCTGAGAATCGGTAGCCAACTTATCGATCGACTAAGTTTCATGGCCTCTCCTGTTGGGTTGAATTATCAACTTCGACACCCTGTATCGCCTTCGCTAAAGCTTTTAGACCGAGACTCAAGCGTGGCCCCGGGCGATGGACCCAATCAGAGGTAACGCTGACGATCTG
>JAUVEB010000052.1 GCA_030595055.1 Desulfuromonadaceae bacterium
AGCAACTTCAGCAACTTCAGCAACTTCAGCAACTTCAGCAACTTCAGCAACTTCAGCAACTTCAGCAACTTCAGCAACTTCAGCAACTTCAGCAACTTCAGCAACTTCCTTTACCTGCTGATCCACGGAAGATTTGACCTGCGATGCTGGTTGCTCCAGGGTCGGCGCAACAACCTTTTCCTTTTCACACCCGGCAAGCAAAAGACCACACACCAAAAAAAACATCAGAAAAATTCTCATATTTTCCTCCTGTTAAGTAAATTTTAAAAGAGACCGCCGTTTCCCCATTTATCAAACGATTACGATCGTAATCCCTTTCCCCAGCACTGTCCAGAAACAAATGAAGCAAGCTGACAGGGTCATGAAACCAAAAAAAGGTCAGATCTCAAGACCTGACCTTTTTCTAACTGGAGCGGGAAACGGGATTCGAACCCGCGACTCTCAGCTTGGGAAGCTGACACTCTACCAACTGAGTTATTCCCGCATGTGTGGGGCGCAGTATAGTGACTGATACTCAATTTTGTCAATCAGTTATTTTCTTTTTGAGCCATTGCAGCACGTCATTTTTGTCGGTTATTTCTCCAGTAATTTCAGCAGCTTTGATACGTTTCAAGAAAAGGCCGGTTACTTCAACCGGCATCTCTGTGAGCAACTTTTGCAGCTCCTGACCCGAGAGGATATCGGGAATCCGGCCGAGATGTTGGTGCGTCAAAAAAGACTCCTGCAACTCAATGGCTTTGCTGAAATTCAATGGATTCGGTGAAACGGAGAGATAAAGCAGTTGTTCATCGGGCATATACCCCAGTTGTTCAACCAACAGGGCCTGCCGACGACCTGTCGGCAATTGTCCGGACAATCTGAACCAGTGTTTACTCGGTGTCTGCTGTAACGCCAGTATCAGTTTCTGCTGCTGCCGACTGAGCCGCAACTTACGATGCAAAATATCCGGCAGGTTCTGTGGTTGATAATATGCAAGCAAGGCCGCGAGAAAAAAGATGCTATGTTGCGAAAAGGATTCTTCTCGAATCGCCTCCTTTTCCTCCAGGCCGACGATCAACCGAACCCGTGCCATCTGCTGTTCCAGTTGAAGCAGGGCCTTCATCACTCCAGTGTCCAGCGAACCTTGCGCCGGGCCGAGGAGAGCTCTCAGCAGTCCGGTTTCCTGTAAGAGTCTGACTCCTCTGAAGCATTGCTCCGCAGCAAGGATTTTTTCCAATTCATCACGAATTCGTTCCCCGGCCACGCTTTCAATCAAGTGGGAAAATTCCTGAATCTGGGCAACTGTCGTTTCAGACAACTGCATATCAAGCGTGACCGCATGCCGAATTCCCTTGAACATACGCAACGGATCATCGACATAACTCTGTCGTGAAGTGACATGCAGTTCGCGTTCTATCAGATGATGACAACCATTCAGTGGGTCGATGAGAACATTATCGGTCGCTGTGTGATTGAATTTAAAGGCCAGGGCGTTGATCGTGAAATCTCTCAGCAACAGGTCCGCTTCAAGAGTTGGTGCACGCAAGGGCGCAAAATCGACCGTCAAACGCTTGGGCAGCAACACCCTGCTCTGCTTGCGTTCGCGGTCAAGCCAGAACCAGCGACCACCGCTACGAGCCGCCCAATTTTTTGCCAGCGGTGTCGGGTCTGCCGCTGCCGCCAGATCAATATCTGCAATGGGGCGTTCCAACAGCAGATCGCGCAATACTCCGCCGACCAGCCAGGTGGTTATCCCCATCTCCTCGGCTAGATCGATGAGCGACCGAAGAGACGGAACATCGTTGATCAGTTGATCGATTTGCTGTGGTAGATTTTTCATACTTCATAACCAAAAAGACCCGCCGAAGCGAGTCTTTTCAATGTCAGGGTTAAGTTTTAAGCCAGATCCTGTTCGGCCTGGAAAATCAGTTCAAACAACTCGGGAATATCTTCCTCAGCGATACAGGAGAAAGCAATCCGCAAATCTGTTTTGCCTATTGAGATAGCACCGACTCCGTACTTGTCGAGCAGGTGAACACGCAACTGTTCAGCATCAACCCGCTTCAGTTGCAGACACATGAAGTACCCTGAGTTAAAAGGATAATAATTCCAGGCAGCCGTATACTTATCACCGCTGAGGACTTCTTTGGTTTTCAGCGCACGACCTTTCATGGTCTGGAACTTTTCTTCTTTTTGCGTCAGGAAATCCGGTGATTTCAGGGCTTCAATCACAAAAGTCTGGGACGGATGCGGGCAGTTGGAAATTTTCGCCCGGATCAAGCCCATGGTTTTCTTTTCCAGGGCGGCCAGCAGTTCGACTTGCGGTTCGCTGCTGCCGGCGGCAAAAGTAATAAAGCCGGTGCGGAATCCCCAGACAAATTCTTCCTTGGTGGCACCATCAAGTTTGATCGCCAGAACCCGCTCATGCAGGTTCGCCAGTTTGCCGTACAGGGACTCTTTCAGAGACTCTTCGTAGAAGAGGCCGAAATAGGCATCGTCAGTAATTGCGACAATATTGCAGCCTTCCTCAGCAACCTCCTTGATTGCAGCAACCAGACCATCACCTTCGGCCACGGTCGGGGTGTAGCCGCTCGGGTTATTCGGAAAGTTGAGAATAACAACGGCCTTGCCTTTTTCTGCAGACGTTTCCTTGAGACATTGTTTGAAAGCGTCAACGTTGAAGCCACCGTCCTCGGTGAAGGTTTTATATTTTTTGACCACACCGCCGTTGCAGACGCCGAAAGTCAGATTGTAGTTCCCCCAGAGCATTTCCGGCAACACCAGATGATCCCCTGCTCCGACAAACAGATCACCGACAATAGACAGCCCGTGAGTCAGCGCATTGGTGACAATCGGATTGCTGAAATGTTTCCCCTGCAGACTCGGACTTTCCCGCAGCATCTTTTCCCGCCAAAGGGCACGCAGTTCCGGCTTGCCTGCCGGTGGGGCATAAGGATAGATATCCTTGGGTTCAAAACCGGGCAGTTTATCCTGAATACACTGTAAATACATCGGACCACCGTTCTCTGTAGCAATCCCGATGGTCGCATTAAACTTGTGAGCTTTTTCCTTGGCTTCGGCCGACTGGGTCAAAATGCCTTTCGGAAAGAAAAGATTTTTGCCGAGGTCGGAAAACATGTCGAGGACATACGGATTGCCAGCTTTGATCAGGTTGTTGAGTTCCACCGCGAGTGGGTTCATTTGCTTCTCCTGCGTGGGTTACAATGAAGCTTTAACGGTCGACGATATTCGCCACTGATATACTGCTAAGTTTATTCACTGTCAATGTTTTCCGACGACTTTTCTTGCGCAGAGGGAATCTTGTCTGTTGCCGGAGCAACATCATCCCGGGAGGCTTTATTGTTTCCACGATGAACCAGAATGAGGATTACACCGATCACCAGGCAAACAATCAGAATCAAGAGAATATCGGCAAAATGCACAGTACTCATGACAACTCCCGATGGTTATCGGTGATACGGTCCAGACCTTCTTGGGCGGCTTGATGCGCAGGATCAAGTTCCCGTGTTTTCGTATAAGCTTCAAAGGCACCGGCCAAATCCGTATTTTTTTCTCGGCTGAGTCCGAGAAAGTAGAAAAATTCCGGGTTGGGCAGTTCGTCAGGCAAGCGACCTTCTTCTTCTAAGCGTTCCATAATCATACAAGCTTCCGAGTACTCCTCGACATGATAATGTTCCATGGCGATGCCGATGGCTTCAAGGCTGTCGATCAGCGGCTGTCCGGGCAGTTGCCCGGAGGTAACTTTTTCAGTGCGACGTTGCAATTCGACTTTGACATCACCATCGTCAAGTTTATCAGACATGATCTGCCAATACAATTTGGCCTGAGGATAAGCACCGGTCAAATAACAAACCTGGCCGAGATAATTCAATGTGCCGATCTCTTCCGGATGTTTTCGCCTGGCCTTTTCCAGCCAAAGTCGCGCCGCAGCCAACTCGCGTCGCACATTAATCAGCTCAGTATAAATCATTGCCAACTCAAAGTAGGCAATGCCGATGCGCTGCAACAGCCCGTAATTCTCCGGCTCCAAGAGGGCGAGGATTTTCAGCATGCTGATTTTACGCCGGATGTAAAGCGGATCAACCTCCTTAACCTCAAGCATAATAATTTGTGAACCGAGGTCCGAGATATAAAAAGGATAAGCAGTGCTCAGGATCCGCGCATAGTCACTGTTATTCGGACAATCCGGAAAACGGCGGAGATAATCATAGATCCCTTCACCGATGACTTTTTCCGAAGGATCGGGAGATTCATTTAACTCAGCCTTGTGGATCGGCAAAGGGATCTGTGGAATTTCGATTTCTGCATTCTCCGGTCCGGTGGTGACAATCGTCCCTTCCGGCGGCAACCAGAAACTGTATTCGACTGGATCCAGGGGTTGGTCAATGTTCAGCATGATATCAATTCCGTCTTAGTAAGATTTTTTAAATGACACAAGAATTTAACCGAAATAGCGACACAAATCAATCGGTCAGACCAATTTACCAAGATTCCTGCATCGTGAGGGTTATCTCACCCCTCACGGGTCTGACCAGGTATCGGGCTGCGCTCTGTTGCCCGTTCCGCCGGGCAAGCAATAAAAAGCCCCTGATATAAATTCAGAGGCTTTCTGAAATCGACGAAAAGGAATCTTCTATTCCGTTTCTTTAAGCTGTTTCAATTGGCGAATAACCGTCTGGCTCTGCGCGTTACGCGCGTCCATTTCGTCAAAAATCCGCGTGGACATATCCGCGACCGATTCCACCGCCATCTCAATATCACGGCTGTCCTGACGCTGCTGTATCGCAACATTTGCCATCTCATCGGCCATCGTGCGGATATCTTCGATCGAACGGACAACCCCGTGAACCCCTTGGACCTGTTCACGAGAAGCCGTTGAGACCTGCTCTGTCATCTCGCCCAATTCTTCGATTGAATTGGTGACAAATTCGGCAGACCGGGAAACTTCACGGGTCGCATGACGAATATTTCTCGACATATCTTTGGCGGTCGTCGCACTTGATAAAATCTGCTCCAGTGACTGCTCGGTTTTTCCGCCCAGAGCAACCCCCTGTGTCACCAAAGATTCAACATGATAGACCTGATGCACAACTTCAGAGGTATTGGTGTGCATATCACGAATCAATTGAGTAATCGCTTCTGAAGAATGGGCCGTTTTTTGCGAGAGACCACGAATTTCTTCCGCGACGACAGCAAATGAACGCCCATGCTCACCGGCTTGCGCCGCGATAATCGCAGCATTTAGTGCCAGCAAGTTGGTTTTTTGCGCGATTTCCGTGATAACCGTTGTGATTGTGTTAATTTCATCTCCGCAGCGCGACAATTGATCAATTTTTTCGTTCGCCTCAGCGACCCCCTTGGCAATCCCTTTGAGTCCGGTCACGGTTTCCCGAACCGAAACCACACCACCTTCCGCCTGCTCCAGCACCTGTTCCGACATTTCATTTGAACTGACACTATTGTCGTCAACTTCTTTAATGGTTGCGGAAATTTCGGTCATTGCCGATATCGATTTATCCATAAATTCAGAGAGTTGATTGATGCTTTCTCCGACTTCGTCAATCGATGCCGAAATCTGTGTTGACGCAGACTGGGTGGCATTGACGGTATCACGTACCACATCGGCCGAAGTGGCATTGTCAGCAATCAGGCTGATGGTTGAGGTTGATGCACGTTTCAGGGTTTTGATCAGAATCTGGTAGTCCTGGCGATACTGCATGAGTTGACTGAAGGTACGTTCCAGTTCTTTGGTCAAAGATTCGACAGCACTGAAAAGGCGCAAACGGGTGATGCTTCCGGAAAGTTGCGAGGCAAACAGTTTGAGGGTATCGACATCGTCCTCGTCCAAGGGGCTTCCGGTCATTTTATTATCAACAGTCATGATCATTTCAACAACACCGCTAACGATCACCGGGCAAATCAGAAAACATTTTGAACGCAGGGCTGAAACACTGTCACAGGGTGGTTTAAGCCGAAAATCGGTAGGCATCAGAGAAATATCATCAATCAGATAATGTCGCATCTCAGAGACCGCTTTATAGAGAACACCGGCCCGCTCATCGAGGGGGATTGTCACCGAAGTATCTGTCGCCCCACCATCACGATTCAGGCAACTTGACAGGCGAAGCTCTTTGCGTTCGTGGTCAACTAAAAGGATGTTCACTCGATCATAATCTACAACTTCTCTCAAACCGTTTCCGGTTAAAGCCACCAGCTCCTGAAAATCCGTGGTTTTTAAAATGCCCGCACTGATCGCGTGAAAATTTTCTATACGGGCATTCAATTCACGATATTTTCGTTCAAACTCCTCTTTCTGGCGAGCTACAGTGATATTCATTTCGTTGAGTTTAGCCGCCCGGGTATGGATTTGTTCGGCAGCCCGACCGATAAAATAGCCAAAAGTCCCCAAGACTACGGCCGTACCTCCGCCCATATAAACAAATAAGGCAATATTAATGTTACTCAACAGGACGTTGCCGATGGTCTGTTGCCAGAGCGACAACGCGGGGTCATAAAACGCAGCCAAACGCACCAGCATCCAACCGATCGGCGCAGAAACCCCGAGCAAAAGACCAGCTAGAGAATAAAGGACACTGCGACTAATGGAACCGGTACTTTTCGCAGCACTGCTTTCAGTAATGAGAGTAAAAATATTTGTCATTAGATGCCCTGCTCTTTAAGCAATCATCAATAAAATCAACGACCGACCATAATTCCAAGAGATTCAGCCGTCGCAACCAGTTCACCCGCGGGATCAACCAGATTGAGTTGAGAAATCGCACTGGCAATTTCGACGTCGACAACCTTGCGCCCGCGTAATGCGACCATCCGGCCGAACTTCTTTTGTGCGATAAGCTCAACAGCCTTGACGCCAAACCGTGAGGCAAGAATCCGATCATAAGGCGTCGGTGAACCACCTCTTTGCAGGTGCCCCAAAATCACGACCCGGATTTCCATATCCAACTGAGCAGTGATTTGTTGTGCTACGGCATGCCCAACGCCACCCAGCCGTTCAACACCAAAATTTTCTGCGGCAGTCTGTAAGACAACTTTGTTTCCTTCCGCGGCAACAGCTCCTTCGGCAACGACCACAATTGAAAAGCGAAGGCCTCGACCCCTGCGCTGTTCAATTGCGGCACAGATACGGTCGACAGAATAAGGAATTTCAGGAATCAAAATAACATCTGCCGAACCGGCAATTCCCGATTCCAGAGCAATCCAGCCGGCATCCCGGCCCATCACTTCGACAACCATAACCCGATGATGACTTTCTGCCGTCGAATGCAGGCGATCGAGAGCTTCGGTGACAATGGCCACTGCGGTTCGATAACCAAAGGTCACATCCGTTGCCCGCAGATCATTATCGATCGTTTTCGGTACGCCGATGACCGGCAAACCTTTCTCATAAAGACCCTGGGCAATTTTTAAGGTCCCGTCGCCACCAACGGCTATCAAAACCTCGGCACCCGACTTATGAAACTCTTGCAAGACCCTATCGGAGATATCCTGAAGTTCAACCTTTCCATTAACAGTCACCGGATAACTGAAGGGATTACCACGGTTACTGGTCCCCAGAATGGTACCACCTCGCGGTAGAATCCCACTGACAGAATCAAGGGTTAAGTCCCGCCGACGAATCTTGCCGATCAGCCCCTCAAAACCGTCCTCGATACCAAGCACTCGCCAATTGTGCAAACCGACTGCGGAACGCACCACACCACGAATGACGGCATTCAATCCAGGACAATCACCACCTCCGGTCAGTATTGCCAGGGTATTACCCATCGCTTCACCTATTAGATGTTTACCGTTTATCCGAACCGGCAGGTTTGTCTGTTGCTATTGCCAGAGTAGCGAAACCTGCCGTTTTCGCTGCATCCATCAATTGAACAACTTTGCCGTGCCGCGCATCCCGGTCTGCCATCAGTAAAAAAGTCATTTTATTTGTCCGCTCGCCGTAGCTGCTCAGTTCCTGTAATAAAGCGTCCAGAGAAATTTTTTCACGTTTTAAATAGATGTCACCGGCCGCAGACAAATAGACCTGAATCTCCAGACTGTCTTGTTTTATCTGTTGAGCAGAGGACTCGGGAAGATTGATTTTCAGTCCAGGTTTTTCAATAAAGGTCGTTGATATCATAAAGAAAATCAATAACAAAAAGACAACGTCGATCATCGGGGTTAATTCAACACGGGGCTCTTCGATAATGCGACGACGAAAACCCATAACTTTATCTTTCGACCAGATCGACGACCCGCATGGTCAATTCTTCCAACGCCAGCGTTAACTGTTCAGCACGGCTGGAAAGGTAACGATGGAGCAAGATCATCGGTACGGCAACCGATAATCCCGCAGCAGTAGTAATCAAAGCCTCCGATATTCCCCCACCCAGTGTCATCGGAGTTCCCACCCCTTCGGTTGCAATAACGTCAAATGCCTTGATCATTCCCAGCACGGTACCAAGCAGGCCAAGCAGAGGCACGACGGTCGCGATGGTCCCGAGCAAGCCGAGATAGCGCTGAAAAGAAATCGATACACGCTCACCCACCTCTTCAGCGAGTTCTTTCAGGTGTGCCCGGTTATTCTCCCGATTGGTCAAAACGACCAACAAAACATTCGCCAGGGGCGTGTTCCTGCTTTCACACAGTAAAACTGCCTCAAGAGGGTTACCTGCCTGAAGAAAACGACAAACATCTTCAAATAAGGGACGAAAACTGCGCCGAATATGAAAAAAAGTTTTGATTCGTTCGAAAAAAATTGCCCAACCGATCACCGAACAGACCAGAATCGGGTACATCAATGGACCGCCTTTTTGAAAAATATCAATCATTTCAAGCAATTCCTCAGGTCATCTAGGTTGATTTAAAAAAGATAACACAAAGATGAAAAGGCTCCAAGAGTTGATTATCCGTCGAGAACAATGATTTCCCATTCAACCGGGAATTCACTCTCAGAATGTCGATATGGTTAAGAAAAATTTCTAATTTATCAACATATTTTAAGCTGAACATGCTACATGATGCATAACAAACATTCAACTTGTTGAAATATATGGGCAAAGAGAATTTACAAAAATATGGCATCGGCATTGCGTCGGGAACAAAAGTAGCTATATTCTTAATTGAGTCATAAATTTTGTTGACTTTTTTTAGCAAGACTATAGTTTTTTATTCAAAGTGTAATTCGTGGTTAGCTCAGGGCAGACAAGAAATGCTCACCTCGACACTTTCACTCCAATCGAGTGATGTACTTACAAAAAACCATGATGATGGCTAGGCAAAAATTTCGCCCGACACAGGGGTGAAGGCATACATGGTATGTCAAGATCCTGAAAAAACGCTGTAACGCGGTCGGTCGAGCTTTTTTGCGACACCATCAAGAGTCTCAGAACAAAACTCTCTACCAGGAGGACATACCCTCATGTCAATGCGTCAAGAAGCCCTTGATTATCACAGTACCGGGAGAAAAGGTAAAATCGAAGTTATCACTACCAAGCCCTGTGCCACCAGTCACGATCTTTCACTCGCTTACAGTCCCGGGGTTGCCGAACCTTGTCTGGAAATCGAAAAAAACCCGAATGATGCCTACAAATATACCGCGAAAGGAAACCTGGTTGCGGTTGTTTCCAACGGTACTGCGGTGCTCGGTCTTGGTGATATCGGCGCGCTGGCCGGCAAACCGGTCATGGAAGGAAAAGGTGTTCTGTTCAAAAGTTTTGCCGATGTTGACGTTTTTGATATCGAACTGAACACCAAGGATTCTGATGAACTGATTCGCACCGTTAAACTGCTGGAACCTACTTTCGGCGGAATCAATCTGGAAGACATCAAGGGTCCGGAATGCTTCTATATTGAGGAGAAGCTCAAAGAGATTATGGACATTCCGGTCTTCCATGACGACCAGCACGGGACGGCAATTATTTCGGCCGCCGGAATGCTGAACGCCTTGGAAATTATCGGGAAGGATGTTAGCAAAGCAAAAATCGTTGTCAATGGTGCCGGTGCCGCCGGTATTGCATGTGCCAATCTCGCCATCACCATGGGGATCGATAAAAACAATGTCATCCTCTGTGACACGAAAGGCGTCATTTACAAAGGCAGAACAGTCGGGATGAACGAGTACAAGGAACGTCTGGCAGCGGACACAGAGGCCAGAACCCTCGACGATGCCATGGTCGGTGCCGATATTTTCTTCGGCGTCTCGGCCAAAGGCGCAGTGTCTCCTGAAATGCTCAAAACGATGGCGAAAGATCCGATCGTTTTCGCCATGGCCAACCCGGATCCGGAAATCACTCCGCCGGAAGCCAAGGCGGTCCGTGATGATGTTATTATCGGAACAGGTCGCTCCGACTATGTCAACCAGGTCAATAATGTCCTTTGTTTTCCCTTCCTGTTCCGTGGTGCCCTCGATGTTCATGCCAGCGCCATCAACGATGAAATGAAACTGGCAGCGGTAAAAGCTCTGTCTGACCTGGCCAAACTTGATGTTCCCGACTCCGTGCGTAAAGCCTACGCCGGGGAGGATATTCAATTCGGCCGTGAATATATTATCCCGAAACCCTTCGATCCACGCGTTCTGCTTTATGTTGCCCCGGCTGTTGCCCAGGCTGCAATGGATTCAGGGGTTGCCCGCCGCCCGATCCCGGATATGCAGAAGTACCGCGAATCACTAGAAGCACTGCAGGGTCGCTCCAAGGAAATCATGCGGACCCTGATCAATAAAGCAAAAGCAAATCCGAAGCGGATTGTCTTCCCTGAAGGTGAAGAAGACAAAATCCTGCGGGCGGCACAAATTATCATCAAAGAAAATATTGCCACACCGATTCTGCTTGGACATGAAGATACGATCCGTCAACGGATTGCTGAGCTCAATCTGGATCTTGGTGATATTGAAATTATCGACCCGACAATCTTTGATGGTCGTAAAGAATATATCGATACGATGTTCGAACTGCGCCAGCGTAATGGTATCACTCGTGCCGGGGCCAAGCGGTTGATGAAAACCAACAACAACTTTTTCGGGGCAATGATGGTTCAACGGGGCGATGCCGACAGCATGCTCTCAGGCATCAACCAACACTACCCGGAAACCATCAAGCCTTCTTTGGAAATCATCGGCAAACAGGACAACCTCTCAAAAGTCCATGGCATGTACATGCTGGTTTTCAAGAAAAAGGTTGTCTTTATTGCTGATGCCACTGTGGCAATCGATCCGACGGCGGAAGAATTGGCAGAAACCGCTATTCTGACTGCTGCAAAAGTCCGGCAGTTCGATATTGAGCCGAAGGTGGCCATGCTTTCTTTTTCCAACTTCGGCAGCACCATCCATCCGTTGACTTTGAAAGTCAAAAAAGCCACCGCCCTGGTCAAACAACAGGCCCCTGACCTGGTTGTTGACGGTGAAATCCAGGCGAACGTTGCCCTTGACCCGGAGTTGACAGAGGCGCAATATCCCTTCTCGATGTTGAAGGGTGATGCAAACATCTTTATTTTCCCGGATCTTCAGTCCGGCAATATCAGTTACAAACTGCTCAACAAGTTAGGCGGTGCGGAAGCGGTCGGTCCGATCCTGGTGGGGATGAAAAAGCCGATACACGTGCTGCAACGGGGCGACGACGTTGCTGAAATCGTCAACATGGCTGCGGTTGCTGTGGTTGACGCACAGGAAGCCGGCAACGAAGTCTAAACCTTCACTAATCAAGTTACGCCAAGCGGGAGCTTCCATGGAGGAAGCTCCCGCTTTTTTATGCGATCAACTTCCAATCACGTTTTATAATTGCTAGGATACAGCATCACTGAACAGTAATTTTGGTGCACTCGCAAAAAGTCGTGAGATGGCTAAGCAAAAATTTCGGCCTACAAGAACGTAGTGGTTTTTCAGGGGTGAAGGCATACATATGGCGAGTCAAGATCCTGAAAAAAACGCTGCAACGCACTAGGTCGGACTTTTTGCGACGCCATCAATTTTTACCAGTCTCAAACCTTGACTTGAATCATACAAGGTTAAAATGACCAACCAAAAGAGAATCGCTATGAAATACTGCAGCACCCGCGGCAAAATACATGGATTAAATTTCACCGAAACTGTCATGATGGGCCTGGCCGATGATGGAGGACTCCTCCTCCCTGAAAAAATCCCTGTGTTATCAAAAGACGAGTTGCAAAAACTCAGCGAACTTCCCTACCCTGAGCTTGCCTTTCAGGTCATTTCCAGATATGCCACCGACATACCGGCAAAAGACTTAAAAGACCTCATCGATCGCGCTTACGCCAGTTTTGAACATCCGCAAATTACTCCGCTTGTGAAACAGGATGATCTGTATATTCTGGAGCTGTTTCACGGTCCGACTCTCGCGTTTAAAGATGTTGCTCTGCAGTTTCTCGGCAATCTATTCGAATATTTTCTACTCAAAAGCGGTCAGCGAATGAACATTATCGGCGCGACCAGCGGCGATACCGGCAGTGCGGCAATTTATGGTGTGCGCGGCAAGAAAAACATTAATATTTTCATACTCTATCCGCAAGGACGGGTTTCGCCGATTCAGGAACTGCAGATGACAACAGTTCTGGATGACAATGTTTTCAACCTGGCGGTCGAAGGCAGCTTTGATGATGCGCAATCGATTGTCAAAGAGATTTTCGGAGATCTCGACTTTAAGGAGCGTCATGCCCTGGGTGCGGTCAATTCCATCAACTGGGCACGGATCCTGGCTCAGGTCGTCTACTATTTCTACGCTTGGTTCAGAGTCAAGAGGGAGACCGACTGCAGCGGAATCGAGGTTTCGGTTCCCACTGGAAATTTCGGCGATATCTTTGCCGGGTATATTGCCAAACAGATGGGCGTTCCGATCCGTCGGCTGATTTTAGCAACCAATTCCAATAACATTCTCAGTCGTTTTATCAACGATGGGGACTATTCGACAGCAAATGTTCACCATTCTCTTTCCCCGTCAATGGATATTCAGATTGCCAGTAATTTTGAGCGTTATCTCTATTACTTACTCGATTGTGATGCTGAAAAAGTTGTACAAGCTATGGACAAATTCTACAAAGACGGCAAACTCAATTTTACCGACTCACAAAAGGAACGGGTCAAAAATGAATTTGCTTCTTCCTCAATCGATGACCATAAAACAATCGAGACCATCAGTGTTTTCCATAAAAAAACCGGATATACTCTCGATCCGCATACGGCAGTCGGTGTTGCGGTCGGAGAAAAAGTCAGGAACACGGCTTATCCGCTAGTTTGCCTTGCCACAGCACACCCGGCAAAATTTGGCGATGCGGTTAAAAAAGCAACCGGTTTCGACCCGGATCTGCCCCCCGCATTTATCGGATTAGCGTCCCGCAAAAAAAGAGTTGTCACCCTTCCCGCGGATATGGAACAAGTTAAAAAATTCATTTCGGAAAATGCTATCTAAATTTGTCATGTTTTGATTGCAATCCTGATAAGTCCTGATAAAATTCCTCGCTAAAGTTTTAATCTTCCGTGTGAAAATTCGGTGCGAAGATTAAAAACACCCATAAAGACATTCACCCGTAAGGAGGACGAGATGGAGATAGGGGAAATTTCTACAGACAAGTTGATTGAACTGGTACAAAGT
>JAUVEB010000221.1 GCA_030595055.1 Desulfuromonadaceae bacterium
CTGTCACCTCTCCGAGATATCTGCGCAGGAACTGTCCGGTGTATGAACAGGAACAGAGCGCCACCTCTTCCGGGGTGCCGACAATGACAATTTCACCACCACGGCTCCCCCCTTCCGGACCCAGGTCGATAATGTAATCAGCGGTCTTGATGACATCCAGGTTGTGCTCGATGACCACCAGGGTATTGCCGGTTTCCACCAGCCGGTTCAGTACTTCGAGCAACTTGTGGATATCGGCAAAATGCAGCCCGGTCGTCGGTTCATCAAGGATATAGATGGTTCGCCCAGTGGCCCGTTTACTCAGTTCGCGGGACAGTTTAACCCGCTGCGCTTCACCGCCTGAGAGGGTTGTCGCACTCTGTCCCAGTTTGATGTAGCCGAGACCGACGTCACGGATCGTCTGTAGCTTACTGCTGATCTTCGGTATGTTTTCCAGAAACCTACCAGCCTGATTGACGGTCATATTCAGCACATCGGCGATACTTTTTCCCTTGTACTTCACCTCCAGTGTTTCCCGATTGTAACGTGCCCCTTTACAAACCTCACACTGCACATAAACGTCCGGCAAGAAGTGCATCTCAATTCTGATGATGCCGTCACCACTACAGGCCTCGCAGCGCCCCCCCTTGACATTGAAGGAAAATCGCCCCGCTTTGTAACCACGGATTTTCGCTTCGGGCAGCTGGGCGAACAGTTCGCGGATATGGGTAAAAACCCCCGTATAGGTAGCCGGGTTGGAGCGCGGCGTACGGCCGATCGGTGACTGATCGATGTCGATCACCTTGTCAAGAAATTCCAACCCCTTGATACCACGGACCGGCCCGGACTTTTCACGGCTACGATGCAGCTGCTGGGCAAGTGCCTTGTAGAGGGTTTCGATGACCAGCGACGACTTCCCGGAGCCGGAAACGCCCGTGACGCAGGTCAGGACCCCGAGAGGAATTCTGACATCAATGTCCTGCAGATTGTTGGCCCGGGCGCCGAAAATTTCCAGCCAGCGCTCAGTGGTACGCCGCTCACCGGGGATCATAATCTGCCGTTTGCCCGAGAGGTACTGGCCGGTCAGCGACCCCTCTGCCGCAATGATTTGCGCGGGAGTTCCCTGAGCAACCACCTCGCCACCATGCACACCGGCCGCCGGGCCCATATCGATAACATGGTCCGCCGCCCGAATCGTCTCTTCGTCATGCTCGACCACCAACACCGTGTTTCCGAGGTCACGCAGCCGCTTCAAAGTGCCCAACAGCCGCTGATTGTCCCGTTGATGCAGGCCGATGGACGGCTCATCGAGAATATACAGAACCCCCATCAGTGAAGAACCGATCTGGGTGGCGAGACGGATCCGCTGTCCCTCGCCACCACTCAGAGTGCCGGCACTGCGATCAAGGGTCAGGTAGTCAAGACCGACATGCGACAGAAAGGAGAGCCGTTCGCGGACCTCCTTGAGTATCCGCCGGGCAATCTCCGCCTGTTTTGCCGGCAGTTCCAACTGGACAAAGAACTCCTCTGCATCAGCAATCGACAGGGCACAGACTTGTTGGATATTCTTCCCGGCCAGAGTGACATGTAAAGACTCCGGACGCAGACGGGCTCCCTTACAGGTCGGGCAGGGAATCACATTCATGAACCGCTCCAGATTCTCACGGATGCTGTCCGAATCGGTCTCACGGTAGCGACGCTCAAGGTTGCTGATCACCCCCTCAAAAGGCTTTTCGTAAAAATGGCGCCGCTCCCCCTGATCGTAGAAGAAACGGACATGTTCATCACCCGAGCCATAAAGGATGATTTTCTGCAATCGCTCCGACAACTTGTTGAAAGGGCTGCGGAGGTTGAATTCGTAGTGCATCGACAGGGCCTCAAGCAAGGCCTGGTAATAGTAACCGGTACGGCTGTCCCAAGGTGCGATCGCTCCCTCACGCAATGAAAGCTCTGGATTCGGCACCACCTGCTCCGGATCGAAATATCTCCGCGTTCCCAACCCGCTGCAGTCGGGGCACGCACCATGGGGGTTGTTGAAAGAGAACATCCGCGGCTCGATATCCGGGTAGGAAAGACCGCAATTGATGCAGGCATGTTGGACCGAAAAAAGCCTGCTCTCGCCAGCGGGGATTTCGATCCGCACCAGTCCATCGGCCAGCCGCAGGGCAGTTTCAATGGAGTCGGTCAGCCGTGATTCGATCCCCTTCTTCATCACCAGCCGGTCGACGACCACCTCCAGGGTATGCTTCTTCTGCTTCTCAAGCTCGATCGTCTCCCCCAGTTCACGCATGTCACCATCGATGCGGATGCGCACAAAACCATCCGCCTGCAATTGAGCCAACTCTTTGCGATATTCCCCCTTGCGCTCACGAATGATCGGCGCCATCACCAGCAAACGGGTTTTCTCCGGGAACTGCAGCACCTGGTCGACCATCTGCTCAACGGTCTGTGAACTGATCGCCTGGCCGCAACGGTGGCAGAGGATCTGTCCGACGCGAGCATAGAGCAGGCGCAGGTAATCGTAGATTTCCGTCACCGTACCGACGGTCGAGCGGGGATTTTTCGAGGTGGTTTTCTGCTCGATAGAGATCGCCGGGGAAAGACCATCGATCTGGTCGACATCCGGTTTCTCCATCTGCTCAAGGAACTGCCGAGCGTAGGCGGAAAGACTTTCGACATAGCGACGTTGCCCCTCAGCGTAGATGGTATCGAAGGCCAGGGTACTTTTCCCCGAGCCGGAGACGCCGGTAATGACCACCAGCTGGTCACGGGGGATATCGATATCAAGGTTTTTCAGGTTGTGTTCGCGGGCGCCACGGATTTTTATTTTATCGATCATCTTGTTCAACTATTCGACGGCTGGGGATACCGCAACTCATCTGCTCGGCCATTTTCAGAGCGGCGATCAGGCTGGCGGTGCTTGCCTGTCCGGTTCCGGCCAAATCGTAGGCCGTGCCGTGATCAACACTGGTTCGGATGATCGGCAGCCCAAGGGTGACGTTGACGGCATCCTCGAAATGGAGCAGCTTCAAGGGAATCAGTCCCTGATCGTGGTACATGCAGATGACCACATCGTGACTGCCTTGAGCAGCGAAATGGAACAGGGTGTCGGCGCTATGCGGACCATCGGCGGCAATCCCCTCGGCCTGGGCCTGCTCAATGGCCGGAACGATCAACCGCGCCTCCTCGTCACCGAACAGGCCATTTTCCCCAGCGTGCGGATTAAGAGAGAGAACCGCCAGTTTCGGCTCCGGCAGGCCGAACTTCTGACGCATGCTGCGATCGGTGATACGGATTGTTTCCAGAATTTCTGCCGTCGTCAATGCCTGCGGGACCTCCCGGTAGGCCAGGTGGGTGGTGACCAGGCTGACTTTAAGCTTTGCCCCGGCCAGCATCATCACGACTTTTTCCACCCCGCAA
>JAUVEB010000093.1 GCA_030595055.1 Desulfuromonadaceae bacterium
GGCTCCTTTGTCTTGACTCATCCCGGTACGGGACAATCATGTCCGGTCACGTTGAAGAGAAACCAAGTGGCGTTACTGCTTTCTAAATGTTATGGCGCACAACATCTAAATAGTTCCCATCCGGAAACTTCGGATGGGTACAGGGTAATTTTTTATATGGAAAACGAGCAATTTTTCTCAAGGTCAAGGAAATCAAGCGGTTGCGCGGAGGCGTGGTTGTCTACGCCGCACAAACAAACGTGCAGATTGACGCAGAGATTGTGAAAAAGGGCCGTTTCCGGATGAAAACTTACAATCTATGAACGGTAAAGGGAGGAGCACCATGCATTTATTGAAAAATGCCAGTCTGATTGTCGTGTTTTGCCTGCTCGTAATGATCGTCGGATGTTCACCGGAAGTCGGCAGCAAAGATTGGTGTGAGGATATGAAAGAGAAGCCAAAAGGAGACTGGACTGCTGGTGAAGCGGCGGATTATGCCAAACATTGCATCATCAAGTAAGTTTCGGTCGAGGGAATTAAGCGACATCCTTGTAAATCATTATTGGTCTTGAGTGAGTATCTATGAACAAAATCATTCTGATAATTCTGGCGGTCATTCTACCCCCCTTGGCAGTATTTTTAAACAAGGGAGCTGGAAAAGATTTGCTGATCAATATTGTCCTTTGCCTTTTTTTCTACATCCCGGGGATATTGCATGCCCTATGGGTCGTCTTAAAATAAGGCACATGGTATTCACTCTGAACCGATAATCAATATTTTACTGAACGCTGTTAATCGGACGCTTTTTAATCAGCAAGTCACACCGGCAGGGCCGGTCACATTGTTTGGAGACACATCCTGAGAATGTTGCTTTTTCGGGCATCATTCAGATTTCAGAGGAGAATGAGCCATGTTGACATTTGCCATCAAGAAAAAACGCACACCTTCTATTGCTCCAAAGCACCACGCGCCCACCGTGAGCCCGATGTCCCATTCCTTGCACCTCCAACAAGCGAAGGTTCGCCACATTCTCCGCGGTCCAACCTTGCAGCCCAAACTCACCATCGGCCGGCCTGATGATAAATACGAGCAAGAAGCAGATCGGGTAGCAGACAAAGTGATGCGGATGCCGGAGCCGGAGCTACAGCGACAGGTTGAGCCAGAGGAGGAAGAAGAGGAAACGCTTCAGGCCAAACCACTGTCCGACCTGATCACTCCATTGATTCAAAGACAGGTTGAGCCGGAAGAGGAAGAAGAGGAAACGCTTCAGGCCAAACCACTGTCCGACCTGATCACTCCATTGGTTCAAAGACAGGACGAGCCGGAAGAGGAAGAAGAGCCTATCCAAACGAGTCGGGTCGGTGGGTCAAAGCCTAAAATGAGTCCTGGCGTCGAAGCACGGATTCAATATCTCAGGGGTCGCGGTAAGCCTCTCACGGAATCCGACCGGGCCTTTTTTGAGCCGCGTTTTGGACATGACTTCAGCCGGGTGCGTGTACATACAGATACCCGTGCTGCCGAGACGACACGAGCGATCAATGCTCGTGCATATACTTTGGGGAACGATATCGTTTTCGGGGCAGGTCATTATGCGCCTCGAACCGGTGGCGGGCGGCATCTGATGGCGCACGAGCTGGCCCACATCGTCCAGCAGGGAAAAGCACCGAACATCCGGCGGAAAATTGATGTGCAAAACAGGGCAGTGAGTCTCAATTCTTACCTCACGGGCAAGGGTGCTGTTGGCTATAATCGTTCAGGCAATACCTACTCTATTTCGGGGTTCTGTACCTTTATTCAAGAGACGGAAATCCTGGTGCAAATGTTGTGGTCCGGGAGATCGTTCAAGGTCAAGGGGAGCACGCAGGCTGATGCGGTAAAAAACCTGGATGCTCACGTAAAAGCCCGAAAGGGTATCGTCGATTTTGCCGCAAAGAGGCGCTACACTTTTAAAGCAGGCAGCAAAATGCGCATGAATCCCACTTACTGGGTGGATATGGGCCGCTTCTGGCGAGTTAAGCCCGGCGTCAAGCCCATGGACGCGTACCATGACCTCAATGTCCATCCCCAAAAATACGCTATTGCCTGCGAGGCAGCCACAAAGATTACCATGCTGGCGGGAAGCGGCAATTCACCCTTGGTCAAAGATACCGGCGTGTCCAACGATGATTGGGTTCCCGGCGACTGGGGCTATATTAAAAACACCAATTTCACAGGAAAGCCCGTAGGCCGCGAAGGAGAAAACATCATCTTCTCCACAGGATCGATGTTCTGGGGACATACCACCAGTTCCAACCCTTACCGGACCCTTTGTGGGTGGATTAAAATGGTAAAGGGCTGGAACGGCGGGGCCCAATTGAAAGACTACAGGCACCGTCCCAAGAATGGGTTGCTCTAAATTGGAAGAATATGCCCGGGTGGTTTTGGAGTGGGAGCCATGGAACGCCACCGGAAGCGAGGTTTCTTATTTCCTCGACGGTAGGCGGCTGGGACGGGGAGACGCAGGATTTGACCGTTTCCTAAACCAAGTAAGCCTCCTTGAGCCTGGAACCGAGGTAATTGTCCGTTATGCGTTCTTCCTGTCGACGGGAGGTCAGGATTTCGGCGAGGATTTTCCTTTCGCAACGCGGCAAGGTGAGCTGGAACAACTGGTTGAGACACAAGGGCTCAGGCTTTCCTATGAGGCCGACGCTGTTGCTTTAAAGGACCATTGAAAATGACCGATAAGTTGCTCCAACCCTTATTCCGGGGAATGGAAAAGGGGAAATGCAGCGTTTCCACAAGCCCCATAATAGAGCGCAGCGCCACCCGTTATTCGTAGTGGCTGCGTATTCCGGTTTTGTCGAAAAAGATTAGCTGTAGTCTCTCGCATAAGGCTCTCCAATAAAACTGCAGGGTTGAACTCTGAGCACATGAGAATCTACCCACATTAGCTGGTCATCGGGTAAATGCCTTATAACTATCGTCTTAATGCTGCTTTGGAAAAGAGGTGCTCCGGGATAGGAACATTGAATTCAATGGACTCCATGACGAATTCTGTCCCCTTGCCGATTTTGAGGACATCCTTGAAAACCATCCGCAAGGGGAACCAGCGATTGTCTATCTGCTTAAAATCCTTTAAATCGATTTTCTTCAGCAACCTTCCGCTCTTCGCATACAGTTCTTCCCTGAGCGGAACATAGCGCTCCTGATCGACCCACAACTTACGGGTATTGTAGGCCAGATCTTTGTTTGCGGTGAGTTGCAGAACCCAACACGAACGCTGGTCTATCGTCTCTGTTCCGGTGACCTCTGCCGTATAGAGTTCCGACAGCCGTGGATCATCCATCATATCTTCATAGGACAGGTCGGAACCCATCACCGACTGCCGGAGCATGTGCCCGGAAATCTGTATGATCCTGTCAGTGGAGGGAGAATACATCCAGAGCCGGTCCTCCAGTTTCAACATTTTTGTGCCCTGTTCCCGAGGTGGTGAGAGGTATTCCGTATAGGCCCTCCGATCGCCCTGGGTCCAGGATTTGGATTCCACGGTTCGCGTATCGCGCCGACCATGAATGATCATTTTCGTGACGACAACGCGGGTTTCGGAGGTCATATTCGCGTCAAGCTTCTTTAGAACTGCAGTTCCGTCGGGATATTCCGCATGAGCCGTCGCACTCAGCAACAAAAACACCACTACAACGAAAAACCTCATGTTTCCAACTCCTTGAAAAGTTGCGCGGTCTGTCGTCGGTAGATGCCGAGGCCGGATAGCGCGGCGCCCAGAACGGTGGAGAGCAGGCCGGGTATGAAGCCGATGCAATAGGTTACACCGGTAATTTCGGCACGCATGACATTCGACATCATCATGGATGAGTTCTTGACCATGGAGCCGATATCGAGGCCGTGAACCTGAAGGTACCAGGCGAGCGCAAGACCGATGGCAGTACCAATGGCGGAACCGACGATGCCGACAATCAGGGCTTCAATAATCACGGAACCATAAACATGGCGTTTATCTTCACCGATTGCCAGTCGCAGACCCATTTCACCGTAACGCCGCAGACCACCGATCAATCCCACGTTCCAGAGGACGATTGACATGGCAACGACAAAAATACCCGATGCAATAAACGAAAAATACTGGCTCATATCCAGATATTCACCCAGACCATCCTGATCCCGCAAGGTGCACATCACGGGCGCATAGTCATCGCCGGGTGCGGCAGACCGATCATTAAATGCCTGCGCGGTTTGAGTAGCTGCAGCATCATGATAGAGCCCGTCCCCGAAATAACCGAGCAGCTCACCAGCGGCATCGTCCATGTCCAGGGCGCGGCGAATATCGGAAATATCGATCAGCAGGGCACCTCTATCCATAGCGTTAACGCCGAAGCGAACGGTGCCGGCGATGGTGAAGTTTTGTATGCTCATGCTGCCATGCATGGTGGAACTCAGTAGCGTGACCGTATCTCCGATATTCGCCTCAAGCTTGCGGGCAAATTCGTCGCCGATAAGGATTTCGCCAGATTTGGCGGGCAGTTGTCCGCGCACAATAGACTGCCGAATGTTCAAGGTTGCGATTTCCGGGCTTTGGGACGATAGCAGGTCGACGGCAAGCCCTGTGGAAGGCCCCTGGGCACGGGTTTCGCCCTGGGCATCCGGCACGTCCAGCAGCCCGCCGAAACGGATACGCTCGACCCAGACCATGTCAGGGTGGTGCTTGCGTAAGGAGGTCAGCAGTTCCTCGACCCCCAACAGCGCAAGATCGTTAGGTATCTGGTTTTTGTTTTCCGCGTAGGCCTTGCTCATGATCTTGACATGTCCGGTGGAGAAGTTGGCATTCGAGCGCACGATGTCGCCCATTGCCCCTTGCAGCCAAGTTTGCAGAAAAACCGTCAGCATCACACCGAGGCTGACGATCAAGACCGGAAACAGGCTCCGGGAACGGTCCCGCAACAAACCTTTGAGCAGAAAACGGATCATGACAGCTTCCCCTTGATGGCGTCGGTGGGGTTCAGGCGGGCGATCCTGCGCGCCGGCATAAAGCTGACAATGGTGACGGCGACCAGCACGATGAGCGTGGTGCCCACAACCAGGGCCGCGCTGTAAACCGGAAATATCCTGTCGGCAATAGCCAGTCCGAAGCTGTCCATTACCTCGGGCATACCGATGCCCCGTACCGCCTGTAGGCTCAACAGTGGGATACCGTATGCCGCCGCGACAATCGTGGCGAGAATCCCGTGCATGGCACCCTCAAGGGTAAAAAGGCGGATCACCGCACCACGGGTCATGCCCAAGGCAATCAGTGTGCCGATTTCCTTGCGGCGGCGGAAGATCGCCAGCACCTGGGTGTCGAAGATCGCCAGTAAGGCAAGTGAGAGGAGAATCACATATAAAATCGAGTTGCTGACCCTTTTCATCCGGATCATATCGGCAAGGTCCTGCGATAGAACGGCGCGGTCGCGGAATTCCCAGTTTGGGAGCGGGCCGGTTTTTTCGGTCTCTTGACCTACGACGATAATCGTAGCCTCTCCGGGCATCCGCAGCATCTTTTGCAGGTGTTCCAGCGGCAGCCACAACTGGCCCTGATCCACCGACGATACGTTGGTCTTCATGATGCGCACGACCTTGGCCTCGGCCGCATCGAAGGTGCCATTTGCATCACGCCAGCGAACGGTGACCAGATCGCCCAGACGCAGATTGGCATTTTTTGCCATGCGCGTGCCGACCAACACCGGGATTTCAGGGATGTCAGCCTGAAGATCCACCGTCGGCAGGCTGAGCACCGTCTGGCCGGGCGCAATCCCCTTGAGAACAACATTCTGCATGCGGCCCTGTGGATATATGGTTGCCTGGGCGATGAGAATGGGCACAACGGAAGCATCAGTCAACGCTGCCGGCACCGGCGCGTGGCTCTCTTCGAGAGTAAACGGATCATAAGGATCATACTGCTGCTGCCAATACTGACCGCCACCGATCTCCCAGTTGATCATGTCATGCAGCGCCTGTCGGTTCCAGCCGTCCAGAAAACCCTGCTGCCAGATGATAATCAGGTAGGCCATGGAGAGAACGATGACGTTCAGCAAGGTGCGCAACCCTGCGCCCACCAAATTGCGGTAAGCCAGCTTGAGGGCAATCACGTTGCACCTCCCGGTGCTGTCGATGCCATACTTGTCATATGCACCGGGTTTTCGACCTGTTCGTCACTGATGATCTTGCCATCGTTCAGCGTGATCTTGCGCCGCAGATAGCCGATGACCTTCTCGTCGTGGCTGGCAAAGATAAATGTCGTGTTAAACGCTTCGTTCAGCTTCACCATGGTCTGTAAAATGTGATGCGAGTTCTCGGCATCAAGGTTGGCGGTCGGCTCGTCGGCGAGGACGATTTCCGGTGCTTTGACCATGGCGCGGGCGATAGCGACACGCTGAGATTCACCGCCGGACAATTGGGCGGGCCGTGAATTTACCTTGGCCATCAAGCCGACAGCATCCAGAGCGTCATGTACCGCTTTACGCCGTTGTGGCGCGGGCATTTTAAGTAACAGCAGGGGGAATTCGACATTTTCATAAACCGTATAGACCGGCAGCAGGTTGTTGGTCTGGAAAATAAATCCGAGATGCTCGTTACGCAATCGCGCCGCCAGCCGGTGACTCAATCCGCGGATAGATTGTCCCAGGATAATAGCGCTTCCTTCTGTCGGCTCATCCAATGAGCCGATGATGTTCAGCAGCGTCGTCTTGCCGGAACCGCTCGGCCCGACCAGCCCGACGAATTCGCCTTTGCCGAAGCTCAGGTCTATGCCGTTGAGTGCAGTAAAATAACCGCCGCCGATGGGGAAGCGTTTCACCAGGTTGCTGATCGACACGATCGTTGAATTGTTCACACGTTAGTCCTCCCGGTCTTGCCCATCAATTGTTGATGGCGTCGCAAAAAGTCCGACCTACTGCGTTACAGCGTTTTTTCAGGACCTCGACATACACTATGTATGCCTTCACCCCTGAAAAACCACTAAGCCTTGTAGGGCGAAATTTTTGCTTAGCCATCTCATGACTTTTTGCGAGTGCATCAATTGTTACCTAGTTTCTATCCGGAAACGGCCCTTTTTCACAATCTCTGCGTCAATCTGCACGTTTGCTTGTGCGGCGTAGACAGCTACACCTCCGCGCAACCGTTTGACTTCCTTGACCTTGAGAAAAATTGCTCGTTTCCCTTATGAAAACTTGCCGCGCACCCATCCGGAGTTTCCGGATGGGAATTACCTAATGGTTAAATACCAGCATAAATTGTACACCGTTACCAGCGAAGCTGCTGATCGCTGCTGCATCCCGGGCCAGCGAAGTTCGGTCAGCGTTCCAGAACCCACTGACATGCACTTGCCACTGGTCATAGCTGCGTTGCCAGGTCAGAAATCGTGACCAGTTCTCCCGGTCCCAGTCGTAGTAAACAATGGCCGATACGGTATCGAGCAAGCCCAGGGGATAGTCGCCTGACAGGGCTGAAATAGACTGGCTGTCTCCTGAGTCGAGAACGTGCTTTGTCTCAACGCGCTCAAAGTGTTCAGCGAGGAGGTGTAGTCCGTTGCCGACATCAAAAGTGTAATCCATGCCTAAAGTGAGAAGCCGTTGGTAGCGCGGTTCCGCGACATCAAACCCCTGCCGAGTCACCGTACCTTCGAACCAGACCCCCACGCCGACATCCCATTTGCCATCGATCCCGATACGCTGCTCCGGATATTTACCCTGACCGGGGTACTGCTCTTCAACACTGCTGCCCTTCGGGTCTACCCGCCGATGATGATAAGAAAGTCCCATTTCCCCCACGAGAACCGGTATCTGTACACGGCCGCCATACTCGATTTCCCGCTCGTCGCTCGGCAGCACTTCCCAGCCCTTGAGGTCATCATTTCCATAGAGCACCCATCCCCAGATGTTGGCGTTGTTCAGAAAATAATACCGACCCAACAAACCATACACGCCATCTGTCAACTGTAAAGGATCGCGCGGATTGATGCTGTCGAACCACATTAAAGGCCGCAGCAATGTAGCGGAGCCGAAGTTGATCTTCTGCAAACCTGCTCGCGCTTCAAATTGTGGCGATGCGAAGCGAACCCAGAGCCGGTAGGGGTCGATATCCGATGTGCTATCACTGTGATCCCACCCGTCGTACCGGTTGAACCACTGAGCATTAACCGCCGCCTCCGCACTTATTTCGTAGGTTTTTGAAAGATTCTTCTGCAGAGACAGTTCGGGGATGTAGCGCAAACCGATTTGTGTGTCGTCACGTTTCACCGTTACCCATCCGGACGCCTGTCCCGAAAGATCAACTTCCTGGGCGTGAGCAGATACGTAGCAAACGAGAAGCACAGCGATTAGCAACAGAATCTTACTAAACCTGACCAGGCAAGGATTTAATCTCTTATTCATTAAAGACATATTCGGTTGTAAGGACGGCTCAAAGCTACCGTCCCTCTGCATAACGTCGATCGTGATAGTGACTGGCAGGGCAAAATATGCAAAGAAGGGCATCTTCACATTTCAGCTCCAAGATTCCTGCGGATCGCCGCGAGAGTCTCTTTCAAGGCATCTAATTGCGTCTGGTCCAAACCGGCCGTCGCCCGCCTCTCCATGCGCTCGCCGCATTCCACGATTTTTTCCCACCGGGTTGTGACCTTCCCGGTAGGCCGGACTATTTTTTTTCGTCGGTCTTGTGGCGATTCGCACCGCTCGATCCAGCCGTCCCGCTCCATCCGGTCCAG
>JAUVEB010000169.1 GCA_030595055.1 Desulfuromonadaceae bacterium
CTAGTTTAAGGGCTTTTGTACGCTGGGAGTAAAGTCGGGACTGTCCCCGGCACCATCGGGGGCTGTCCCGACTTTACGGTTATGAAACTGTGGTGGTTCGCATCGCAAAAGCCTGGGACAGCCCCCACCCTTCGCCTTCGCTCAGGATCCGGTGGGGACAGTCCCGGTTTTGCTGGGGAGCGTGCTATGGCTTGGGGACTGGCTCCTGAAAGGTGCCTGTCCCCGTAGAAGTATGTGTCCCCGTAGAGGGATGCGGACGGGAATCGGCGGGGAGGGGCGGTCACAAACGCCGCAGGCGCGCTCCCCGGAAAAGCAATTTCCTGTCAGCTATCAGCGTCTCTACTTTCATTTCTCAATCCCATCCCTTGCCTGCACACGCTTCTGATAGTAATGCTTGACCTCCTTCATCTCCGTTACAAGATCAGCCGCTTCAATGATTCGCGGGTCTGCCGCCCTGCCGGTAATCACCAGTTCGACCCCTTTCGGCTTTGCTCGAATAAAGTCCAGCAACTCCTCCACGGAGAAGAGATTGTAATAGGTGGCAATGTTGGCCTCATCAAGGATAACCATCTGATACTTCCCGGAGCACATGATCTCTTTGACCTCTTTGAGCCCTTTCTGAGCGGCTTGAATATCTTCCTCCTCAGGTTCTCTATAGATGAAACAGTCCCTGCCGTATTGTTTCACCGTAATGAACTCTTCCAACTTTGCCAGGCTATTGAGCTCGCTGTAGTGCATTCCCTTGACAAACTGAGCAATATACACCCTGAAGCCGGCGCCGGCAGCACGCAGGGCAAGTCCCAGCGCTGCTGTGGTTTTTCCCTTGCCGTCACCTGTGTAAACCTGGACGTATCCTTTCATGTTTTCCCCATTCAACGTTCGATGTTAGACGTTCGATGACAGCTGGAGCGATTACGACAAACCGAGTATCACAATTAATTAATTTTCGTAACTTCAGCATTATCAGATCAGGAGAAAAAACGCCTGTCATCCCTTAAGTGCTGCTATCGGGGATCCAGTCTTTCTGTCTTCTAAACTCTGGATTCCGGTTAAAATCCTGCCGGAACGACAGTCTTTTGTACTGCGCTGAATAGTTACTGATTTTCAAGTGATGCTCGTTGGGTCGGTGCGGGTGAAAACGGCAAGATTGGTGAAAATCAAGAGGTTTTTGCCTTGTCAGCCGGGGTTTTTGATTGACAGTGGTTTGCCGCCTGCCTTAAAAGGAAAACAGGTCGATTTTCGGACGCAGTATCGGCGGGGAAGGGCAGCCACAAGCGCCGCAGGTGCGCTCCCCAGAAAAGCAATTTCCTATCAGCTCAGCTATCAGCCTCTCCTACTCCTTCACACTCAACAACATCCAGATCCCCAGCATCAGGAAGATAACATTCGTCGCCCAGGCCGCCGCCAGCGGGGGCAGGGCTGCGGAATAACCGAAAGAGGTGATCAGCGATTGCAGGATGAAATAGACGATGCCGATTCCCAGACTCAGACCGATACCCAACGCGATGTTACTGTTGCGTCCTCGTTGCAGGGCAAAAGGAACCCCGAGAAAAGCCATGATCAAGCAGGTAAAGGGTGCTGCTATCCGGTTATGCATATCAACCTGTTGCCGGGTTGCATCAATCCCCTCTCGTTTCAGTTTGTGAACCAGTTTGCGTAATTGTCGAAAACTCAGTTCACGATTCTTTTCTTCCCGGGAGGCAAACTCTTCCGGGGTGCGTTTCATCTCCACGCTTTGCTGTTTTTTATCTTGCACTGATATCAGGTCACCGTTTTCGGGGGCAAATTTACGCTCAGTCAGTTTCTGCGCTTGCCAGTTTTCATTTTGATAGGTGGCGAGCTGGGTTTCTTCCCGTTTGATGATTTTAGGGGAGTCATCAATGGTGAAAATTGTTATTCCGTGAAGTTCTTGCTTCTGCGGGTCGGCCATTTTTATATTAATGATGCGGTTGTTGTCGCGATACCAGATCTCATTTCTTTTGTAGCTCAGTTGTTGCGTCCCTTGCCGTTTGAACGCAAGGAGTTCATTCAGCTCTTTGGCATTCCACGGAGTGACGAATTCGTTTATCAATAAAAGCAGCAGCGATAACGCCAGAGCCAGCAGCATAAAAGGCTGAACAATACGCCAGAGACTGATGCCGCAGGCTCGCATGGCGGTGATTTCATTGGTACGGCCGAGGGTGCCGAGAGTTAACACCACGGTCATGAGGATTGCCAGGGGCAGGATTTGCACAAAAATCAGCGGGATGCTGTTGAGCAGAAATGAAAAATAGTCAGCAGCCGTTGCTTTATGATCGATGAAATCACCAATTTTTTCAAAGAAATCGATCAGCAGGTAAATGCCGACAAAAGCTGCGCAGCTGAGTAGCAGGATACGTAAAAAGTGTTTCAGGATGAAGCGGTTGATGAGTTTCATCGCTGTCCGCTCCGGTCTTGAAACCGGGCCGGCAGCCTGCGGACCATTTGCTTGCCCCAAACGAATATTTTCATCGGCTTTTCACGCGCTGTACAGTGTAGAAAGTAAGACCCGCCGAGTAAAAAACAGATATTCGGCAGCCAGAGAACGATGGCGACCGGTGCCAGTCCTTTGCAGGCGATGGTGCCGGCAATGCTCAGCAGTAAATAGTAAGCCAGGGCGATGGCCAGGGCCAGGGCAAAACCGGCCCCTTTCCCGGAGCGGTTCGACTGCAGCCCGAGCGGGACTCCGACCAGAGCAAAAACGAAAGGTGCAAAGGCAACGGTGATGCGTTTATGTTTTTCGACGGCAAAACGATTTGCTCTTCTGATGTTTTTCGCATTCGCCTGGGCTTCGTTCAATTCCCCCCAGGAGAGTTCACCGCGCGAGCGGTTGCGTTGTGTTTCAGCGGTTAACTGCTTGCCTACATTAAGGTTGATATCGTAACTGCTGAAGCTGATGAGCTGGTAGGTCGTTTTATTTTCTCTGGTCGGCCGGCGATGAATACTGCCGTTGCTCAGACGAAGAGTCAGGTTGAGATTTTCCGGATCAGGGATAAAGCGCCCTTGTCGAGCCACGATGGTTGCTGGAATTTTTCCCTCCCGTTCGTCCGAAATGAAGACCTCTTTCATGATGCCCCGGCGTTCATCCAGATTGCGGATATGGAGGACGATCCCTGCAAAGTCATCATTAAATATCCCTGGTCGAATGCCGACACTGGCTTGGCTTGCAGCAATTTGGAAGGCTTTGTTGCGAAAGGCGGTTTTCGATGCGGGCTCGATGCTGGTTGTCATCCAGGCGGTCAGTATTGAAAAGACCACGGACAGGAATAAGACCGGTTTGAGCAGGGAATAAAGACTGACCCCGGCGGCTTTCAGGGCAATGACTTCGCTGTCAGCTGAGAGACGTCCAAAGGCGAGCAGAACCCCGAGCAGGAAAGATAGTGGCACCGTGATGCTGAAGAAACTGGGGAGCAGGTAACTGAAGAGACGGAATATTTCAGCGGCCGAAACTCCTTTGTTGATAATCATTTCGGTGAGTTGGGGAATCCTTCCCAGCAACAGCACGAAGGTGAAAATCAGCAGGCTTAAAATGATCGGAGTGCTGATCTCCCTGATGAGGTATCGATGTATCCGCAAGTTTGACATGGTGGCGCATGTTAGTACAGCCGTATGCGTCTGTAAATATAAGTATGTGCCCATCCTGAAACTCCGGCTGGGTGCACTGCCGGTTTTTATATGGTGAAATGAGAAGTTTTTATATGGTCCTGGAAAAACGCGGTAACGCAGTCGAACAGATTTTTTGCGCTGCCGGCAAGTTGGTCACCGGCCTGGATAATGACTGGGTCTGTTGGCTGTGGCCCCTGTTAAATTATTGATAAATTTTCACTTGCTTGCCCCGTGCTTGAGTGTTATAGACAGCCAGTTATACATTACGCACGCTTCGTGATCTGTACAGGATGGTTCTCGTTTAGCACTGGAGGCCTGGCAGAAAGGATCGGGGCGGAGGAATTCAACCAAGGATGAAGGAGTAAGAAAAATGGCGCAAATCACCATGAAACAGCTGCTTGAAGCCGGCGTGCACTTCGGTCATCAGACCAAGCGCTGGAACCCCAAAATGAAGCCGTATATCTTCGGTGCTCGCAACGGTATCTACATTGTCGACTTGCAGAAGACCGTTCGCCATTTCAGAACTGCCTACCAGTTTATTCAGGATACGGCCGCAAGAGGCGAAAAGATTCTGTTTGTCGGAACCAAGAAACAAGCTCAAGACGCTATCAAAGAAGAGTCACTGCGAGCCGACCAGTACTTTGTCAATAACCGCTGGCTCGGTGGTATGCTGACGAACTTCACCACGATCAAGGCCAGTATTGATCGTTTGAAAAAAATTGAGGCAATGGCGGCCGATGGGACTCTGGAACAGTACACCAAAAAGGAAGCTCTGCAACTTGAGCGTGAGCGGATAAAGTTGGAGAAAAACCTTGGCGGGATCAAGCATATGACCAAGCCTCCGGCAGCAGTTTTTATCATTGACCCGAAAAAAGAGGCGATTGCTGTCAAGGAAGCCAAAAAGTTGGGTATTCCTGTCGTTGCTGTTGTCGATACCAACTGCGATCCGGATGACATCGATTATGTTATTCCCGGCAACGATGATGCAATTCGTGCGATTCGCTTGTTCGCCTCGCGGATGGCAGACGCCTGTATTGAAGGCGGCCAGCGTCGTAAGGACCAGAAACAGACGGAAGCTGAGGGCAAGGATGAGCCGGTTGTTAAGGCTGCTCCGGTTAAAGTGGAAGCTGCTCCGGTTAAAGCGGAAGCTGCTCCGGATAAAGCGGAAGCCGCTCCGGTTGAAGCGGAAGCCGCTCCGGTTGAAGCGGAAGCTGCTCCGGTTGAAACGGAAGCTGCTCCGGTTGAAGCAGAAGCCGCTCCGGTTGAAGCGGAAGCCGCTCCGGTTGAAGCGGAAGCTGCTC
>JAUVEB010000042.1 GCA_030595055.1 Desulfuromonadaceae bacterium
GAGATGGTCATGCCCGGCGACAACATCGCCATGACGGTAGATCTGATCACCCCGATCGCCATGGACAAAGAACTGCGTTTTGCAATCCGCGAAGGTGGCCGTACCGTCGGCGCCGGCGTGGTTAGCGAAGTTGTTGAGTAATCTCTAGTAAGACACTTCCGCCCGGCAGCGACCGGGTGGGACTCTTGAGGTAAGCGCTATGCGTGATATTGTCACCCTGGCTTGCACAGAATGCAAGCAGCGGAACTATACCACCACGAAGAATAAGAGGAACACTCCGGACAAGTTAGAGTTTAATAAGTACTGCCGCTTCTGTCGTAAGCACACTCCCCATCGGGAGACGAAGTAGGTAAAATCTGCGGTTGCAGGTTCATCCAGGTTGAACTACAGGCCAGTAGCTCTAACGGCTAGAGCACCGGACTCCAAATCCGGGTGTTGGGGGTTCGAATCCCTCCTGGCCTGCCAGAATTTTGCAATTTACACCTCAGTGAGGCTGACGGACCGATGATTGGAAAAACAAACGAGTTTCTCGCCAACGTCAAAGCGGAACTGAAAAAGGTGACCTGGCCGACCAAGAAGGATACCTATGCGTCGACCACGGTCGTCATCGTCCTGGTCATACTCTCTGCGGTTTTTCTTGGTGGTGTCGACATGATTTTATCGCGCCTGATCCGCCTGATCCTCGGTTGAGGGGAAAGAGGGAACAACCATGTCGATGAAATGGTATGGCGTGCATACCTATTCCGGTTATGAAAACAAGGTTAAGCTGAATCTTGAGGAGCGGATTCGCTCCACGGGAGTCGAAGATCAGTTTGAAGAGATTCTGATCCCATCAGAGACCGTGGTTGAGATGCGTAAGGGTGAACGAAAGACCTCAACCCGAAAGTTTTTCCCCGGTTACATTCTGGTGCGGATGGAGTTAAATGATGAAACCTGGCATGTGGTCACCGGGACCGCCAAGGTCACGGGTTTTGTCGGTGGCGCCCAGAATCCCCCCTCGATTCCTGACGAAGAGATGGCCAAAATCACTTGTCGTATGGTGGAAGGGGTCGAGAAGCCGAAGCCGAAGGTTGAGTTCGAGGTTGGTGAGACGGTTCGTGTGGTTGATGGACCTTTCCTCAATTTTACCGGTGTGGTGGAGGATGTGCGCCCTGATCGCGGGACACTCAAGGTTATGGTCAGTATCTTCGGCCGGGTTACTCCGGTTGAGCTTGAATTTATCCAGGTAGAAAAAACCAGCTGAGCTGGATAGAACATAATTTTGTTCGTTTAAGGAGTCAGAGAATGGCCAAGAAAATTATTGGACAGATAAAGCTGCAGATCCCTGCCGGTAAGGCGAATCCCTCGCCTCCGGTCGGCCCCGCGCTCGGTCAGCACGGCGTCAACATTATGGAGTTCTGCAAGGCATTCAACGCCAAGACCCAGGAGCAAGACGGTCTGATCATCCCCGTTGTGATTACCGTCTATGCTGACCGGTCCTTCACTTTTATCACCAAGACCCCGCCGGCAGCTGTTCTGTTACTGCGTGCTGCCAAGCTGAAAAAGGGTTCCGGTGTGCCGAACAAAGAGAAGGTCGGCAGGGTGACCAAGGATCAGGTGTTGGAAATTGCCCGCCTGAAGATGCCCGACCTGAACGCGTTCTCTGAAGAAGCTGCAACTCGGATAATTGCAGGTACGGCACGCAGCATGGGAATCGAAATCGCCTGAGACGGCGCATGTGTGGAGATAGATCATGGCAACAGGTAAAAAAATCAAGAATGCGAAAGAGCAGATCGATCGTTCCCAGGTGTATGGGCTCGAGGATGCTCTGGAGTTGCTTAAAAAAGGCGCATTTGCGAAGTTCGACGAGACCGTCGATGTCAGTGTCCGTCTCGGCGTTGATCCGCGTAAAGCTGATCAGATGGTCCGTGGTGCGGTGGTGCTGCCGAATGGTCTGGGCAAAAACGTCCGGGTGCTGGTTTTTGCCAAAGGCGACAAAGCGCAGGAGGCAGAAGCTGCCGGCGCCGATTTCGTCGGTGGTGATGATCTGGTTGAGAAGATCCAGGGCGGCTGGTACGACTTCGATACCGCGATCGCCTCTCCGGATATGATGGGCGTAGTTGGTAAAATAGGTCGCCTGCTCGGTCCCCGCGGTTTGATGCCGAACCCGAAGGTTGGTACTGTGACCATAGATGTCGCCCGCGCAGTTCAGGAAGCTAAGTCGGGTAAGATTGAGTATCGGGTCGAAAAAGCCGGTATTATCCATGCTCCGGTCGGCAAAGTGTCCTTTGACGCCGAAAAGCTCAAGGAAAATGTCCTCTCACTGATTGACGTGTTGCTCAAGGCCAAGCCGTCTTCTGCTAAAGGGACTTACTTGAAGAAGATTTCGCTCTCCAGCACCATGGGTCCGGGGATCAATCTGGATATTCCACAAGTTCAAACCCTGCTCAGATAATAATTATCCGGGCAACAAACAGGCTCAAGGTCAAAGACCGCAGGTATTCATGATTTAATGGCTCCAGCCACCTGCCGAGGCTTGAAGGAACTGTGACGATTTAGTCGACTCCTTTCACCTTGACTTGGGCGGGATGTGAAATCCCAAGATCTTAACGAAAGGAGGAAAGACGTGAACAGAACTGAAAAAGAACAGATTATTCAAGAACTGTCGGAACGTTTGAAGAACGTTCAAGCTGCCTTTTTGGCGGATTATCGTGGGATCAATGTCGAACAGGCAACTCAACTGCGTCGCGAACTGACCCAGGCTGGTGTCGAGTATCGTGTCGTCAAAAACAACCTGCTGAAACTTGCAGCTAAAGATACTCCGGCTGAAGGTCTGCAGGATTTCTGTACCGGCCCGACTGCGATTGCTCTGGCCGGCGATGATCCGGTTGCTCCTGCCAAGATTCTGCACAAGTTCGCCAAGGATATTGAGGCCTTTGAACTCAAAGCCGGCGTACTGAGTGGAAAAATGCTGTCGGTGGCCGAGATCGGTGCTCTGGCAGCTCTGCCGAGTCGTGAAGAACTGCTTGCCAAGGTTTTGAACACCATGAACGCACCGGTCTCCAACTTTGTCGGTACCATGGCGGCAATTCCGCGTTCGCTGGTGCAAGTGCTTAATGCCATCGGTCAGAACAAGGCAGCTTAGATACTGTCCATATTTATTACAAAAACAAGCAACTAAGAAACATATATCGGAGGAAAAAATGGCTGAAATTACTAAAGAACAAGTTGTTGAATTTATCGAGAACATGACCGTTCTGGAAATGTCCGAATTCGTCAAGGAACTGGAAGAAAAATTCGGCGTTTCTGCGGCGGCTCCGGTCGCTGTTGCTGCGGTTGCCGCCGGTGGTGAGGCTGCTGAAGAGAAGGACGAGTTTGATGTCGTCCTGACCAGCTTTGGCGAAAAGAAGATCAACGTTATCAAGGCTGTTCGTACGATCACCGGCCTGGGTCTCAAAGAAGCCAAGGATTTGGTTGACGGTGCTCCGAACACTGTCAAGGAAGCTGTTTCCAAAGCAGAAGCCGAAGAGATCAAGAAGCAGCTTGAAGAAGCTGGTGCCAGTGTGGAGCTGAAGTAGTCACTGAGTCTCAAAGTCAGTCTTTAGCCAAGACCGTTTTGTGCGGTCTTGGCTATTGTCGTTATCAGCCCCGGTGGTAACATTGGGGTGGACCTGTCTGTTGGTCCACGTATCTGAAGATAGTCTTCAGATGTCGGCAAGGATGTTGCCGAGGCCGTAGCTGTGGCCGCAAAGCATTTTTGGCAGTGTAATTTTGCCGGGGTTGTTGAGCCGACCCGTGATCCTGACTCGAAGGAGAAACCATGGCCTATTCGTTTGCGAATAATCCGCTCCTCAGGAAGCACTTCGCAAAGGTGACGAATATCATCGATATTCCGAACCTCATCGATATCCAGAAAACTTCCTATAAACGTTTTTTACAATCGGATCTGCCTGCTTCAGCTCGTAAGCCGACCGGTTTGGAGGCTGTTTTCCGTTCTGTTTTCCCGATTCGGGATTTCAGTAATACCTGTTCCATGGAGTATGTTTCTTATGGCCTGGGTACGCCTAAGTATGATGTTGAGGAATGCCATCAGCGCGGCATGACTTACGCGGCACCCATCAAGGTTAAGGTGCGCCTGGTGACCTGGGATGTGGATAAAGAGTCCGGTACCCAGTCGATTCGTGACATCAAGGAGCAGGAAGTTTATTTCGGTGAAATCCCGCTGATGACCGAAAATGGTACCTTTATCATCAATGGGACCGAGCGGGTTATCGTCAGCCAACTGCATCGTTCGCCAGGGGTCTTTTTCTCTCATGACAAGGGTAAAAGTCATTCCAGTGGTAAGGTGCTTTTCAACGCACGGATTATCCCTTATCGCGGCTCCTGGCTTGATTTTGATTTTGATCATAAAGATATTCTTTGGGTCCGTATCGACCGTCGTCGCAAGCTCCCGGCGACCGTATTGTTGAAGGCGCTCGGTCACACCACCGAGGAACTGCTCAGCTACTACTACGCCCTTGAGGAGATCAACTGGGATGGTCAGGAGTACCGCAAGGTGATCAATTACGATCTCCTCAGTGGACAACGGGCCAGCTGTGATGTCCTTGCTAAAGACGGCGAGGTGCTGGTCAAAGCAAACCGCAAATTCACCCGTGCAGCTATCCGTAAGATGAAAGAGGAGGGGGTTGAATCGATTCCGGTCCTCTCGGAAAGCTTGCTCGATAAGATCAGTGCAAGTGACATCGTTGATGAATCAACCGGCGAGGTTATTCTTGAGTGTAATGGTGAGTTCACTGAAGCCAAACTGGAGGAACTGCGCGAAAAAGGGGTCAATGGTTTTTCTGTTCTCTTTATTGATCATCTTTATGTCGGGTCCTATCTCAGCGATACTCTCAAGATTGATAAGGTTGAAACCGCTGAAGATGCAATTATCGAAATCTTTCGCCGCTTGCGTCCGGGTGATCCACCAACAGTTAAAACTGCGACCAACCTGTTTGAAAGTTTATTCTATAACGCTGATCGCTACGACATTTCGGCGGTCGGCCGTTTAAAACTGAACCATAAGCTGGGGCTCGATAACCCCTTGGAACTGTCCACCCTGACCAAGGAAGACATCCTTGAGGTTGTTCGTTATTTGATCGACCTGCGCAACGGCAAGGGCACCATTGATGACATCGACCACCTCGGCAATCGTCGGGTACGGGCGGTCGGTGAATTGCTGGAAAACCAATACCGGGTTGGCTTGGTGCGCATGGAGCGTGCTATCAAAGAGCGCATGAGTCTGCAGGATGTCGATAGTTTGATGCCGCACGACTTGGTCAATTCCAAGCCGGTCTCCGCTGTGGTGAAGGAGTTCTTCGGTTCTTCGCAACTCTCACAGTTTATGGATCAGACCAACCCACTGTCGGAAGTGACCCACAAGCGGCGCCTCTCGGCACTCGGGCCTGGCGGTTTGACCCGTGAGCGAGCCGGTTTCGAGGTTCGTGACGTCCACCCGACACATTATGGCCGGGTTTGTCCGATCGAAACGCCTGAAGGGCCGAATATCGGCCTGATCGCCTCACTGGCGACCTATGCCCGGATCAATGAGTACGGTTTTGTTGAAACCCCCTACCGGATTGTTAAAGACGGTCAGGTGACCGATGAGATCAAGTACTTCTCGGCGCTGCAGGAAGAAGGACATGCCATCGCTCAGGCGAATGCCCCGATCGATGAAAATGGCAATTTTGTCAATGAGTTGGTTAATGTGCGGAAGACCGGCGAATTTCTGTTGGTGCCGCCCGACCAGCTTGACCTGATGGACGTGTCACCGAAACAGATCGTTTCTGTTGCCGCAGCCCTGATTCCTTTCTTGGAAAATGATGATGCCAACCGTGCGCTGATGGGCTCCAACATGCAGCGCCAGGCGGTTCCGCTGTTGCGTGCCGATGCCCCGTTGGTCGGGACCGGTATGGAGCGGATTGTCGCTCACGACTCCGGGAGCTCGGTGGTTGCTCGCCATGATGGTATGGTTGAAAGTGTCGATGCCGGCCGGATTGTCGTCCAGATTGACGACAAGGATATGACTGAGACAGGAACGGGTGTTGATATCTATAACCTGCTGAAGTTCAGTCGTTCCAACCAGAACACCTGCATCAACCAGAAGCCGATTGTTAAGATTGGCGACCGGATTCTTCGGGGTGATGTCATTGCCGATGGGCCGTCAACCCAGTGGGGCGAGCTGGCCTTGGGACAGAACGTGCTGGTCGCTTTTATGCCCTGGCACGGCTATAATTTCGAGGATTCGATTCTGATTTCCGAGAAACTGGTTCAGGAAGATCGCTACACCTCGATTCACATTGAGGAGTTTGAGTGTGTCGCTCGTGACACCAAGCTGGGGAAAGAAGAAATCACCGATGATATCCCGAACCTTGGTGAGGATGCTTTGCGTAACCTTGATGAGTCCGGGATTATCAGGATCGGGGCCAGCGTCAAGTCGGGTGATATCCTGGTCGGCAAGATTACGCCGAAAGGGGAAACGCAACTTTCTCCTGAAGAGAAACTACTGCGGGCCATATTCGGTGAAAAAGCCGGCGATGTCCGTGATACCTCGCTGCGGGTGCCGCCAGGCGAAGAAGGCGTGGTTATCGGTGCCCGGGTTTTCTCTCGCAAGGGTTCTGATAAAGACGCCCGGACCGAGCAGATTGAAACTCGCGAGATCGAAAAACTGCTCAAGGACCAGGATGATGAAATCCGCATCCTGCGCAACTCGACCCGCAATAAGATCCGCTCCTTGCTCAGTGGCTTGACCTCAGCAGTCTCGATCGAGGATGAAGAGGGGAACACGCTGCTGCCGAAAAAGCGCAAGATCACTGAAGAGACCTTTGGCAACGTCCCTTTCAGCCGGCTGCGGGAAATTTCGGTTTCCGGTAATCCCGAGGTTGAGGAAAAAGTCAGCAATCTGTTGAATCGGTTGGCGGAACGTGAACAACTGGTTCAGGCCGTTTTTGAAGATAAGATTGAAAAATGCCAGCGTGGTGATGACCTCCCGCCGGGTGTCATCAAGATGGTCAAGGTCTACATCGCCATCAAGCGTAAGTTGCAGGTTGGCGACAAGATGGCTGGTCGTCACGGCAACAAAGGTGTCCTCTCGCGCATTTTGCCGCAGGAAGATATGCCCTATATGGAAGATGGAACCCCGGTTGAGATTGTCCTCAACCCGTTGGGTGTTCCGTCCCGTATGAACGTCGGGCAGATTCTTGAGACGCATCTGGGTTTGGCGGCGCGTGGACTCGGCAATCAGATTGCCAGGGTTTTAGAAGAGCAATATAGTGAAAAAGCCCTCAAGAAGCAGATCAAGGAAGCTTATAACGATAAAGAACTCGACAGCTTTATTGATGGCCTTGAGGAAGACGATCTGAAAGTGCTTGCGCAACGTCTTTCCCACGGCGTGCCGATGGCTTCTCCGGTTTTCGAAGGTGTTTCCGAAGAACAGATGAAAGCCGAGATGAAGCGGACTGGTTTCGCAACCAGCGGCCAGATGACCCTCTACGATGGTGAGACCGGTGTTCCGTTCATGGAAAAAGTCACCGTCGGCATCATGTATATGCTGAAACTCCACCACTTGGTTGATGACAAGATTCATGCCCGTTCGATCGGCCCCTACAGCCTGGTCACCCAGCAGCCGCTCGGTGGTAAGGCGCAGTTCGGCGGCCAGCGGCTCGGGGAGATGGAGGTCTGGGCGATGGAAGCCTATGGTGCGGCCCATGCATTGCAGGAATTCCTCACGGTCAAATCGGACGATGTGGCCGGCCGGACCCGGATGTACGAAGCAATCGTCAAGGGTAAGCACACCCTGGAGGCAGGTCTGCCGGAATCGTTCAACGTTCTTATCAAAGAACTGCAGGCCCTCTGTCTCGATGTCGATCTGCTGGAGGAAGGGGACTGAGTCATCAGCCCCTGACTGGCGGCCATGCGGCCGAGAATTAAAAGCTGAACACTCATCCTACAAGGAGGATGCGTTTTGGAAGATATCTTCAGTCTCTTTGAGCGTCCGAAAGATCCATTGAGTTTCAATGCGATCAAACTTTCACTGGCCTCGCCGGAGAAGATCCGCGAGCGTTCTTTTGGTGAAGTAAAAAAGCCGGAAACCATCAACTACCGGACCTTTAAGCCGGAGCGTGACGGCCTTTTCTGCGCCAAGATCTTTGGCCCGACCAAAGATTATGAATGTAACTGCGGTAAGTATAAGCGGATGAAGCATCGCGGCATTGTCTGCGAAAAATGTGGTGTTGAAGTCATCCCCAGCAAGGTTCGTCGTGAACGGCTCGGTCATATTGATCTGGCCTGTCCGGTGGCCCATATCTGGTTCCTCAAGTCTCTGCCGTCTCGTATCGGTGCACTGCTTGACATGACCCTCAAGGATCTGGAAAAGGTCCTCTATTTTGAAGCATATGTTGTGTTGGATGCCGGCGATACGACCCTGGAAAAGGGGCAGCTGTTGCCGGAAGACAAGTACAGCGAAGCGATGGATGAATTTGCCGGGCAGTTTGTGGCCGGGATGGGGGCCGAGGCAATTCGCGAACTGCTCTCCGATATCGATCTTGAAGAAGTTGGTGAACAGCTGCGGATCGAGATGAAGGAGGCGACCAGCGAGGCCAAGCGGAAGAAGGTTTCCAAACAGTTAAAGGTTATCAACTCCTTTCGTCAGAGTGGTAACCGTCCTGAGTGGATGATCCTTGAGACTCTCCCGGTGTTGCCGCCGGAACTTCGTCCGTTGGTTCCTCTCGACGGTGGTCGCTTTGCAACCTCGGATCTTAACGATCTCTATCGACGTGTCATCAACCGTAATAACCGCCTCAAGCGGCTGATGGAGCTGCGTGCTCCGGAAGTCATCATTCGTAACGAGAAGCGGATGTTGCAGGAAGCGGTCGATGCCCTGTTTGACAACGGCCGCCGTGGCCGGGCTATCACCGGGCCGAGTAAGCGTCCGCTAAAATCGCTTTCCGATATGCTCAAGGGGAAAGGTGGTCGTTTCCGCCAGAATCTGCTCGGTAAGCGGGTCGATTACTCCGGTCGCTCGGTTATTGTCGTCGGTCCGGAATTGAAATTGCACCAATGCGGGTTGCCGAAGAAGATGGCGCTTGAGTTGTTCAAGCCGTTTATTTACCAAAAGCTGGAAGAGAGGGGTCTCTCGACCACCGTCAAGAGTGCCAAAAAAATGGTGGAAAAAGAGAAGGCAGAGGTCTGGGACGTTCTTGAAGAGGTCATCAAGGAACACCCGGTGATGCTCAACCGGGCACCAACCCTGCACCGTCTCGGTATCCAGGCCTTTGAGCCGGTGTTGATCGAGGGAAAAGCGATCCAGTTGCATCCATTGGTCTGTACTGCTTTTAACGCTGACTTTGACGGTGACCAGATGGCGGTGCACTTGCCGTTATCGATTGAAAGCCAGATCGAGGCGCGAGTGCTGATGATGTCGACCAACAACATCCTCTCCCCGGCCAGTGGTCAGCCGATTATCGTCCCGTCTCAGGATATGGTCCTCGGGCTTTATTATATGACCCGTGTGCGTCCATTCGTGCCGGGCAGCGACAAGGTGTTTTCTTCAGAGGCAGAGGTTCGCATGGCCTTTGATGCTGAAGAAGTCAATCTGCAGGCCGCCATCAAGGTGCGTATGTCACCGGAACAGAATGCTCCCGTGGAACTGATTGAGACGACTGTCGGCCGGATTTTGTTGCGTGAAGTTGTGCCGCAGATGATCCCCTTCAAACATGTCAATAAAGTAATGGGCAAGAAGCAGGTCGCTGAGTTGATTGATGTCAGCTTCCGTCTGGCCGGCAACAAGGAGACGGTTATCCTTGCAGACAAGATCAAGGAGACCGGCTTTCGTTACTCGACTCTGGCGGGGGTTTCCATCTGTCTCGACAATATGGAAATCCCGTCGACCAAAGAAGCCCGAATCAAGGTCTCTGCGGAAGAAGTCAAGGATATTCAGCAACAGTACACTGAGGGGCTGATCACTGACGGTGAACGTTACAACAAGGTCATTGATATTTGGGCCAAGTGTACTGAGGATATTGCCGGAACCATGCTTGGCAATATCGCTGTCGATAAAATTACCTCGGAGGACGGCAAGGAGGTTGAAGTCTCCTCGTTCAACGCCATTCACATGATGGCCGACTCCGGGGCTCGAGGGTCGGCTCAGCAGATTCGCCAGTTGGCGGGGATGCGGGGCTTGATGGCCAAGCCGGACGGCTCGATCATTGAAACCCCGATCACTGCGAACTTTCGCGAGGGATTGACTGTCCTGCAGTATTTCATCTCAACCCATGGTGCTCGTAAGGGTCTTGCCGATACTGCGCTGAAGACGGCCAATTCCGGATACCTGACTCGACGTCTGGTGGATGTTGCCCAGGACGCGATCATCACTGAGCAGGACTGCGACACCCTTGATGGTATCGAGGTCTCCACGCTGACCGAGGGGGGGGAAGTTATCGAACGCCTCGGCGACCGGATTCTTGGCCGGGTTGCGCTGGACGATATCGTTGATCCGGTGACTGACGAACTGTTAGTGGAGTCCAATCGGATGATCGATGAAGATCTGATGATCAAGGTCGAAGAAGCAGGGATCGAAAAAGTCAAGATCCGTTCGGTTTTGACATGCAAGAGTAAGCGTGGTATTTGCGCGCTTTGTTACGGTCGTGATCTGGCTCGTGGGCACTTGGTCAATCTGGGTGAAGCGGTTGGGGTTATTGCGGCCCAGTCGATTGGTGAACCGGGTACCCAGCTCACCATGCGGACCTTCCACATCGGTGGTACTGCTTCGCGGCGGGCAGAACAAACAGCTCTTGAAGCGCGTTTTGACGGCTCCTTGAAGTTTATCGATCTGAACACCGTTAACGATAGTAACGGCTTCCCGATTGTCATGAACCGTAAAGGTGAGGTGGCTGTTGTTGACAGTACCGGACGTGAGAAAGAACGTTATGCGGTTGTTTACGGTGCCCGTCTGACTCGCCAGGAAGGTGGCGAAGTCAAAAGCGGTGACGTTCTGGCCGAGTGGGACCCCTACACCGTGCCGATTATCACCGAAGTCGGTGGCATGATCCACTATGGTGACATCGCTGAAGGCTCCACCATGGAGGAGCAGGTCGATGAAGTCACCGGCATGTCCCGTAAGGTTGTTACCGAGGCTAAGCAGACGGACAAGCGTCCGCGGATTACCCTGAAAGGGGAGGATGGTAAAACGGTCAAGTTGGCAAATGGTGCCCCGGCCCGTTACATGTTGCCGATCGGTGCCAACATCTCTGTTGAGGACGGAACGGCGATTTATGCCGGGACCATCCTTGCCAAGATCCCGCGGGAAACCACCAAGACCAAGGATATCACCGGCGGCTTGCCGCGAGTCGCTGAACTGTTTGAGGCGCGTAAGCCGAAAGAGGTCGCAGTTATCTCGGAAATTGACGGGGTGGTCTCCTTCGGTAAGGATTCCAAAGGTAAGCGCAAGATTATCGTCACGCCGGAACTCGGTGAGCCGATGGAGTTCCTGATTCCGAAAGGCAAGCATATATCAGTGCATGAGGGTGATTATCTGCGGGCCGGTGAGGAACTGGTCGATGGTTCCAGCAACCCGCACGATATTTTGCGCGTCCTCGGCAGCAAGGAGCTGTCCAAATACCTGGTTGACGAGGTTCAGGAAGTTTATCGCCTGCAGGGTGTCAAGATTAACGATAAGCATATCGAGACCATCGTCCGGCAGATGTTACGCCGGGTTCAGATCAAGGAAGTTGGTGATACCGGTTTTCTGGTTGATGATCAGATCGAGCGGTGGATTTTCGAAAATGAGAACGAGCGGGTCATTGCCAAAGGTGGACAACCTGCGGTCGGTGAGCCAATCATGCTTGGGATTACCAAGGCGTCGCTGTCTACTGAATCTTTCATCTCTGCGGCCTCTTTCCAGGAGACCACCAAGGTTCTCACTCAGGCGTCAATTCAGGGTAAGGTTGACTATCTGCGTGGTTTGAAAGAAAACGTTATTATGGGCCGGTTGATTCCTGCAGGAACGGGGGTTGCCAAGTACCGGGCGGCTGAGCTGTTGATGCCGGAACCGGAAGTGAAGCTCGAAGAGCCGATAGAGATCGATGAGTCGGAAACAGAAGCTTCCGGGGTGGAAGATTGAGGTGGCAAAGGCCCTAAACAGGGGCCTTTGCGCCGGGTAGCCGGTAATTTTTAAACTGGAAAAAAGAGCTTGACAAAGCCGGTGTCGATTGATAATGTCAGCGGGTTTTTCCCCTGAGAAAGACTGACTTAGGGACAAGCTGAATATTGTAAATTTTCGGGAGATTTTAGATGCCAACAATAAACCAACTGATTCGCAAGGGGCGGCAAAAGAAAGTTACCAAGTCGACTGCTCCGGCGCTGAAAAGTTGCCCGCAGAGGCGAGGTGTATGTACGCGTGTTTATACCACGACTCCGAAAAAGCCGAACTCGGCACTGCGGAAAGTCGCCCGGGTTCGTTTGACGAACGGGATCGTTGTAACGTCCTATATCCCAGGTGTCGGCCATAACCTGCAGGAGCACTCCGTGGTTCTGATTCGTGGTGGCCGGGTTAAGGATTTACCGGGTGTGCGTTATCATATCGTTCGCGGTACCCTTGACCTTGCCGGTGTTAAGGACCGTAAGCAGGGCCGCTCCAAATACGGCGCCAAGCGCCCGAAGTAAGAAGAAGAGGACGTCATGCCTAGAAGAAGAGAAGTCCCTAAGCGGGTTATTCTGTCTGATCCCAAGTTCGGCGATCAGTTGGTTGCGAAGTTTGTTAATAATGTCATGGTCGATGGCAAGAAGAGTACCGCTGAGCAGATTGTTTATGGTGCTTTCGACCTGGTTGCCGAGCGGACCGGCAATGATCCTCTGGAGGTTTTCAAGGCGGCCATGGATAATGTCCGACCGATTCTGGAGGTTAAGTCACGACGTGTCGGTGGTTCGACCTATCAGGTCCCGGTGGAGGTCACTCCTTCTCGACGGACTGCCTTGGCAATGCGCTGGTTGGCGATTTATGCGAAGGCTCGTGGCGAGAAAACCATGCGTGAGCGTTTGGCCGGCGAATTTCTCGATGCATCCAGTAACCGCGGTGCTGCTGTGAAAAAGCGTGAAGATACCCACCGTATGGCAGAGGCCAACAAGGCTTTTGCTCATTATCGCTGGTAATTCCGGCGGTATTTTCAGGAGTAAATTTGTGGCACGCAAAGTAGCATTAGCTAAAACCCGTAATATCGGTATCATGGCCCACATTGATGCTGGTAAGACAACGACGACAGAGCGTATACTCTACTATACGGGTGTTTCTCATAAGATCGGTGAAGTCCATGATGGCGCCGCCACCATGGACTGGATGGCGCAGGAGCAGGAGCGCGGTATTACCATTACCTCGGCTGCAACGACCTGTTTTTGGCGGGATCATCGTGTCAACATCATCGATACCCCCGGCCACGTTGACTTCACTATCGAAGTTGAGCGTTCGCTGAAGGTGCTGGATGGCGCGGTTGCGGTCTTCTGTTCTGTAGGTGGCGTTGAGCCGCAGTCTGAGACGGTATGGCGTCAAGCGGATAAGTATGGTGTGCCGCGTATTGCCTTTATCAATAAGATGGATCGGACCGGTGCCGATTTTCAGCGTGGCGTAGATATGATCCGTGAGCGCCTTGGAGCTAATCCGCTGCCGATCCAATTGCCGATCGGTGCCGAGGAGCATTTCCGTGGTTTGGTCGATCTGGTCAGCATGCAGGCGATTGTCTGGGATGACGAGTCGATGGGCGCCAAATATGATGTTGCCGATATTCCGGCCGATATGGTTGACGATGTCGAGCTTGCCCGCGAAGCTTTGCTTGAGGAACTGTCATCTTACGATGATGAGTTGATGGAGAAGTATCTTGGCGGTGAAGAGCTGACTGAGGCTGAAATTAAGGGGGCAATCCACAGGGGAACACGAAATATCGATTTCTGTCCGGTTCTCTGCGGTAGCGCCTTTAAGAATAAGGGTGTGCAGACTCTGTTGGATGCGGTTGTTGATTATATGCCGTCGCCGCTGGACGTGCCTGCAATCAAGGGGATTCATCCTGATTCAGGTGAAGAGCTTGAGCGTCCGGCGGATGATAGTGCCCCTTTTTCTTCTCTCGCGTTTAAGATTATGACCGATCCCTTTGTCGGTCAGCTGACCTTCTTCCGTATTTATTCAGGGATCGCCGAGTCCGGTACTACGGTCAGCAATTCGACCAAGGGCAAGAAGGAGCGTTTCGGTCGCCTGTTGAAGATGCACGCAAATAAGCGTGAAGAGATTAAGCAGGTTTACGCTGGAGATATTGCCGCGGCAGTCGGTCTGAAGCATACTACGACCGGTGATACGCTCTGTGATATAAAAAATCCGGTCATTCTTGAATCGATGGAGTTTCCGGAACCGGTTATACACCTTTCTGTAGAACCGAAAACCAAGGCCGATCAGGAGAAGATGGGGGTCGCGCTCGGTAAGCTGCTCTCGGAAGATCCTTCTCTGGGCGTTCGTACTGATGAAGAAACCGGTCAGACCATTCTTTCCGGAATGGGTGAGCTCCACTTGGACGTTATTGTTGATCGGATGAAGCGTGAGTTCGGCGTCGAGTGTAATGTCGGTGCGCCGCAGGTTGCTTACCGTGAGTCAATCACTAAGGCTGTTGAGGTTCAGGGTAAGTTTGTCCGTCAGTCGGGTGGTCGTGGTCAGTATGGCGATTGCTGGCTCAGGTTGGAGCCCGGTGAGCCCGGCGATGGTTTTGTCTTTGTCGACGCAATCAAGGGTGGTGTGATTCCTCGTGAATATATCCCCGCGGTCGGCAAGGGTGCTGCGGAGGCTGCAGAGAATGGTGTGTTGGCGGGGTTCCCGATTGTTGACATCAAGGTAACCTGTTTTGACGGTTCCTATCATGATGTTGACTCTTCGGAGATGGCTTTTAAAATTGCCGGTTCCATGGGTTTCAAAGAGGGAGCCAGGAAGGCTGCTCCCGCTCTTTTGGAACCGATTATGTCGGTTGAGGTTGTGATGCCTGATGAGTATATGGGCGATGTTATCGGTGATCTGAATAGCCGTCGAGGTCGGGTCATGGGTATGGAAGCTCGCGGTGGAGCACAGGTTGTCAACGCTCATGTGCCGCTGTCCAGTATGTTTGGTTACGCGACTGACCTGCGCAGTGCGACTCAGGGACGGGCCACATACACTATGGTTTTTGATCATTACGAACAGGCGCCGAAAGCAATCGGCGACGAAATTATCGCCAAGGTCAACGGTTAACAGGCCGAGGAGAGGAGGACCACTATGTCCAAGCAGAAATATGAGAGGACAAAGCCGCACGTCAATATCGGGACCATCGGTCACGTTGACCACGGCAAGACCACTCTGACCGCAGCGATCACCAAAGTACTGGCCGAAGCCATGGGCAGCGGTGAAGTCAAGGCATTCGATCAGATCGACAACGCTCCGGAAGAGCGTGAGCGTGGGATCACCATCGCCACCGCCCATGTCGAGTATGAGACCGAAAATCGACACTATGCACACGTTGACTGCCCGGGTCATGCTGATTACGTCAAGAACATGATCACCGGTGCCGCGCAGATGGACGGCGCCATCCTGGTCGTATCCGCCGCCGACGGTCCGATGCCGCAGACCCGTGAGCACATCCTGCTCGCCCGTCAGGTCGGCGTGCCGGCCATGGTTGTCTTCCTGAATAAAGCCGACATGGTTGATGATGAAGAGCTGCTTGAGCTGGTCGACATGGAACTCCGTGAGCTGCTCTCCTCTTACGACTTCCCCGGTGACGACATTCCGATCATTGCCGGTTCGGCCCTGGCCGCCCTCGAAGGTCGTGACGACGAAATCGGCAAGGACAAGGTCCTGGAACTGATGGCCGCCGTCGACGAGTACATTCCGGAGCCGGAGCGTGCCATTGACAAGCCCTTCCTGATGCCCGTTGAAGATGTCTTCTCCATCTCCGGTCGCGGTACCGTCGCCACCGGTCGTGTCGAGCGCGGCATTATCAAGGTTCAGGAAGAAGTCGAGATCGTCGGTATGAAGGAAACCCACAAGACCGTCGTGACCGGAGTTGAAATGTTCCGCAAGCTGCTCGATCAGGGACAAGCCGGCGACAACTGCGGCATCCTGCTGCGCGGTGTCAAGCGTGAAGATATCGAGCGCGGTCAGGTCCTGGCCAAGCCCGGCAGCATCACCCCGCACACCAAGTTCAAGGCTGAAGCTTACATTTTGACCAAAGAAGAAGGCGGACGTCACACCCCGTTTTTCAAGGGTTATCGTCCCCAGTTCTACTTCCGGACCACTGACGTGACCGGGATTGTCACTCTTCCTGAAGGGATCGAGATGGTCATGCCCGGCGACAACATCGCCATGACGGTAGATCTGATCACCCCGATCGCCATGGACAAAGAACTGCGTTTTGCAATCCGCGAAGGTGGCCGTACCGTCGGCGCCGGCGTGGTTAGCGAAGTTGTTGAGTAA
>JAUVEB010000099.1 GCA_030595055.1 Desulfuromonadaceae bacterium
ACGACGAATCGCCTGATTAACAACCATACCGAATACCGGATGAGTCTCATAGAAGTCTGAACGGATAGACAGGATCGCATCACAATTTTCGACCTGCGGGAAGGTGGCGGTAGAAGCCTGAATACCGAGAGTTGCCTTCAGTCCCTCAGTAATACCCTTGTAGCATTCACCACCTGAATGATCGAGATTTTCCGTACCCAGCGCCTTGCTCAGATTCTTGACCAGGAACAGTTCTTCGTTGGTCAGACGCGCACCGGAAACAATACCTACCTTCTCACCGGCAGCCTTGAATCCATCAGCAACCGCCTGGATTGCCTCTTCCCAACTGGCTTCAACCAGTTGACCATCCTTGCGCACCAGCGGCTTGGTCAGCTTCTGATCACTGTTGACATAAGAGGAACCGAAGCGACCACGGATACAGAGATTACCGTCGTTAACCCCCGTCTTGTCATTAAAGCGGATCGTTTGCACCTCATTATCCTTGGTACCGAGGGTAATGGTACAACCGTTACCACAGTAACCACAGACAGTATCAACCTCTTTAAGCTGCCAAGGCCGCGCCTTGAACTTAAAGGGCCGCGGCAGAAGGGCACCAACGGGACACATAGAGATGCACTGACCACAGAATTCACAGTCCAAACCACGATCAAACGCAGTAGCAATCTTGGTTTCGAAACCGCGGTTGATAAAAGAATATGAACCGTAGCCGACAATCTCATCACAAACCCGTACACACTTACCGCAGAGAACACAGCGGTTCATGTTGCGCTCGATCAGCGGATTGACCTCATCGGTCGGCAGGTCGAACTTTTCACCTTTAAAACGGTTGGTGACAACTTCATACTCATAAGCTAGGTCCTGCAGGTCACATTCACCGGCCTTGTCACAGATAGGACATTCCACCACATGATTCACCAACAAAAACTCAAGAACAGTTTTTCGAACCTTGTAGATTTCATCCGACATGGTCGTGACAACCATCCCCTCGGTCACCGGGGTGGTGCAGGAAGGAATCAGGCGACCCTTCATCTGTTCAACTTCAACCAGACAGACGCGACAGGCACCATAGGGAAGCAGCTTCTTCGCGTAACAAAGCACCGGAATATAGATGCCAGCTTCCTTGGCAGCCTCATAAATAGTGGCTGTCTTGCTGACTGTTATCTGTTTTCCGTCAATCGTAAGATTAACCATCTTAACCTCGTATCAGAACTCAAAGACAGTGAGTGAGACTATTCGATTGCCATGAAACGACAAGCATCATAACAGGAAGTACACTTGGTACATATATCCAGATTGATCTTTGCTACCTGACCCTTTTCCCACTCAATCGCATCAACCGGACAAACCTGCGGGCACAATCCACATTTTTTGCATTTATCCTCAATAACCCGGAAATGCAGCAACGACTTACAGGAGTGTGATGGACACTCACCCTCTTTTATATGTGCCTCATACTCGTCACGGAAATAACGAATCGTCGAAAGAACCGGATTGGGCGCTGTCTGACCAAGACCGCAGAGCGAACTCTTTTTGATGTCGTAGGCCATATCTTCGAGCAGTTCGATATCACCTTCCTGACCCTTACCCTCGGTAATCCGCTCGAGGATCTCAAGCATGATTTTCAGTCCGATACGGCAGGGGATACACTTGCCGCAAGACTCGACCCTGGTGAAATTGAGAAAGAAGCGGGCGATATCAACCATACAGGTGGTTTCGTCCATAACAACCAGACCACCTGAACCCATCATTGCACCAGCCTTAATCAACGAATCATAATCGACCACGGCACCCAAACCATCTGCCGGCAAACAACCACCGGAAGGCCCACCGGCCTGAACCGCTTTAAACTTACGGTTATTTTCGATGCCACCACAGACGTCGTAAATTACTTCCTTCATGGTGGTCCCGGCAGGAACTTCTACCAAACCGGTGTGCTTTACCTTGCCGGTCAGAGCAAAAATTTTGGTGCCCTTGGTGCCCTCGGTACCGATGGAAGAATACCAATCAGCACCGTTATAAAAGATATACGAAACGTTTGCGTAAGTTTCAACGTTATTGATGTTGGTCGGATAGCCCCAAAGACCTTTAACCGCCGGGAACGGTGGACGCGGACGAGACATGCCGCGATGTCCTTCTATGGAGGCCATCAGTGCGGTTTCTTCACCACAAACAAAGGCACCGGCACCGGCTTTGATGCGCATATCCAACGGGAAGCCGAACCCCATGCAATCTTTACCGAGGTAGCCTTTTTCATAACATTTATCAATCGCCAACTGCAGACGCTTGATGGCCAACGGATACTCAGCACGGACATACACATAGGCGAATTTACAGCCAATTGCATAAGCCGCAATCATCATCCCCTCAATCAACCCATAGGGATCACCTTCAAGAACCGATCGATCCATAAACGCACCTGGATCACCCTCATCTGCATTACAGATCAAGTATTTATGATCACCGGGGGATCCTTTGGCAAAAGACCATTTCAGACCGGTCGGGAAACCACCGCCGCCACGACCGCGCAGCCCGGATTTCTTGACCTCTTCGACGACCTCATCGCGAGTCATGGTGACCGCTTTTTTGATCCCCTCAAAACCCCTGTTGGCGATGAACTCATCCATATCCTCAGCATCGATGACTCCACAACGGGAAAAGATAACCCGCTGCTGCTTCTCAAGGAACTTATTATAGTAGGGACCGGCGACCTTCTTTGCGATAGGGCCTTCACCTAAAATATGTTCATCAACAATTTGCGGGACAAGCTCAGCGGTCACAAAGTCATAAGTGACCGGATCCTTGCCGGGAAGACAGACATCTACCAGCACATCATTGGCACAAAGGCCACGACAACCGGTGCTGTTAACTTCACAGCCACTACCGATTTTAGCTGCAACGCCCTTTTTTTTGAACTCTTCTTCAAATGCGGCAACAACATCAGCAGCTCCGGAGGCAAAGCCACCGGTTCCTGTACAGATAAGAATCTTTAAATTTTCAGCAGTTTCGGACATAAATCAATCCTCGATACCCAGTACGGTGTATAACAGAATCAGTCCATTGCCTGATATTTTTTGATGACCTCGTCCATCTTTTTGACATTTAAGCTGCCATAGGTCGCATCATTCACCATAATGACCGGAGCCATGCCGCAAGCACCGATACATGCGACATATTCGGCCGTGAACTTCAAATCTTCCGTCGTCTCGGCATGCGTAATTCCCAAACGGCCCTCTAATGTTTCACCGAGGCGACCGGCACCCTTAACGTGACAGGCTGTTCCCATACAAACGCGGATAATATACTTACCACGCGGTTTCATGTGAAACTGCGCATAAAAAGTCAACACACCGTATATCTGGCTGGTGTAGACATTCAGACGTTCAGCAGCCAAATGCACAGTCGCTTCAGGAATATAACCATACTCTTCTTGAATTCCCTGCAATACCGGCATCAAGTTCCCGGTCATATCCAGGTACTTGTCAATGACCTTGTTTGCTGCTGCCAGATCGATTTCCTGCTCATCGACCTCTTCTTGAACCTGCTCAGCGCTTTCAGTCATAATTTCCTCTTACACACCTTGATGATTAACGGTCGATCTCACCGAGAACGATATCGAGAGTACCGATAACGGCAACAACGTCTGCCAGCAACTTTCCTTCAACCATTTGCGGTAGACCCTGCAAATTGACGAAGGAGGGCGGACGGACCTTCATCCGCAACGGTTTCGGAGAACCATCAGAGACCAGATAGAAACCAAGTTCACCCTTCGGCGCCTCGACACCCTGATATACCTCGCCCGGTTCAGGCGAAAAACCTTCAGAGATAATCTTGAAGTGATGGATCAAGCCCTCAATGGACTCCACTACATCCTGTTTCGGAGGCAAGACCACTTTCGGGCAATCGGCAAGGATCGGGCCGGGTTTCAACTTGTCCAGCGCCTGCAGTATGATCAGACTTGCCTGACGCATTTCATCCAGACGGGCCTTATAGCGGGCGAAGGTGTCGCCTTCTTCAAATACCGGCACCTCAAAGTCATAATCTTCATAACCGCTGTAGGGATTATCACGACGCAAATCCCAATCAACACCGGAAGCACGCAAAGCAGGACCGGTAATGCCGATATCGATCGCGGCTTCAGCACTGATATGGCCTACGCCGATGGTCCGCTTCTGCCAGATTCTGTTACCGGTCAACAGACCTTCATAGGTCTCTATGTGGCCCGGCATCGACTCGGCAAATGCTCTGATATCCTGCTCAAGACCCTCCGGCAGATCAGCCGAGAGACCACCGACACGGAAGTAATTGGAAGTCATCCGGGCGCCGGACACCTTCTCATAGATGTCAGTAATATCTTCACGCTCACGGAAGCAGTAAAGAAAAACGGTCATCGCACCGATATCGAGTGCGTGACAAGCCATCCAGACCAAGTGACTCTTCAAACGAGTCAATTCGTTCATTAGAACGCGTATAACCTTGGCTCTTTCCGGAATTTTATCAGTGATCCCGAGCAACTTCTCAACCGCCAGGACATAACCGAGATTATTGCTCATCGGTGCCAGATAATCGAGTCGGTCCGTTAAGGGAATAATCTGATGATAGGTCCGATACTCGCTAAGCTTCTCTGTCCCGCGATGCAGGAAACCGATATGCGGGGTCGCTTTCTGCACAATCTCGCCATCAAGCTCCAGGATCAATTGCAACACACCGTGAGTTGACGGGTGTTGTGGCCCCATGTTGATGACCATTGTTTCGGTGTTAAATGCCATTTGGTATGCCTCGTCCAGTTAAGGAATAGTTTATCGCACCAATCAGGAAAGACGGCCCTGATAAGGTTCACGGTCCGGCCCCTGCAGAGGGTAATCTTTGCGCAGTGGGTGTCCTTCCCAATCGGCCGGCATCAGTATGCGCCGCAGATCGGGATGACCGTTAAAACTGATCCCCATCAGATCCCAGCACTCACGCTCATGCCAATTGGCGGTCCCCCAGACAGTGCTGACAGTATCAACATTGGCATCTTCCTCAGCCACCGGAATCTTGATCCGGATGCGCTGCTTGGTAGTGATGTTGTACAGATTGTAAACCACCATGAACCGGGGAGTCAGCTTGCCGAGATAATCGACACCGCACAGATCGCAGAGAAAATTGTAACCACAATCATCACGCATGAAGGTGCAGACCTCGACAATCCGCTCTTTTTCAACGGTTACTGTGGTTTCACCACGGTGCTCGACGACATCCAGAACGGCCGAGGAAAACTTTGCTTTCAGCTTTTCAACAATTGCTTGATCGCTCATTGATTTGTCCTGTCCTAATCGCTGGCGGCCATCAGGCCGGGTGATGAATCACTTCACCGATGCCGATAACGGCACCAAAAGTATTACGCTCTGCCCGGATCTTATCCTGCAGCTTCATCAAGCCGTAAAGAAGACCTTCCGGACGCGGCGGGCAGCCGGGAATATAGACATCAACCGGTAGCACCTCATCGACCCCCTGAACAACACTATAGGTATCAAAAATACCGCCCGAACAAGCACAAGCACCCATCGCAATAACATACTTGGGTTCCGGCATCTGCTCATAAAGAACCTTAATAACCGGCGCCATCTTCTTAGTGACCGTCCCGGCAATGATAAGAACATCAGACTGGCGCGGCGAAGCACGGAACAGAATTCCCATCCGGTCAAGGTCAAAGCGTGCAGCGCCGGTCGCCATCATCTCAATCGCACAACACGCCAGACCGAAAGTCAACGGCCACATGGAACTGGCACGCGACCAGTTGACTAACTTATCCAGGCTGGTGACAACAAATCCGCTACCAAGAGTCTTTGGTTGCTCTATTCCCATTCCAGAGCTCCTTTTTTCCATACGTAGACAAAACCGACGATCAGGATACTAATAAAAACACCCATCTCGATGAAACCAAAAATCCCCAAGCGCTTGAACATAACCGCCCAAGGATAAAGAAATACGACTTCAATATCGAAAAGAATGAACAGCATCGCAATCACGTAGAACTTGATGGAGAAACGATCCTCCGCCATACCGATCAGCGGCATTCCACATTCATACGGAGCCAGCTTGACATCACTGGGCTTTTTCATCCCGATCAAGCGGGAGAATATGACCGACCCGAGTGCAAAAGCCAAGGCGAAGCCGACGACAACGAGAATCGGCAAATAACTATCCAGCATAAAACCAGCTCCTTCCATTGAAGAAATTTTGGACCGTTATATTAGATGTGAGCAAAACAGCAACACCTGCGTAGACAAAACAGCAATACCTGCCCCACAGCGAGTCGCAAATTAGGATAAACACCCATGGCATGTCAAGCAAAAAATACAGTATACTGTATCCAATTAACTTGACTTAGCCAGTTCGCTTTTCTATCGGAATTACTGTAGTTTTTGAATGTTACCATTTTCACTCCCGAGCAACTTTCTCGACATTTCACCCCCCCCCCGGAGCAAGGCCCATGAATCAAACATTGTTTGGATTTGTAATAATTGAATACCTCAAGGTTTTTTGCTTTTCCGACTCGGAAGGTTGTATTTAGTCGGGCCGCCGGTCAAGGATTCAATTCCGGGATTGCAGCAGTCTCACAAGCATTGAATTTCGGTCGACCCTGCCGCTGCTGCATTAAATATAAATAATAGAATCGTCCGCACCGGCAGTGGGGAAAGAGAACTATTTCAACAGCGCAAGAACCTGCTCAGAAGTCAACAGGTAACGCTTGCGACAATATTCGCAGGTCACCGCCACCTCTTCCCGTTCTTCTGCCAGTCGTCGCAATTCATCCTTACCGAGACTCCGCAGCACCCCGGCAATCTGCTCAAAGCTGCAAGGACAATAAAATTGCAAGGGGATTTTTGTGAGCCCCTGAGACTCAACACCGGCAAAAATTTTCCGCAGAATTTCTGTCGGAGCCGACCCTTGGCGCAGCAGGCTGGTGACGGGCGACATTTGCTGTAATTGCTCAATAATATGCCCTACCTGCTGTTCGTCCCCCGGCGGCAGCGCCTGGATCAATATCCCTCCCGCAGCAGCAACCCGCCCCGTCGCATCGAGTTCAACACCCAGGGAGACGCTCGACGGCAGCTGCTCCGAGTTCGTCAGATACCAAGCCAGGTCTTCGGCAATTTCACTGCTCTGCAACTGCACCATGCTCCGGTAGGGCTCTTTCAAACCCAGGTCTTTCCAGACATGCAGAAAACCGGCCTTGCCGACGGCCCCGGCAACATCGTATCGCCCATCTTTCGGCGGCAATCCGGCGACCGGGGTACGGATGGTGCCACGAACTCGACCTCGTGCATCGGTTTCAACGCCAAGCCGTCCCAGCGGTCCGTTTCCTTCGATCACCAGGGCCAGACGCTGCCTTCCCTTCAGCAGACAACCCAGCAAGGCCCCACCGGTCAGCAGCCGCCCAAGTGCCACTGTCGCGGTTAAATCTGTCTGTTGTTTCTCACAAATATCCCTGACCAGCCCGGTGGTCACTGCAACCATCCCACGCAGCAAGCCGTCCTTACTGACAGCACGTACCAAATGATCCCGCATCTTCTATTCCTGCTTTCAGCCACTCTACCCGTTAAGTATCAACTATTCCTGCGGGAGATCTCTTTCATCAGCGCGTTCACCCGACCGGCACAGACCGCCATGCTAAGACCTTGGGTCGCGCCAATCTCTTCCGCACTGATCCCCGGCAACACCATAGGTAATGTTCCACTCAGGAAACACAGTCTACAGCCATCGCAGCCGCCGGACCGACCAGAATGGTGGTCTTCCGGTCTCGTCCCTGACCGCATCGTAAACCTTGCCATACTGTTTCGACAACATCAGACAAGCCCGAATGGCGCGAGTTTAAAGGTTCGTAGCACGCTCCAGCAAAACCGGGACTGTCCCCACCGGCTCCTGAGCGAAGGCGAAGGGTGGGGGCTGTCCCAGGCTTTTGCGATGCGAACCACCACAGTTTCATAACCGTAAAGCCGGGACAGTCCCCGATGGTGCTGGGGACAGTCCCGGCTTTACTCCCAGCGTACAAAAGCCCTTAACCTAGCGCCATTCCTGATTAGTTACATTTATTTTTAAAAATTTCCTTATCTTTAGTTGACATTAATTTTTAGCCAGCTATAATGTGAATCAAAGCCAATAAACTCTCTCAGAAAAGACTTTT
>JAUVEB010000214.1 GCA_030595055.1 Desulfuromonadaceae bacterium
AGCCGCCGGCCCGTAGTTGTGGGTGGATCTCCTTGGTGTAATCCCCCCCCTGGCAGGTGATGATGACGTCCTGCTCGGCGAGTTTGCCAAGATCCGCGGCATCCTCCAGGGTGCCCGAGCCCTGACCGAAGTCCGGGGCAGCCCGGCCCGCCTGCGAGGTGGAGAAAAAAACCGCCTCGACCCCGGCAAGGTCATTCTCTTCAACCATGCGTTGCATCAGCACGGAACCAACCATGCCGCGCCAACCGACTAATCCGACTTTCATATGTTTCTCCATGTTGACGGCTGTTAAAATACTGTCTTATGCTGGGAGCCTGTGCTCATGGATAGTCCGACACACTCCCGGCTCTTCGGTCGGGCCTTAATGGACGGACCGGAATAAGCTGAAAAGCATATCAGTATTTATTGTCAAGTGGTATGTTTTTCCATCGATATTGCTGATAAAGACCCCTATTTTTCAGGCAAACCATGACCGCTTATGAAGCTTCCCTGCTATTGGGCAAAACGACTGAGTACGTCTGTGATTACGATCCGCAATTGCTTTGTCCTTTCCCGCGGCAGATCAAGCGGGATGTCATCGGCGTAACCGGGGAGTTGCCGTTTCAGGGCTATGATATCTGGAATGCTTTTGAACTTTCATGGCTCAACCTGAAGGGCAAACCGATTGTCGCCATGGGGGAGTTTCATGTCCCTTGCGTATCACCCAACCTGATCGAATCGAAATCGTGCAAACTTTATCTGAACTCTTTCAATCAGACCCGATTCACTGATTTTGCCGACGTTGAGCAGCGGCTGATTGCCGATTTGTCAGCCGCTGCCGGTGCCGCGGTCCGGGTGCGTCTGTTTGATAGTGATCAGTTTGCCGCTGAACAGATCCAGTCCTTGCCGGGGGAGTGTATCGATGATCTCGATATTGAGGTGGATAAATACTCTCTTGATCCTGCCCTGCTGGAAAATTCTGCCGACCCGGACCGGCAGGTCGAGGAGACTCTACATAGCCATCTGTTGAAGAGCAATTGCCTGGTGACCAATCAGCCCGACTGGGGGAGTGTGCTGATCCGCTACCGTGGCGGCAAAATCGATCGCGAAGCGCTGCTGCGTTACCTGATCTCTTTCCGGCAGCATAGCGAGTTCCATGAACAATGTGTCGAGCGGATTTTTGTTGACCTGATGCGCTATTGCCGGCCGCAGCAGTTGACGGTTTATGCTCGCTACACCCGAAGGGGTGGGCTGGATATCAATCCCTTCCGCTCCAATTATGAAGTCCGGATCGCCAACCTGCGTACGGCACGCCAGTAGCACGAAGAGCTCTCATGTGCTTCTCATCGGACTCTCTCATCGTCACATGATCGTCTGCAATAATGATTATCGTAGGGGCGAATCTTGTATTCGCCCATTTCAACATGATGGTTGTTACAAAACAGGGCGATCACAAGGATCGTCCCTACGGGACGTTGGACGAGGTTGTGCAGGCGTTTAAATCATTACTACCCCCTTCACGGGCGTGGGTTGGAACCTCTTTTGTCGCACAGTTATGGTGCGAGGGGGGAAATCGTTAACGATCAGCCGTCGGTATTTTCATTCAGTCGAAACAGCAGACAACAAAATTTACTGTTTGTGTCATAAGGGTCAGCGATAATTAATTATTCTCTTCGGCCCGAATGGTCCGACAGCCTCCTTGCGCCGAGAGACCGTTATGTCAGATATTTTACTCATCCAGCCTCCCGTTGTTAAAGCGACCGAGCCGCCCTTGTCGCTGGCCGTGTTAACTGCCGCATTGCAAAAACAGGGGCATCCCGTTACCGTTGTTGATGCCAACCTTGATGCCTTTCTTTATCTTCTGAGTGCTGAGCAACTCACTGCGCTGTCAGGTCCGAATCCAACAACCAGTATTCACCGAGCTTTGCGGCATCGGCAGGCCTCCCTTGAGCTGCTCCGTTCTCCCGCGGCAGGAACGTCTTTCGCCCGCTACAGCACGGCTGTTCGCCATTTGAACCGCCTGCTGACGCTCTGGTGTCGGGACGATAAGGCGGAACGGCTGACGCTCGGCAATTACCGGAATCAGCAATATTCGGTGTTTGCTCCTGACGATCTGGAGAAATTTGCCAATGGCACAGCCCGAACCTTATTCCGGCGTTATTTTCAAGAGCAGCTGCTGCCCCAACTTGCACAATCGCCAGCAAAGCTGATCGCTCTGTCGATCAACTATCTACATCAGGCGCTGCCTGCTTTTGAGCTCGCCGGGCTGTTGCGGAGGCAGTTTCCTGCGGCAACCCTGGTGGCCGGTGGTGGTCTGATCACCTCCTGGCAACGTCCCCTGCGGCAGTTGGATTTACAATTACCTCCGTTTGACCACCTGGTTTTCGGACCTGGCGAAGCACCGCTGGTCAGCTTGGCTACAGAACAGGCCGGAGGTGAATATTTTCTTGCCGATGCCGGCAATATCGGTTTTTGTCCCGATTTCGATTTTGCCCGCCTGGGCGAGTACTTCTCTCCTGAACCGGTTCTGCCGGTCAGTTCATCACGCGGCTGTTATTGGCAGAACTGCCTTTTCTGTCCCGAGGCCGTTGCCCCGGTTCATCCCTACCGGGCTTTTGCTCCGGAGGATTTTCCCTTGTTGTTGTCCGCATTGTCGAAACAGCACAAGGTGCGCAATTTCCATCTCACCGATAATGCCATCCCGGTGAATATTCTGCGCGGTTTGGCGGCCCGGAGAGATGATTTGCAGGGGCTGCGTTGGTTCGGGTTTGTGCGTTTTGAACCGATTCTGGAAAATGGCGACTTTGTTCAGCAGCTGTCACAAGCTGGTTGCTGCATATTGCAACTGGGACTGGAGAGTGGTTCACAACAGGTTCTTGATCGGCTCGGCAAGGGGATCACCGTTGCTTCAGCGAAGAAAATTCTCGGCAACCTGCACGAGGCCGGGATTGCCGCCTACGTTTACATTATGCTCGGGACACCGGGCGAGACGGAAGCTGATGCTGAGATGACACTTGATTTCCTTGAGGCAGAGGCAGAAAAAATCGCCTTTCTCAATATCTCAATCATGAATCTGCCCCGCAGTTCCGGGATGCTCGACGACCCTGCCCAGTACGGGATGACAGAAGCGCAACTCCAGGATGATCGGAGTGAACTTGGGCTTTATCAGCGGTATCAGGTGAGCGGGGATTGGGATCGCTCCGCTGCCCGTCGCTTCCTTCACAAGCGTCTGCTCGGATCGGCCGTGATTCGCGAACGTGTCAATCGAAAACCTCCGATGTTTACTTCAAACCATTCTTTATTCTTTTTGAATGGATTGAAATAGAGGATGGAATCGAATGGCGCCAGTTTAAGGTCTTTTGTAGGAGTAAAGCCGGGACTGTCCCCAGCACCATCGGGGGCTGTCCCGGCTTTACGGTTATGAAACTGTGGTGGTTCGCATCGCAAAAGCCTGGGACAGCCCCCACCCTTCGCCTTCGCTCAGGAGCCGGTGGGGACAGTCCCGGTTTTGC
>JAUVEB010000202.1 GCA_030595055.1 Desulfuromonadaceae bacterium
GAACTGCTGGCTGATTTTGCCGGTCTCAAGCAGATGGACGCCGCAATGCTGGCGAGGATGCCACTGACCCGCAAGAGTGATCTACAAGCGCTGCAACGGGAGAAACCACCATTTGGCAGGTTGGCAAAATTGTCACCACCAACGCTGATGCGTCTGTTTGCTTCACCGGGACCGATCTACGAGCCCGAGACCCGCTGCCGGGATTACTGGCGTTTTGCCCGAACCCTGTACGCTGCCGGCATTCGTCCTGGTGACCTGTTGTATAATTGCTTTTCCTACCATTTTACCCCGGCCGGAGCGATGGTTGAAAGTGGCGCTTTTGCACTGGATTGCGCGGTTTTCCCCGCCGGGACCGGTCAGACCGAATTGCAGGCCCGTACCATTGCCGACCTGCGGCCCCAAGCCTATGTCGGGACGCCCTCTTTTTTGAAGATTATTCTCGACAAAGGGGATGAGCTTGCTCTCGATCTTGGCTCACTCTGTAAGGGGCTGGTGTCCGGTGAATACTTCTCGCCGGAACTGCGCAGTGAATTCGCCGCCCGGGGAATCGATGTGCTGCAATGTTACGCTACCGCCGATCTTGGCCTGATCGCGTACGAATCAGCCGAAGATCAGGGAATGATTCTCGATGAGGGGGTGATTGTCGAAATCGTGCGACCCGGTACCGGTGATCCGATCACTGACGGCGAGGTTGGCGAGGTGGTGGTGACCTGCCTGAACACGGACTATCCGCTGATCCGCTTTGCGACCGGTGATCTTTCCGCGATCCTCCCCGGCTCCAGCCCCTGTGGGCGTACTAACTGTCGGATCAAAGGGTGGCTGGGGCGTGCCGACCAATCGGCCAAGGTCAGGGGGATGTTCGTCCATCCCAGTCAAGTTGCCGAAGTGCTGTCGCGGCATGACGAAGCAATCAAAGGGAGACTGGTACTGAACCGAAACAGCAAGGGACTTGACGAAATCTGTCTCCAGGTCGAAACGGAAAGTACCGACCTGACTGCCTTGGCTGGTGCGTTGACCAACAGCTTTCAGGGGATAATCAAACTGCGAGCCGAGGTCTCCCTGTGCCAACCAGGTTCTCTGGTTAATGACGGTAAGGTGATTGATGACCAGCGGTCGATTGATAGTTAATTTATAGCTATAAGGCTGTAGGGCTGTAGGTTAAAACCTATAGGCTAAACCCCTTCAGCCTGGTTTTGCTTGTATTGAAATAAATCACAATTTTATTGAGGAGAACTAGCATGTCTGATACTAACAAGCTCGGATTGAAAATCCGTCAGTTTCGCGAAGCTAAACAGATGAGTATTGAACAGTTGGCCGAACAGAGTCATTGCCACATCGACCAGATTTTGCAACTTGAAGCTGGTGACTTGATCCCCTCGCTCACCCCGTTGATGGAAATTTCTCGTGCCTTGGGCGTACGTCTTGGCACTCTGATGGATGACGAGCCAATTGAAGGACCGGTCCTGTTCAAGCAGACCGATTTTCCCAAGGTTATCCGTTTTTCCGGCAAGGATCCAAAAGCGACCAGCAGCAATCTTGATTTTTTCACTATGGCAGCCGATAAAAAAGATCGTCACATGGAACCTTTCATGATCGACGTTAAGCCGCGCACCGATAATGTCCCGCCGCTTTCAGGACATGAAGGAGAAGAGTTCATTTTTGTCATTTCTGGGAAAATCCGCATCAACTATGGCAAAAACTCCTATGAACTGAACCCGGGGGAAAGCATCTATTACGACTCAATCGTTCCGCACGATGTTCATGCCGTGGGTGAGCAAACCGCGCGGATTCTTGCTGTCGTTTACGCGCCGTTCTAAAGGGAGGAAGCAACATGCCCTACACAAAGAAAACCATCGGTGCCTATTTGGAAGAGCAGGTCAAGCGACTGCCGGACCATGATTTTATTGTCTATCCCGACCGCGATCTGAGATGGACCTACAGCCAGTTCAACGAACGGGTCGACCACCTGGCTAAAGGACTGTTGGCCACTGGCATCGGCAAGGGAGACAATGTCGGCATCTGGGCGACCAATGTGCCTGACTGGACCACCTTTATGTTTGCCACCGCCAAGATCGGTGCGGTGTTGGTCACTATCAACACCAGCTATCGCAGTTTTGAACTGGAGTATCTGATCAAACAGGCCGATCTCAAGACCCTGGTACTGATCGGCAACTTTCGTGATCACGACTACCTGCAGACGATCAACGAACTGATTCCAGAACTTCGCACCTGCCAGCGCGGACATCTGCGTAGTGAAAAGTTTCCTGAGCTGCGCTCAGTTATCTACATTGGCCAGGAAAAACATCGGGGTATGTACAACAGCCGTGAGCTGATGCTGCTCGGCAGCCAATGTGGCGACGAACGCTATATGAGGGTCAAGGCCTCCCTCGACTGCCACGAGGTGGTCAACATGCAGTACACCTCCGGCACCACCGGTTTCCCGAAAGGGGTCATGCTCAGCCATTACAATATCCTCAACAACGGCTACTACATCGGCGATCGGCAGAAGTTTACCGAAGCCGACCGCCTCTGCCTGCCGGTGCCGCTGTTCCATTGTTTCGGCTGTGTCCTCGGGGTGTTGGCGGCGCTGACTCATGGCAGTACCCTGGTGCCACTGGAAGAGTTCGATCCGTTGTTGGTGCTGGCTGCGGTGCAGAAAGAAAAATGTACCGCTCTCTACGGCGTACCAACCATGTTCATTGCCGAACTCGACCACCCGATGTTCGACATGTTCGATCTCAGTTCTCTACGCACCGGCATCATGGCTGGCTCACCCTGCCCCGAAGAGACGATGCGCCAGGTGATAGAGAAGATGCACTGCACCGATATCACCATCGCCTACGGCTTGACTGAAGCCTCACCGGTTATTACCCAGACCCGCACCGATGATTCTATCGCCCAGCGAACCGGCACGGTCGGCGCAGCGCTGCCGGAGATTGAAGTCAAAATCATCGATTCCGAAACTGGTGTGGAGGTTTCCCCCGGTGAAAGTGGTGAACTCTGTTGCCGTGGTTACAACATCATGAAGGGCTACTACAATATGCCCGAACTAACCGCCGAAGCGATTGATGCTGATGGCTGGTTGCGGTCCGGCGACCAGGCCGAGGTTGATGGGGACGGCTACTACAAAATCACCGGCCGGATCAAGGATATGATCATCCGTGGCGGCGAAAATATCTACCCGCGTGAGATTGAAGAATTTCTCTATACGATGGATGGTATCCTCGACGTGCAGGTGGCCGGTATCCCCGACAAGAAATACGGCGAGGTGGTCGGAGCCTTCATCATCCGTAAAGAAGGTATGGAGATCGCCGCAGAGGATGTTGTCGATTTTACCCGGAACCGCATCGCTCCCTACAAGAAACCAAAACATGTCTTCTTCCTCGATGCCTACCCGATGACCGCCAGCGGCAAGATTCAAAAGTACAAACTGCGTGAAATGGCCTGCGAGAAGCTCGGTATCGAGGGAGCTGTGTTCGACAATGAAAAGGAAAGATAATGACGAAAGATAAACCGACGGTAACGATTCACGGAGATCTGTGCAAGGGCTGTGGTCTCTGCATTATTCACTGCCCTAAGGAGATACTGAGCGCATCAGACAAAATCAACGAACTTGGTTATCTGACGACCGTGGTTTCCGGTGAAGGTTGTATCGGTTGTGCCAACTGCTATATTGTCTGCCCGGAGCCGGGTGCGATTACCGTGGTACGACCGTAAAAAAGTAGTGAATCGT
>JAUVEB010000086.1 GCA_030595055.1 Desulfuromonadaceae bacterium
AAAATCGCTTTCAGCTGACGATCGACATTCACGGCCAGGTGCCGGAACAGCCCGGCAAAGATTATCTGATCAATATCGGCCACCTGAACGGCCGGGGCAAGCTGCTCCTTGCTGCTGATAACGAAGAATTTTCTCTCAACCTGCGGCTGGCTTCACATCCTTTCTTCTCCGCTGCCGGGGATTTTCGGCAACTGAACTTTTCCCTGGCACCGTCAGACCTGCAGGACTTCAAAAAGCTGCTGTCTTCCGGGCTGCTCCCCGAGCAGCTGCAAACGGCAAGCGGACTCAAAGCCGCAGGACAATTATGCAGAAAAACCGCTCATTGGGCTGGAAACATCCAATTGACCGCCGAGGAGATTACCCTACCTGACCTGGCCCTGAACGAGATCGTCTGCCGCGGAAAGTTGCATCTCGCCTCCGATCAGATCAATTTTGCAGAGACTTCTTTCCGCTTCGACATGGCTCGTGGTGATGAGTTGAGTGCTCAAGTAAAGGCCCGGGGCTCAGGAGAATTTTCAGCACAGAAATTTTCCCTGGCGCTGAAGCAACTCTCCCTGACGCACCTGAACTACATGTCTCCGGATGGGCAAACAGGGGTTGGCGAAGCGGCTCTCGAACTGCGGGGGGACATCAGTGGCCCTTGGCCGAAAGGACCGATGGCTCTTGAGCTGAACGGAACTGTTGCGGCACAGGAAATTCTCGCGGGGGAATTCTATGCCGACCTTTCCGCGGATAAAGGGGATTTTTTATTAACCGGGGAATTCGCCCCTGACACAGGGGAATTGCACGCCGGATCTTTCAAAATCAACCTTCCTCAACTCGGGTCCCTGACCGCTGCGGGGCTGTTCAGCCCGGAACGTATCCGCATGCAAGGCCATGTTGAGCTTGCTGACCTGGCCGAAAGCTACGGGGAACATATCGGGCCGCTGTTGAGCGAATTTCAACCGGCGGCGGCAGAGTTGGCTCTCGAAGGCGGAATGTCGCTCGACTACAACCTGCTCTGGAATCTTGGCGGTTGGCAAACAAACGGGACCTTACAGCTCCGGGGACTGAATGCTTACCGGGATCGTCCCCGGTTGGAGATCGTTGACGGAACCGGCTCCATCCCCTTTGCAGTCAACTTCGGGAAGGCTCCGGCTGCAGAAAACCCTGCCGCAGAATATCCCGGGGAAATTTCTTTCGGGGCGTTGTCTGCCGGTTTGGCAAGCCTGGAGGAAGGTCGTCTGGAACTGGCCGCGTCAACCAACCGTCTCACCTTCCGTTCGCCGCTGTTGCTGCAACTTGCCGGCGGCCGGGTGGCGATTGAGAATCTCATCCTGGAGTGGCCGGACGGCAAGCCGCAAGGCTCAGTCAAAATCAACATTGCCGAGGTCGACCTTGAAACATTGACCGAAGAACTCGGGTTGCCGGTGATGCAAGGCAGGTTCAGCGGTGATCTTGGAACCATCCGTTATGCCGACCGACAACTCAGCACCGACGGCCTCGCCGGCATCGAAGTCTTCGGCGGACGTTTTCAATTGAGTAACATGCGTTACACTGACCCATTCTCCAGCTATCCGACCTTTCATGCTGATATCGACTTCTCCGGGCTGGATCTGTTGCAGGCGACCCGAACCTTCGACTTCGGTGAAATGAACGGTATACTTGACGGCCATATTCATGATTTTAAATTATTCGGCAGCATGCCCGCCGCTTTTGAAGCTGCGGTGTCAACCCGCAAAAAAGGCAAACGCAACATCAGTGTCAAGGCCCTGAATAATCTCAGCATTCTCAGCCAGGGCGGGATTTCGTCCGCTCTGTCCCGGGGCATCTACCGCTTCATCGATTTTTATCGTTATCAAAAGATCGGTTTCAAATGCTCGCTGGTAAATGATACCTTTACCCTGTTGGGAACAGCCCTGCCCGGATCAGACCGGTACCTGGTCCACGGTGGGCTGCTCCCGCCACGAATCGATATCACGACTTCCACGCCGACCATCTCGTTTAAAGAGATGATGAATCGCCTCGGCCGTATCGAACGGGCAGGAAGCTAAATCAGGACAGCGGGAAACCACCGTAAAAGAGGGAGGAAAAAGATGAAAACAATCACTCGCAGTTTAAGCCTGTTGCTGGCATTGACGGTTATCTCTTGCGTGACCATTAATATCTATTTCCCGGCAGAGGAAATCCGCGGAGCCGCGGATAAAATCGTCAACGAAGTCTGGGGCGACCACATCCGGAACGGAACTGAAGAAGTGACGCCACAGCCCATGGAGAAAGCCCCCGGCAGCAGTTTTTACAATCTTTTGCGGCCGGAAAACGCATTTGCAGGCCAGGATATCAATGTCAGCACCCCGGCAATCCGGGGCATCAAAGCTTCGATGAAAGACCGCTCCGGCCAGTTGATCGGCTTCCTTAACGCGGGAAATATCGGACTCAGTCACGATGGTTTGCTCAAGATCCACCGCACCAACGGGTTGAACCTTAAGCAAAAAGGCCAGGTCAACAAGCTGGTTAAAGCGGAAAACCTGGAACGCAAACGCCTTTACAAGGAAATCGCCGTCGCCAACGGCTTCCCGGGAAAGGTCGGTGAGGTTCAAAATATTTTTGCCGATTCCTGGCGCAAGCAAGCCAAGAAAGGCTGGTATTTGGAAAAGCCTGACGGGAGCTGGGGACAGAAGTAACCGGATCCATGCGATAAAACGGCAAGTTTTGTCACCGATCAGACGGTCAAACCGGAGAAGCGGCTCTTGTTTTTAGAAAATATTGTTGCTTTCGCCAAGAATAGATGCACTCGCAAAAAGTCATGAGATGGCTAAGCAAAAATGGGGAAAAAATGAATGCAAATATCGTAATCGTCGGTGGGGGACCGGCAGGAGTCATTACCGCCCTGACAGCTAAAAGTGTTTATCCGGATAAAACGATTTTACTGGTAAAAGAAATAGGGGATGGGGTTATCCCTTGTGCCATTCCCTATATGATGCATACCATGCCTGATCCCAGTCAAAACACAATGGGCAATACACCTCTGGACAACGCAGGAGTTGAAATCCTGGTGGATAAGGCCGTTGATCTGGATGTCGGTCAATGCAAGCTAAGCCTTCAATCCGGAAAAACCATTATCTTTGAAAAACTTGTATTGGCTACCGGCTCAACGACCATAAGACCCCCCATTCCAGGTATTGACAAGCAGGGTGTCTTTACCATTGAAAAAAGCCTTACAGCCAACACAAAGCTTCGGGAAGAAGTCAGTAAGGCAAAAAATGTGGTGATCCTTGGAGGAGGTTTTATCGGCGCAGAGTTCGCTGACGAAATTGCTCGAGGATCCGGTTCAAAAGTGCACATCGTAGAAATGCTGCCGAAGCTATTGAATACCGCCTTTGATGACGAATTCTGCGATGGTGCGGAAAAGGAACTCGAGGAACTTGGAGTCGGTATCCATACAGGCAGGAAGGCCGTCTCTATAGAAGGAGGCAAGCGGGTTGAATCTATAGTTCTGGATAATGGAGAAAAACTGCCGGCGGATATGATCATAATCGGGATCGGCGGCAAGCCCAACACAGAACTTGCAAAACGGGCCGGCCTCACTTTAACGGAACGCGGGTCCATCTGGGTGGATTCCTATATGCGGACTAAGGGAAAAAATATCTTCGCGGTAGGGGATTGCGCACTGAAACGGGATTTTTTCACGAGAAAAGAAGTCCCTGTATGGCTCGCCTCCACTGCCACAGCAGAGGCGCGGATTGCCGGCACAAACATATACGGTATTCGTGTTCTACGTCAAATTCAGGGAACGGTTTCTGCATTTTCGACTAAGATCGGCAATCTATCATTAGCAAGTGCAGGAATGATCAGCAGCGCATGCGAAAAAGAAGGGTTCAGGGTCGTATCGGGAAGCGCTGTTGCGCCTGACCGACACCCTGGCGTTTTGCCCGGTGCGACAGAACTCAAGGTAAAACTAATCTTTGCCGACAGAGCCGGTGTATTATTGGGAGGACAAGTAAGCGGCGGACCTTCTGTAGGTGAACTCATCAACGCAATTGCCATCGGCATTCAGATGAAACTGAATGTAAGGGAGTTGGATATGATGCAAATAGCGACACATCCCTTGCTTACCCCGGCACCTACGGTACACCCGCTGGTAAATGCAGCCCACCAAGCCTTGTGCAAACTGAGGGCCACACTATAAAGTAATCTGGTTATCCACTTCGCTCCCGTTGAGACATAAACGTTGGCATAATCTGGTCTCATAACAAGCAAGAAGTCCAGAGATGAAAGAAGATTTCCCTACCGAATAAGTGTCACGTCGCCGCCTATTTCAACCGTTGAATTTCTCAAGGAGGAAATGAAAATGCTATTTATTACAAATCGACTTCCAAAGCAGAGTATTCGAACACGTATCGGCCGCAAATTTGATTTTGACCTGGATAATAACGCGGCAAGTAATTCAGTGTTTTTTTGTGAGCGGCTGAACGAAAAGAATTATCAGGAAATTGGAAATATTGATTTCCTGACGAGACTTAAAGAGTCAAAGTGTCGACAGATTTTAATATACATTCATGGCTTTTCTAATCTTCCGGAAAGTGTGTTTTCTGCCGTTAATGAATTTCAAAGTCTGTGTGAAAAAAAGAAAAAAGATGAAGTTCTGGTGATTCCTATTGTTTGGCCCTGCGATAATGACCTAGGAATGATTAAAGACTACTGGGATGATCAAAAAGCCGCTGATCAGAGTGCGTTTTCTTTTTCAAGGGTTCTGGCAAAGTTTTTGGCATGGAGGAGTTCAGAGAAACACAACCCCGAAGACGACCTCTGTTTAAAAAGAATCAATATTTTGGCTCATTCTATGGGAAATCGGGTGCTGCGGGAAACATTATCAGCCTGGAATAAATACGATCTGCCTCAAGGAGTACCCCTGATTTTTAGAAATACTTTCTTAGTGGCTGCGGATGTTGTCAATGAAACATTGCATGAAGAAGAACCGGGCAGGATTATTTGTCATGCTTCACGTAATGTCATTGTTTATCATGCATCGGACGATCTGGCATTGAGGGCCAGCAAGGCATCCAATCTCAAGAACAAAATCGCCTCGCGCAGGTTGGGGCATACGGGACCGGAAAACATGGATAGAACACCAAGGAATGTGTATTCAGTTGATTGTGATGATGTTAATAATGCATACGATAGACCAAAAGGACATTCGTATTTCAGGTCCGGGACAACAAAAGGTACTGCTGGAGAGGTGTTCAACCATATTTTTGATTGTCTTCTCTCGGGGCGGGTATTTCCGGACGATGAATACCGTAGATCTTCAATAGTGAGGGTAAAGAGATAAATCCAACAAAGTAAATCCATTACGAAAGCAAATATTGCTGCACTCGCAAAAAAGTATGAGATGGCTAAGCAACAATTTCGCCCCTGTATGTTAGTTCCAACGCAAATCATACAGGACTGGTGAGAGCACTCGACCATGTCTGGCTGTTTTAGGATCAGTAGGGGCGCCGCTTGCTGCGCCCTGATATCGGATCTGTAATCTGCCAGAGGGCGCGGCAAGCAGCGCTCCTACAAGGCGTAGTGGTTTTTCTGCAGTTGTCCGTGCGTGTCTGTGGCAAAAAAGTTTTCTGTTTTCATTGTACAATCGATCAACCAGAATCCAACTTGAATCCATTGGATAACCGCAGTATCTGATAATATCAACTTCCGAGGTCTGAAATGAACCAAAGCCACACCACGGTCAAACAACTGATTGCCCGAATGCAGAGTGAAAAGAATTTTCCGGCAATTTCACAACACATCACCGAGCTGAATTCCAAAGCGTCGCCGACCGGAGAATCGTCAGCGAACGAACTGGCGGCCCTGATCCTGCGTGACTACTCGCTGACCAGCCGTTTGCTGAAAGTGGCCAACTCGGCCATGTATGGTCAGTTCTCCGGCACCATCTCGACGGTGTCGCGGGCGGTGGTGGTTCTCGGCTTCGAGCAGGTGCAGTTAACCGCCGCCGGGCTGATCTTCTTCGAACATCTGCAGGATAAATCCCAATCCCACTACATCAAGGAAGCAGTTCTTTCGGCCTTTTTAAGCGGCATCCTGGCCCGCGACCTGGCCAAAAACATGGACATCAAGGGCTGGGAAAATTTCTATATCGGCGCCATGTTCCATAACTTCGGCCGCCTGCTGACCATGTATTATTTTCAACAAGAATTCGACGTCTACCAACAGCTGCTGGCCACAGAAGATATTGACGAAGAAACCGCCGCGCGCCGGGCTCTGGGAGTTTCCTTTGCTGATCTGGGGATTGGCGTCGCCAATTCATGGGGCCTGCCGGACCAGATTGTCGTCAGTATGAAATCACCGCAGGAAGGCGAACGAAAAGAGGAGGGCAAAAAGGTCAAGCATCATCAGCTGCTGCCCCGCTTTGCCAACGAGCTCTGCGACATCACCATGAACGTGCCACCAAACAAGCGCCGCGAACACCTGATCAAGCTTCTGGAGAAATACCGTAAACCCTACCCGGTTCGGCAGAACGAAATCGTCAACATAATGGATGCTGCCATCAAGGAGATGCAGAAATTCACCGACGTTCTGCGGCTCGATCGTACCGATCTCGCGCAGCTGGACCGGCGCAGCTTCAATGCTACCGAAGAGCCGCCTGTCATTTCGGAGCAACAAGCTGCCGCGACCCTGCACAAGTTCGAGATCACCGATCCGGACCAGCCCCCGCATCGCCTGACCACAGCAGAAGAACGCAAGCAGCATCTGCAAGGGGGCATCCAGGAGATTACCAACGTCATGCTGGACGACTTCACCCTGGATGAAATTCTCAGCATGATCCTCGAAACCATCTACCGGGGGATCGGTTTTAACCGGCTGGTGATTTTCTTCAAAGATCCACGCTCTGACAAGATGCAAGCCCGTTACGGTCTGGGACCGAACACTGCAGAAATCGTCGAGAACTTCAGTTTCCCGATTGACAGCAAGGCCAACGACCTGTTCAACACGGCGCTGAACGGCAATAAAGACTTGTACATCGGCAATATTTCCGACATTGAAATCCGTGAATTCAAACCGGCCTGGTTTGTCGGCTCGATATTCTCCCCCAGTCTGGCCATCTACCCGATCATCATTAACCAAAAGAGGATCGGCTTGATCTACGGCGGCCACGACGAAGCCGGCGAGCACCTCGACCGGGAACAACTCAACGCCATGAAAACCCTGCGTAACCAAGCAGCGTTGGCGATCAAGCAATCCTTTGCCGGATCTTGAAATCAATCACAGTTGATGCACTCGCAAAAAATCATGGGAGGACTGCGGCCGCAAAACCGCCCGGGTTGATCAACGCCTCTGCATCGCGTGCGTTGCGTGCGTCCCGGCCTGTCTACATCAGGCTCTGAGCCTTGAAAAATGAAAAGGGGAGTAAGATAGGGGGACGTCCCCCGCTTGCCTTGCAGTAAAAAACAATTGGAGGAAAATAAGTATTATGCGCGTGACCAATCTTTGGAAAAAAAATGAGCGACCCACCCTTTCGTTTGAGTTTTTCCCGCCACGCAGTGAAAAAGATGCGGGGAAATTTGAAAAAGTGATTGATGCGCTGGCCGAACTGAATCCTGATTTTGTTTCTGTGACCTTTGGTGCCGGGGGTTCCAGCCGTGAAGGCTCGTACCAACTCGTCAACAAACTCATCAAGGAAAAGGGCCTCGACGTTATTGCGTACCTTGCCGGGTATGGTTTGGATCCGGATGAGATAATATCTGTTCTGGATAGTTATCAGGATCTCGGGGTGGAAACCATTCTGGCTTTACGCGGCGATCCGCCTCGCGCAAGCGAAGGATTCACGCCGCATCCTCAGGGCATGCACCACGCTTCAGACTTGCTGGAATTTATAGGCGAGCGTTATGGTTTCTGTGTGGGAGCGGCAGGCCATCCAGAGGGTCATCCTGAGGCGGAAAGCAAGGAAAAAGATCTTGAGTATCTTAAACTCAAGGTCACAAATGGAGCTGAGTTTATTATTGCCAATTTTGTTTATGACACCCGGTTTTTCTTCGATTTTGTCGAGCGTTGTCGGGCTATCGGCATCAAGGTGCCCATCATCCCCGGTGTTATGCCGATTTACAGTGTGAAGCTTCTGGAAATACTCACCAAGACCTGCGGGGCAACCATCACCGAGGAAATACACCGAGGTTTGGCCGAGTTGCCCACCGATGACAATAAGGCGGTCGCGGAATTCGGCATTGACTTTGCCACGCAACAATGCCGGGAATTAATAGAAAAAGGGGTGCCGGGCATCCATATTTACACCATGGATCGCGCTAAAGCGGCAACGGAGATTGTCCAACGGCTGCGCAGCGAAGGATTGTTATAAAAGTCATAAATAGCTAAACAAAAATGTTTCATCGTTTTGATACAAAAGCCGCTGACGTTATTTGTTGAATTTTAGGAAATCGGAATATCATGCGCACCTACCACGACTGCTTGCCCTGCTTTATGAAACAGACCCTCAGCGTGCTGGAGATGATCGATGTCGACGATATCACCCGCGAAAAAACTCTGCGTTCTGTTCTACAACAGCTGAGCACCATCGACTTGCACCTGTCTCCCCCTGCAATGGCGCGGAAAATACACCGCATCATCAGGGAAATCTGCAACAATCCGGATCCGTTTTACAACGAAAAACAGCGCTACCAAAAACTGGCCATCCGGCTGCTGCCACAGATTGAACAAGACATACTACTGGCCGAGGACCCCCTGCGTGCCGCTGTGCAAATGGCTATCGCGGGCAACAGCATCGACCACGGCGTCTACCACGACATGACCGAGGCCCAAGCCCTGACCAGCATTGAACAGGGCTTGCAGACCCCGCTGCAGGGCAATGTCGAGGAGTTTTCCGCAGCCATTGCCGGTGCACAATCAATTCTATATCTGGGAGATAATTCCGGTGAAATTGTGCTGGATAAACTTCTGCTCAAGCAGTTACCAATGAAAAAAACCACCTTTGTGGTACGCGGCGGCCCCATTTTGAATGATGCTCTGTGGGCCGATGCCGAACAAGCGGGAATCACCGAACTGGTCCACGTCATCGATAACGGAGACAACACCCCCGGCACCTTGCTCGAACACTGTAGCGCCGAGTTCCGGGAGATGTTCAGACAGGCTGATCTGATTATCGCCAAAGGGCAGGGAAACTACGAAACCCTCAGCGACGTGCCGGGCAATATCTTCTTTTTACTCAAAGC
>JAUVEB010000191.1 GCA_030595055.1 Desulfuromonadaceae bacterium
CCACAGATCACCGAGAAGGTCGTTGAACAAGCGATCGGCAAAGGCATCAAAAACATCTGGATGCAGCCGGGCGCAGAAAGCGCAGCCGCAGTGGCGGCCTGCAAGGAAGCAGGGATCAACGTGATTGCCGACGGCAGTTGCTTGCTGGTGGTGCTGGGATATCATGAATAAAAACGGTGCTGAGTACTGAGAATCTTAGAGCTGATAAGAATGGGGGGGGAACAGATCAGGAGAAACCGGCGGCGCTGCACCGGGGACCGATCAGTGAGCTAAACAGTCTCAATTTATTGATCCAGAAGCCCGGCAAATCCTTCGAGAATTTCCGGAGGCATGATTTTCATCTCTTTAACGGCGTTTACGGTGAAAAGAGCGAAGGTGCCGCGAGTCTGTGCGCAGAGAATATTATCCTCTTTGAAAATTTTTCCTTCGAGAATAACTTCTCTTTCACTGGTTTGCTCGATAACTCGTCCTTCAACTCTCAGTTCATCATCGATATAAGCCGGTTTGAAAAAATCAACGGTCATGGTTTTGGTCATGGCAATGCGGCGGAGGCGATAAATGGCACTGCAGCCCATGATTTCATCCAGCATGGTGGAAAGAACTCCGCCGTGAACGATACCTCTCCAGCCACACAGGTGCGTAGGCACACTCAACCAGGAATAGAGAACGGTTTCATCCGTATAAAACCGCATCTTCAAACCGTGGGGGTTTTGTTGGCCGCATCCGAAACAGTGCGCGTCACGACTGATGACTTCCTTTAAGTTTTCTTTTTCCATATAACTTACCAGCCGTTGATGTGGTCAGCGAAGTTGATCCGGCATCGTTGCTCACAACAGCAGAGGGCGACCCTGTGGATCACCCTCTGCCGTTGATCATTATTTCCGCTGCAACTTAGCCAAGCAGCTCTTTTGCCTGGGCAACAAAGTTCTCTACCGTAAACCCAAAATGGGTCATCAATTCTCCGATCGGGGCACTGGCACCAAAACCAGACATGCCGATGACCGTACCTTCAACACCGACATAACGCTCCCAACCGAAAGTCACGGCGGCTTCCATGGCAACACGCTTGGTACATGCGGCAGGCAGAACCTGCTCGCGGTAGGCGACGTCTTGTGCTTCGAACAGTTCCCAGCTCGGCAGAGAAACCACTCGGGTGCCGAACCCTTCAGCCTGCAGGATTTCGCGGGCAGCCATAGCGTGCTGCACTTCCGAGCCGGTGGCAAGCAGGATGAGCTGCAGCTCGCCGGTCTCCGCCGCCAGCACATAACCACCCTTTTGCAAACCCTCAGCCGCGGCGAATTGCTCACGGTCGACGGTCGGCAGGCCTTGGCGAGTCAAGACCAGAGCCGTCGGCCCCTGACGGTTGCTGATCGCCGCTTTCCAGGCTTCAACGGTCTCGTTCGCATCAGCCGGACGGATCACCGTCAGGTTCGGCATCGCCCGCAGGCTGGCCAGATGCTCAACCGGCTGGTGAGTCGGGCCATCTTCGCCCAAGCCGATGGAATCATGGGTCAGCACGTAAATCGGCGCCAGTCCCATCAGGGCCGCCATGCGGATGGCTGGACGCATGTAATCGGCAAAAACGAAGAAGGTTCCGGCAAAAGGAATCAGACCCGGAGTATGGGACAGGCCGTTCATGATCGCGCCCATGGCATGCTCACGGATACCGTAGTGGATATTTCGACCACTCTGCCCCGGCAGCCAGGACTTTTCGCCCTTGATTTCGGTGTTGTTCGACGGTGCCAGATCAGCGGAACCACCAATTAAAAACGGCAGCTTCGGTGCCAGACCATTAATGGCAGCGCCACTGGCCTGACGGGTTGCCTGGTTATCCCCGGCGGCAAAAACCGGCAGTTCGGTATCCCAACCGGTCGGCAGCTCACCCCCTGCAACGGCCAGCCAACCGGCAACTGCAGCGTCAGCTTTTTTCGCTTCAAGCTGCTGCTGCCAGGCCTTTTCCAACTCAACCCCTTTAGCAACACAACCCTTCATATGCTGGGCAACTTCCGCCGGGACGACAAAAGTCTCTTGCGGATCGCGCCCATAAGCCGCTTTGGTCAAACGCAGTTCCTCGGCACCCAGCGGAGCACCGTGGGCATCGGGGGTATCCTGTTTGTTCGGTGCCCCCTGGCCGATATGCGTCCGGGCGATGATTAAGGACGGACGGGGATCATTCTTGGCTCGTTCCATGGCGGCATCAATTTCAGCCAGGTTCTCGCCTTCGACCCGCTCGACATGCCAGCCACAGGCCAGGTAACGAGCGCCGACATCCTCGGTGAAGGCAAGGGAGGTGTCCCCTTCAATGGTGATCCTGTTGGCCAGATAAAGATAATTGAGATTCCCCAAGCGCAGATGCCCGGCCAGCGAAGCCGCCTCTGCCGATAGCCCTTCCATCAGGTCGCCATCGGAACAGATGACCCAGGTGCGGTAATTGAACAGTTCGACATCAACATGCTGCGCCAGATATTGACCACCCATCGCCATACCGACAGCAACCGCAACCCCCTGGCCAAGTGGACCGGTGGTGGTTTCAACACCGGGAGCATGCCCGAACTCAGGATGCCCGGCGGTTTTGCTGCCGAACTGCCGGAAATTTTTAATCTCATCCAGCGACAGGTCATAGCCGGTCAGATGCAGCATGCTGTAGAGCAGAGTCGAGGCATGGCCGCAGGAAAGGATGAAGCGATCCCGGCCGGCCCAGTCAGGATTGGCCGGATTGTGCCGCAAATGCTTCATGTACAGCAGATAGGCGATCGGCGCCGCCTCCATCGGCGTGCCCGGGTGCCCGGACTTGGCCTTTTCAACAGCATCGGCCGACAGCAGACGGATGGTGTCAATCGATTCGCGGATGACCGGATCACTAAATTCTTTGGACTGCATGAAATGACTCCTTGGTTGCACCTAACGGCTTTATTTAAGGGGGATTCAAGGCTGAATTTTGAGGGGCATATTGAAACAGGAACCGGCCGAAAAAACAAGCGAAAGTCGTGGGAAAATCGGATTCATTTGCGCCAGGGGAAGCTTCGGGAGGCTGTCGGCAAAAAAAATGGGCCGATAACGGGGGGAGGCATTCCCTGTTATCGGCCCTTCAGCAAGAAAGGAGGCGTAAGTTGACTTTCTTGTATCAACAGTTCGACTGCCACACCAAACCGTTGATGGTTGTTACTTTACTGGTCACAAACAGCAAAAAACACGTGGCAACACGTATTTGTCTGCCGGCAAAAACGCGAAAAGTGACTGCGCAAATGCACAGTCGCCAAACAATCTATTACGATTTCAGGTAGTTGGTGACGGCGTTGGCGATAGTGATAAAAATCTGGGTAAATTCCTTTTCGTCGATTTCCAGCAGGGTGATACGGAAACCACGCTCCTCGGTACAGAACGACGAAATCGGCACCACACAGATACCCGTTGCAGCCAACAGGTAGTAGACAAAACGCTTGTCAGTGGCAACCCCCGGCTGGTTGACCAAACCCTCAACCAATTCACGTACTTCACCGTTATCAATGGCAAGGCTCTGGCTATCATTCAGCAACCCCTTTTCAACCACCACACTCATATAAAAGGCGCCATTGGTGCGATTCACCTTGAGCCCCGACACCTCTTTGAGCAAATTATAAGCAATATTTGAATAATGCTCGTAACGGTTGCGACGTTCCGCCAGATACTTGGGATACTCGGGATGGCTGAGAATCGACGGAATCGCCTTCTGCGGCAGGGTTGTGGAACAGACCTCAACCATCTTCGAATCGAGAATGCTCTGCAGATAGCGGGCAAACATCGGATCCTTATCAGCATTGTAGACTTCGATCCAGCCACAGCGTGAACCCGGCCAAGGCACTTCCTTGCTGATACCTTTCATGGAGATGGCCGGCAAATCACCAACCAGGTCGGAGATTGGCTTAGTTGAAGTGCCGTTGTAACAAAGATTGTGATAGATCTCGTCACAAATCAGGAACAGATCAAACTCCTTACAAATAGCAATGATCTCTTTCAGAATCCGCTCAGGGTAAACTGCCCCGGTCGGGTTATCCGGGTTAATGATCAAAATCCCGGAAATGGCCGGATTATGCTTGACCGACAGACGTAAGTTGTCCATGTCCGGGTACCAGTGGTTGTCCGGATCAAGTCGATAGGTCAGCGGTTTCTGCCCGGCATGAG
>JAUVEB010000041.1 GCA_030595055.1 Desulfuromonadaceae bacterium
GTCGATGCTCTGCTGGGTATAAAAGCCCCAGAAAGCATGTTCCCGGCAGCCGCCGTCCGGCAGATGTTCACGAAAACCTAAATAAGTCAGACGCTCGAAACGGTGCAACTGACAGCGGAACAGGGTCTTTTCCAGAGTCACGTCAATACCATGCCGATGCATGGTTTCCACCTGCGGTCGCTGCAGGGAAACAGCTGTTGCCTGTCGGCCAAAAGGCTGATGATAAAATTCTTTCAGGCCGGACGCCTCCTCGACCTCTTCGATGACCTCCTGTCCTGCAGAAAAACTGTCACAACGGTAGCAGCGACTGGCGACCGGAACAAAATTATCCTGCAGTAACCACTCGAATAAATCGGCGTGCTTGGCCAAATTTTCTACCTTGGCAAGGTCGCGCAGCTTTTGCAGACTCTTGTCGCGATGTCGATAAACCGTGACTGCCGCGGTGACAATTTCTACAATATTCTGCTGAATTTCATCGACCAGTCGCAATGGCAACTGTTCAAGTTCCAACCAGACGAACGATTCCTGGGCTAATTGATTGTCACCATCGGCAACTTGCCGCAAAACCCCGTCCACTCGATTGACCGATAGTATCGGGTGGCAAATCACTCTAAAATCAAGAAATTTATGGTGCAGGTATTCCTGAATCGAAGAAAAAATATGATTGGCATCAGGAGCATTGCTGAACAGACAGTAGTGACCGGGCGCACCCGACTGCTGCAGAACAACCTTAATTTCAGCATCCTTATGCAAGAGAAACTGCCCGACCTGTCGCAGGTTTTTGACAATTTCTTCCAGGGAAAGCAAGACAAGAAAACTTTCCGGTATCTGCTGTCGCAGGATATCGCCCAAGCTGACAAATATCGGCAAATCCTCAACCTGCCCTTGCCGGAGCAGTTCCTGCTTCAAGCTGTCGCGCTGCAAGACCGGATCTTTAGCCCCGGCCAAACGACCACCCCGCGTGACGGTCACATTCATGTCATGCTCCCTTAAGCAGATTTATACTGTGAGTTCAAACGGTTATAACAGTGAAAGGAAATTTTCACCGCCACCGTCATGAGATCATAGTCGATGGAAACCAGCATATCAAGACAGGATTAGCCGGTTTTCATCAAAAACGGCCCTTTTTCAAAATCCCTGCGTTAATCTGCACGTTTGCCGGTGCGGCGCAGACAGCTACGCCTCCGCACAACCGCTTGATTTCCTTGACTTTGAGAGAAATTGCTCGTTTCCCTTATGAAAACTTGCAGCGTACCCATCCGGAGCTTCCGGATGGGCCATCGCTAAACATTATTGATGGTCTCGCAAAATGTCATGAGATGGCTATGCAAAAATTTCGACCTACAAGGCGTAGTGGTTTTTCTGGGGTGAAGGCATACATATGGTATGTTGAGGTCCTGAAAAAACGCTGCAACGCAGTAGGGCGGACTTTTTGCGACGCCATCATTATTCGCTCTGATGAAACAATGATCTGGTCAGGCGGGAAAATTCTTCCAGCGCCAAGGTTTCTCCCCGACGGCCGGGCAGAATATCCGCATAAGACAGCGCCCGACTGATCTCCTCACGGTTGAAACCGGATGCTTTTAAACTGTTACTCAGCGTTTTCCGGCGTTGAGTAAAGGCCGCTTTAACAACCCGTCGAAAAAAATGTTCGTCAACAGGATCGACACGTGGAGCCGCTAAGGGTTGAAAATGGAGAACGATCGAATCAACTTTAGGTGGAGGATTAAATGCACCGGGTTTAACCAGAGAGACAACGCTGATATCGTACCACAGTTGGCATAGAACCGAGAGTATCCCGTAGTCTTTACCTCCCGGAGAAGCAATCAAACGCTCCCCGACCTCACGCTGAAACATCAACACCATGCTCTGAAACAGTCGGCGATGATCCAACAGGCGAAAAATAACCTGGCTGGGGATATTGTATGGCAGATTCGCCACCAATGTGTAAGGGGGATCCGGCAGGATTTCCATCCACGGCAGCTTAAGAACGTCACCGGCATGCACCGTTAAACGATTGTCCTGCCGAGCCTGAAGACGCTCGATTAAATCACGGTCGATCTCTATAACGTGAACATGCGCTGCCGCCGGCAACAAGCGATCGGTCAGCACTCCCAAACCCGGGCCGATCTCGACGACCTGATGCTTCGGTTCAAGCCGCGCAGCCTGGATAATTTTATCGATGATCGCTCGATCATGCAGAAAATGCTGACCGAAGCGTTTCTTTACCCTGTGAGTTGTTGCAGTTCTCATATCTCGATCATTTAATTGGTTTTCATCCGGAAACGGCCCTTTTTCACAATCTCTGCGTCAATCTGCGCGGTTGCTTGTGCGGCGTAGACAACCACGCCTCCGCACAACCGCTTGATTTCCTTGACCTTGAGAAAAATTGCTCGTTTCCCATATGAAAACTTCATCGTGTGCATCCGGAATTTCCGGATGCACACTAATTGGGAATAATTCTTCAAAAAGATGCGGATAAACATACAGGAATCATTCAGAATTCGCAGCAATTATCGCACCGAAAATGTCATTCTGAGAACCAGACAGAACAGCAGGAAAATGTTCTAATTGTAACTGTTCAGCAAGATGTGCTGGTGATGCCCGTGGAAAGGGTGGCTGTCGCCCGGATGGCGACAGTCAAGCTCCGAGGATGGCCATGGTTTCATTCAATCGGCGGCCCTTGGAATGGGCGGCACCAGACCATCAGCATCCGTTCTGAATAATTACAGCAGAACAGCAATAGAATTAATGGGCGCATGACAATAACCGGCTTATTCTTCCGGAAAATTCCGTCTGCGCGGCCAGCGGGGGATTTTCCACAGTCGCAATACCGGCACAAAATGCAAGGTTACAGCATAACCGATGATCGCGACCGGCAAACCAAGAACCAGGCTACCGAAGCAGAGAGGATAAGCAATCTGCGTTCCCAACTCCCAGATCATTTCATAATTAAACACGACAAGCGCCTCAGGACGAGGCAAGCCCATCATCAGTCGGCCAATTTCATATTCCAATCCATAAATCACTGGAGCTGTCAGCGGATTGCTGATCCAAACACCGACCAATGCAGCAATTTTGTTCTGGCAAAGGATAAAAGCAAAAAACAGCGCCAGGATCATCTGCACACCAAACGTCGGTGTCATACCGATAAATAACCCCAGAGCCATACCGCGAGCAATACCGTCCGGTTCCTCTTGAATTCTCATCAAACGGATCAGGTTCAGCTTGAATTGTCTGAAAAAACCGATACGACGCCACATTAATCCGGCCCCTTAAAAATTAAAAACCCCAACCTGTTCCAATGGCCAATTAGAAACTGCATTGAGATCAAGGCCCGAAGAAAAACCCTGCCTCAGATAATAATCGCCGGCGACCGCCAACATCGCTGCATTATCTGCGCACAACAATGGTGCCGGGAAATGTACCGTTAATTCATTTCTTACTGCCAGTTCGGAAAAACGTTTTCGCAAGCCGCTATTGCAGGCGACACCCCCGGCAACAACAATCCGATTTAAACCTTCTGCTGCTGCAGCCCGCAAGGTTTTCTGTGTTAAAACATCAACAACAGCCGTCTGAAAAGCCGCCGCAATCTGTGCAACCCGCTTTTCATCCGGTTTTTCCCCGAGCCGCTGCAGATGATTCAACACCGCCGTTTTCAGTCCGGAGAAACTGAAATCGCAATGTGCTTTTTTCAGTAATGGCCGCGGGAAAACAATCCCACCATCATCCCCCCCCTGAGCCAACTTATCGATGATCGGACCACCGGGATAAGACAAGCCGAGCATTTTCGCGACCTTATCAAAAGCTTCACCGGCGGCATCATCAACGGTCCGGCCGAGCAATCGATATTGCCCGATCCCGTCGACCCGAAACAGATGGGTATGGCCGCCGGAAACCGCCAAAGCCAGAAAAGGGAACGCAACCTGCTGTTCCAATTGAATGGCCAGGATATGCCCTTCGATATGATGAACACCGAGGACCGGAATGCCACAGGCATAAGCAAACGCCTTCGCAAACGCAACACCGACCAATAAAGCACCAACCAGGCCCGGCCCTCGTGTTACAACCACACCCTCAAGCTGTTCTTGACCGACACCGGCCTGAGACAGAGCCTCTACCGTCAACGGATTGATCGTTTCCAAGTGTCGCCGTGATGCCAGTTCCGGCACAACGCCGCCATAGACGGCATGCAGGTCGACCTGTGAGGCGATCAGGTTGGCAAGGATTTCGCGACCGTCACGCACGACCGCAACGGCCGTTTCGTCACAAGAACTTTCGATTGCAAGTAAAAGCATGAAATAAAATATCTCTGAAAATCAGTATTTAGCTTACAGCAGGTTCGCCGCCAGTTCCGCCAACGGCGAACGTTCCCCTTTCGTCAGGGTCATATGGCCGGCAATCTCTTGTCCCTTCAACCGCTCAACGGCGTAGATAAGACCATTGCTGGCAGAATCAACATAAGGATTATCGATCTGGTACGGGTCGCCGGTGAGGACAATCTTGGTTCCCTCGCCGGCCCGGGTGATGATTGTTTTGATTTCGTGGGGCGTCAGGTTCTGCGCTTCATCGACGATCATATATTGACGTGGTATTGAGCGACCACGAATGTAGGTTAACGGCTCAATCTCCATCAAGCCCAGATCGATCAACTCCCGATAACCGCGCTTGCGCCGACCACCATCATCGACACTCGATAGCAGCAGTTCAACATTATCGAAAATCGGCTGCATCCAGGGAGCCAGTTTTTCTTCGACATCCCCCGGCAGAAAACCGAGATCACGCCCCATGGGGAAGACCGGTCTGGAAACCAGCAGGCGACTATAAACACTTTCGTCGGCGGTTTTCAGCAGCCCCGCCGCAATAGCCAACAGGGTTTTTCCCGTCCCCGCCTTGCCGACCAGGGACACCAGTTGCACATCGTCATTCAGCAATAAATCAAAAGCAAACTGCTGTTCGCGGTTGCGTGGGTGAATTCCCCAGACGCCTTCTTTCGGAACTTTCAACAGGGTAGTCAGGCGTTGGTTCATGAGATCATAACGACCGATTGCCGAATGCGACGGGTTGGATTCGTCAATCAGCGTGATTCCCTGATTGGCATTAAATTCTTCTTCGAGTTCCAAGTGTCCCATTTCATAAAACTGATCGACCGCTTCACGACTGACCGGCAATTCGGTGGCGCCGGTATAAAGCTTGTCTACGGAAATCTTATCGTTCTGATAATCCTCGGCTATCATGTCGATGGTGTCAGCCTTGATCCGCAGGTTAATATCTTTGGTAACAAAAATGACCGATCCCACGGGAGAGTTTTCCTGCAGATCTTTGGCGACAGCCAGAATGCGATTATCCCCCTGATCATCCTGAAGCTCAGGAGGTAATTTATTGAGGAACTCTTCACGATAGATCGCCACCTTAAAAATGCCGCCATGATCGAGAGGCACCCCGTCAACCAATTTGGCCTGCCGGCGAAAACCGTCAATCACCCGCGAAATATGTCGAGCATTTCGGCCGGTTTCACTCTGTTCCTTTTTAAACCGGTCAATCTCTTCGATAACCGTCAAAGGAATAATCACCATGTTGTCCTCAAACTTGAATATCGCTTGGGGATCGTGCAGTAACACATTGGTATCAAGAACGTAATTTTTCATGTCAAATTACTTTCGAAAAAGGTGAATCATCATCTCAGGACTTTTGCCGAAGCAAGGAGTCCAACCGAGCGATAAACTGCTCAATGTCTGCTTCAGCAGTCAATAAGCCGGGGCTGACCCTGACAGTCCCCTGCGGATAGGTGCCGATGGTACGATGAGCATCCGGCGCACAATGCAGGCCGGCCCGGACACACACATTCCTTTGATCCAGAAGAAAACCGACCTCCGCCGGATCATAACCTTTGATATTAAACGAAATGGCCGACCCGCGTCGATCAAGATCGGCGGGGCCGTAAACAGTCACGGCCTCAAGTGAGTTCAATCCATCAATAATTTTCTTTACGAGTTGCTTTTCAGTGGCTCGAACTTGATGCATACCCAGCCGTTGTAAAAACTGCACGGCCGCCTGCAGCCCGGCAATCCCCGGCAGATTAAGAGTCCCGCACTCCAGGCGTTCCGGCAAGTCATCCGGTGGCAAATCGGAGTGTGAGTTTCCACCTGTCCCGCCATACATTAAAGGGGTCAGTTGCAATCCCTTGGCAACATATAAGAAACCGGTCCCCTGGGGGCCCAATAAACCTTTATGCCCGGGAGCGACAAACAGATCGACGGCTAACGCCTGAAGATTTATCGGCAGGCAACCGGCACTCTGCGAACCATCGACCATGAACAGAATATCCTGCTCACAACACCAACGGCCTAACTCTTCAATCGGCTGTAAGGCTCCATAAACATTCGAACAATGGTTCACCAGCAGCAAACGGGTCGGTGCGGCAAGACAACAACTTTTCAGATCGTCCGGACTCACAATTCCAGTCAAAGGATCTGCCGGAACTTTTTCAACGACAATCCCGCGATCCTGTAAAGCACGCAGCGGACGTGTCACTGAGTTATGCTCAAGATGGGTTGTCACAACCCGGTCGCCGACTTTCAACAAGCCGAAAAGAGCCTGATTTATAGCTGCCGTTGCATTCAGGGTAAAGACAAATCTGTCCGATTCATTGACCGCAAAAAAATCCGCCAATATTTCCCGGGTTTCAAAAACCAGGCGTTCCGCAGAAAGGGCCTGCTGATACGAACCGCGGCCGGCACTGGCGCCCGCACGCATCATTTGATTCACCGCACGGTAAACCTCCTCCGGCTTCGGATGACTGGTCGCCGCATTGTCAAGATAGATCGGTGTCTGCATTCTCACACTTTCATGTTTTCAAAACATCGGGGGTTGTTTTTTATGGCTCCGGTGATATAACAGGTCAATCCTGCAGTAGGAGTGATCCTTGTGAGCGCCCTTGTTCTGACGGCTATCAAGATTCGGGCGAATACAAAATTCGCCCCTACATTCGCATAAACAGCAGAAAGACTCTCCGCCCGTCTGCGGCAGAATACCCAAATATCCAGGCATCCACAAGCGTAACCCTTTGATAATTTTACCCACCACGGAAAAACCAACCCGGTGCGCAAATTTCCATTCCTGGAGAGACAATTTTCTGATGATTTTTAACTTGAAAGAAGTTACTTTTTTCATCTGTTGAGAAGTGTTATTTTTAATTCTTGGCTGCTTGACATACACCATATCTAGTGGTCTATATTTTGGAGCTACAAAATATTGTGCTTATAGAATACCAATCTCGTCATGTTATTATCTGTAAAATTGGTCACGAAAGGGCTGAGTTAAATGTCTAAAGGCAAAAACTCCGAACTGGTAAACCTGTCTATAAATGCCATGACCGTCTTGGCAAAACGCTACCTCAAACGCGATTCCAACGGAAAACCGACGGAAACACCGATCGACATGTTTCGCCGTGTCGCGCAAACCATTGATGCGGCCGAACCGAAATTAAAAGACAAAAAAAACTCATTTGAAGACAACTATTGCCAGATGATGACCAGGCTCGATTTTCTCCCCAACTCCCCGACCCTGATGAATGCCGGTCGTGAGCTTGGCCAGCTCTCCGCGTGTTTCGTGTTACCGATCGATGACTCGATGGAGAGCATTTTCGAGGCGATTAAAAATACTGCCTTGATCCATAAAAGCGGCGGCGGCACCGGCTTTTCCTTCACGCGGATCCGTCCGGCCAACGATGAAGTACAGTCCACCAGCGGTGTCTCCTCAGGCCCCCTCTCCTTTATGCGAGTTTTTGATGCCACCACCGAAACCATCAAACAAGGTGGTACCCGTCGCGGCGCCAATATGGGCATTTTACGCGTCGACCATCCCGATATCATGGATTTCATCATGGCCAAACGGGACCAGACGGTGCTGACCAACTTCAATCTCTCCGTCGGCCTCACCGAAGCGTTTATGGACGCCGTTGAAAAGGGGCAGGATTACGATATCGTCAATCCACGGACCGGCAAGGTCGTCAAGCAGCTCAATGCCACCAAAGTCTTTAACCAGATCGTTGACATGGCCTGGACCAACGGCGAACCGGGAATCATCTTCCTCGACCGCCTCAACCGCGACAACCCGACTCCGCACATCGGTGAATTCGAAAGTACCAACCCCTGCGGCGAGCAGCCGTTGCTGCCGTTCGAATCCTGCAACCTCGGCTCCCTGAACTTGGCGAACATGCTTCATAATGGCGATGTGGACTGGGTCAAACTGGAAGACACCGTCAAGCTGTCGACCCGTTTCCTTGACAATGTTATCGAAGCCAACAAGTACCCGTTACCGGAAATTAACGAAATGACCCGTGCCAATCGCAAGATCGGCCTCGGCGTCATGGGCTGGGCCGATATGTTGATTCTTCTCGGTATCCCTTACAACAGTAAAGAAGCCATCGCCCTGGGCGAAAGGGTCATGAAATTCATCAACGACAAAGCACACGAAATGTCGATTGAACTGGCTGCAGAACGGGGAGAATTCCCGAACTTCAAAGGGAGTCTCTATGACAAGCCGGGTTCAGAACCGATCCGTAATGCCACCTGCACAACCATCGCACCGACTGGAACCATTTCGATTATCGCCAACTGTTCCAGCGGCGTAGAGCCCCTTTTTGCGGTCTCTTATGTCCGTCAGGTTCTTGACAACAACAAACTGGTCGAAGTTCACCCACTGTTCGAAAAGATGGCCAAAGAACGCGGTTTCTACAGCAAGGCACTGATGCAGGAAATCGCTGAAAAAGGGACGGTCCAGGAGATGGATGCCGTCCCGGAAGATATCCGGCGAATCTTTGTGACCTCCCACGACATCAGCCCGGAGGATCATGTGCTGATGCAGGCCGCCTTCCAGAGACACACCGATAACGCCGTATCCAAAACCGTCAACTTCTGCAGTAACGCCACCCGTGACGACGTTTCCACGGTCTATCGTCTGGCTTACAAGCAAGGGTGCAAGGGTGCGACCATCTACCGTGACGGCTCCCGCGACATGCAGGTTTTATCGGTCGCCAAAAAGGAAGATGCTGAAAAAGGCCATGAATCGTTGGTTCCCATGGAGAGCAAAAAACCCTCACGGAAACGAGAGCGTCCGCGTGCCCTGACCGGCTCTACCTACCAGATGGAAACCGGCTGCGGCCCCCTCTACATTACCATCAATGAAGACGACAAAGGGCTGTTCGAACTCTTTACGACCATGGGCAAAGCCGGCGGTTGCGCGGCATCTCAATGTGAAGCGATCGGCCGCCTGGTGTCCCTCGCCTGGCGCAGCGGCGTTCAGGCTCGTCAAGCCATCAAGCAACTGATCGGTATCACCTGCCACAAACCGGCCGGTTTTGGCGACAACCGCGTCACCTCTTGTGCTGATGCCGTTGCCAAAGCGATTGAACTGCACATGCTAAACGAGGAAGATTCTCCGACTCTGTATGTCAGTAACGGCGGAGCCTGTCCTGAATGTGGCGGCCCGGTGGAACATGAAGGCGGCTGTTGCGTTTGTCATGCCTGCGGTTTTTCCGAGTGCGCCTAGATGAGATAGATGCCGAGCGGTGGGAAGCAATTTGCCGGTGCTGCGGTGCCTGCTGTTTCGAGAAAAAAATCGACTCCAAGGGGGCTGTCCGGACATTGGCAGTCCCCTGCCGTTTTCTGGATATCCATACCCGTAGTTGTCGCATCTATCATCAACGCCTGCAAGCTGAAGAGGATTGCATTAAACTCACACCGGAAATACTGCCGACGTTGGCTTGGTTACCGGAAAATTGTGCTTATCGAAAACTACTGGATGACGACGGCCGATGAAAATAATCGGAGTTTTTATCGCTGTGTAAATTTTGCGACGCCAGCAAACAAAATTACCATGGGTTTTTAATATATTATGATTTTAGAATTAATTTACTGGACAACAGCACATAAGCTGCTGTATCAAATAGATCAATTGCTATTTCGCCTCGGACCTCCTCCCCCTCCCGGTCCGGGGCATTTTTTTTGCCGGTCAAAATCTTTGTTCTCAGTCGCGAGAAAATCAGCTAGTGTTGTATCATGTATGAAACGTTGTAAGATTGCGCTGGAATTTTGCGTGTCAACAAGGCGTGATTTTCGCTGCATAGCCAGAACTATACAGCGGAAGTCACAACGCAGTTGACGCGCAAAAGGGCAAGCAAGATGCGGCATTTCATACATGACAGGACACTTGATGGCTCGGCCATTTCATGACTTTTTGCGAGTACATCAATCTTGATGCTTTTGCAAAATTCACGGTCCATTTTATCCGGGAGCATCGTGACATATTCACTTAAAAGAGCCAGGCGTTCCTGGTGTCTTTATGACTGGGCTAATTCAGCTTTTGCGACAGTTATACTGGCGGCGGTTCTGCCGGTCTATTTTGTCTCACTGGTGCCGGGAGATGGTGCCACCATCGCGCTCTTCGGGGCACACAAATTTTCTGCCACCAGCCTTTGGGGTTACAGCGTCTCTCTCTCGATGCTGGTGTTGGCTTTTACTGCACCGGCGCTCGGAATGCTGGCGGACAGAAAGGGCTGGCACAAGCGCCTGCTGCTGCTTTTCTGCATAATCGGTTGCTCGGCGACCGTCTTGCTTGCCCTCACCATACCAGGTGGTTATCTCTGGGCTGCAGCTCTTTTCATCATCGGCAACATCGGCTTTGCCGGCGGCAACATTTTTTACAATTCCTACCTTCCGTTACTGGCACCGGCTGACGCAATCGACCGACTTTCGGCGCGCGGTTTTGCTTACGGTTATCTCGGTGGGGGCTTGTTGCTGGCACTGGTCTTTCTGCTTATTCTTAAATACCAAAGCTTTGGTTTTGCAGATATCGGCAGTGCAACCCGTTGCGGATTCATCCTGACCGGATTCTGGTGGTTGCTTTTTTCCATCCCCGCATTCCGTAACCTGCCCAGAACGAAACCGAGAGACAATATCACCTCACAAGCTACCCTGAAAAACTACCTGGAGCAGTTCCGCCAGTTGCTGAAATATCGTGATTTGAGTCTGTTTCTACTGGCCTTTCTTTGCTACAACGACGGCATTCAGACGGTTATCAGTGTCTCGGCGATATTCGCCCGCGAAGAGTTGCGGCTTGACCAAGGCACCATCATCGGCTGTTTTTTGATGATTCAGTTTCTAGCGATGCCGGGGGCTATACTGTTTGGTCGCTTGGCAGAAAAAATCGGTGCGGCGAGGGCCATCATGCTCTGCCTGGGTATTTTCATTCTGGTCTGCGGTTTTGCCTATCGGATGACAGAGGCATTCGAGTTCTGGCTGCTGGGAGGAGTGATCGCGATTATTTTAGGCGGCAGTCAGGCCTTGAGTCGCTCACTCTTTGCCAGCATGATCCCGCAGGGGAAAAATGCCGAATTTTTCGGTTTTTTCACCATCAGTTCGCGATTTGCTTCGATATTCGGGCCTTTGCTCTTCGCCCTGATCGCCGACTTCACAGGCAGTTCGCGCAATTCAATCCTGGCACTGGGGATTTTTTTCGTTGTTGGTGGGATTCTGCTGTTGCTGGTCAATGTCCCACGCGGCCGCGAGTTGGCCAAACAACAAACGTAGGACAAGATTGCTCGCCGAATGCATCAAGATTGTACGCGCGAAAATCATTGAGGCCCGAGGGCGTAAATATCCTCAAAAAGAGGCCGGATATACGGGCGATCTATGAACTCACTGCTGAACAGTCAGCAACTTGAGTAAAGTGGATGAAGCAGGAGGCCTAAAATATCCGGATATTATATTTTTCTAAACGGTAAAGCAGAGTGTGCCGGGGTATCCGGAGGAACACAGCCGCTTTACTTTTGTTGCCATTGCAACGTCTGAGCGCTTTTTGAACCGCCTCCTGCTCAAGAAGCTCCAAGGAATAGTCCTCCTCGGGAAGATTAAGACTGAAGGTCAAAACAATTTGATTCTTCTCGTTCACTTCCGTTTCAATCCACAGTTCCCCGCCAGAGGTCATTGCCTGCAACGCATTGAGAATCAGACTGAGAAACGCTGAGCGGCATCACCCACCGCCGTCGAGAGAGGGTTCTCCTGCCAGTGAATCTAAATACTATCTTTTGTGATCTGCTGGCGGCAGAGTTGCAGAACTTCGTGAAGAATTTCGTTTGGTTTGAAAAAGCAACTGACTGAATGATTCTTTTCAAAACCGATCAGTCATGCCGAAAAATTTTCGGTTCTAACTGATGACGATTAAGTAATTTATAAAATTCAGTGCGGTTGCGCTTTGCCAGACGTGCAGCCAAGGTTACATTTCCCTGGGTTATTTGTAAAATACGCACAAGATAATTCCTCTCAAATTCACTTTGTGCGTCAGCCAGGGGTACAATTTCCCCGGTCTTGCCCCGCAGGGCCTTGTTTATCTGTGCTTCCGAGATGATCGGTGTAACGGTTAATACGGCAACCTGTTCAACGACATTTATTAATTGCCGGATATTACCTGGCCATGGTGCTGTCATCAGTATTTCCATGGCTTCAGGAGAGAATGATTTAGCCACACAATTTTCAGAACGTTTTCGCAGTTGTTGCAGGAAATGATTTGCCAACAAGGAAATATCTTCACGTCGTTCACTGAGTGGCGGAAGTTCCAGCATGACCACATTGAGTCGGTAGTACAAATCTTCACGGAAAGTACCTGTCTGAATAGCTGCATCAAGATCTGTATGTGTTGCGGAGATGACTCTTACATCGACGGGGATAGATTGAGTGGCACCGACAGGCCGAACCTCTCCTTCCTGTAGCACACGCAGCAATTTTGCTTGAAATTCAAGCGGCATATCGCCGATCTCATCCAGGAACAATGTCCCGCCATCAGCAGCTTCAATTAAACCGGTATGGTTACAATCCGCTCCGGTAAAGGCGCCCTTACGATGGCCGAATAATTCTGACTCCAGTAGATTGTCAGGAATAGCCGCGCAATTGATCGGCACAAAAGGCTTCTCATAGCGTGGACCGGCATTATGAACTGCGCGTGCCAATAACTCTTTACCTGTACCGCTGTCACTCTGAATAAGTATGCTGACTTCACTTTGCGCAATACGTTGTGCCTGTTTCAGCAATTCTTCCATCGCGGGATTTTGGGTAATTATTCCACTGCGCCAACCCAGGTCTTTTTCCTCGCTGACCTTTTCCATTGCCGGATAACATTGTTCCAGTGCGGCTTTGATATTTAAAATTAATTGTTGACTGTCAAACGGCTTGGTCAGGTAACTGAAAACCCCTTTATGCGTGGCATCAACTGCATCCGGAATCGTGCCATGTGCGGTTAAGATGATAACGGGCAATGAAGGATATTTATGTTGTACCGAACTGAAAAGCGTCAATCCATCCATGCCTTCCATCCGCAAATCTGTAATAATCAAATGTGGAAGAAAAGCGTCAAGTTTACCTAGCGCCTGATGTCCACTGTTGGCAGTTTCAACCCGAAAATCAGCTGCCGTCAATCTCAACGACAACAATTTCAGTAACCTGGGATCATCATCAACCAGTAAAATTTTATTTTGGCTCATGAGGTATTTTATCCGTTGAGGGTGTACTGATTTCCTGCTCTCTGGCATTAATATTTTTGTCGATATTTTTAAGCTGTTTCAGTGTTGATTGTGCTTTTGTCAATTGCTCCAGCAAATTTAAAGAGATAGCGCGTTCTTTCTGCAACTGATTTTTCAGTGTCTGTTGATTCCTCTGTATTTTTTTACGCCATTGAACCTCGTCCGCCAATAACCAGGCGATTTGCTTGTCCTGAATAGCGGGTGTTTTTTCTTTTTCAAAAAAATCTTTAAGTAACTGCTCTGCCTCAGAATCATTATTAAATCTGAATTCCGGCATCCCCAGCAACATAGCCAGACGCAATTGATCACAGGGAATTTCTGTATGATTCAAACTCACTCGTAACATTGCCTGCTCCTGCTCCAGCTCTTCCACAGACATCACCCTGAGTGCTTCATAGTAGCGCAATAACCCGCCACATTGGCCGGCTGTCTTCTGTAACAGTGACTTTGTATAAATGATCGGCGCACAAGCAGAGAGCATCCAGAGCAACAATATTAATAACAGGGGGAACAAAACCCGGATTCGATTGATTCCGCTACTCATTTCCTTCTCCAGTTGCAGTTAATGGTAAACAAACCCTGAGGTGTGCACCTTGAGATGACTCAATTACCTCAATGCTGCCCTTGTGTAAACGAACATAGCGTCGGGCAATGGCCAGTCCCAATCCGGTACCTTTAACAGGACTTCTGGCTGTTTTCTTGCCCTGAAAAAATGGTTCAAAAACCTGCTGCCGGTTTTCAGCGTCGATTCCAATACCCCGATCCATAACATCCAGACAAGCCATTTTGTTCTCAATGCCGAGTTTGATTTTTATTTCCGTAGCATCCGGTGAATATTTAATGGCGTTGGACAATAAATTGTCGATCACCGTTCGCAATTGCTCAGGCTCACCTGGAATCTCAACGGGGTGAATGTCTTTTTCTACACGAATGTGTCGCGGCCGCATCGCCAACTGGTGCTTTTTAATAACTTCATGGATCATTCCAGCCAGATCTACCACCGGCTGAAGTCGAGAGGGCCTATCCTGCGCCAGGGCAAGATTAAAATTAAGCAAGTCCTCGACCTGTGTCTGTAACAGCAGGCTGCTTTCTTGCAAAATTTTCACCACCTCAGCCTGTTCTTTATTTAGCGGCCCTACCACCTTATCACGTAATAACCCCGCGCCTTCGCGAATCACAGTCAACGGAGTTTTTAATTCATGCGATACATGCTGTAAAAAAACGAGTTTCTGCTTATCCAGTTCAGACAAGCGCTGTCGCATCCAGTCCAGTTGTTCTCCTAGTTCACGTACATCCTGAGGACCGGATACTGAAACCGGAGTGGCCAGTTCTCCTGCGCCCAGACGGCGGATAGCTTTCCCCAGGTTACGTAACGGCCTGGTAATCAACACACTGAAAATTCCCGCAAGTATCAGTGCCAGAGGTGTTAACGCAATCGCTTGCCATAATAACATCTGTTGCACACGTTCAATCTGTAGATTCATGGCCTCACTATCATTAACAATCCATTCCGTTACGGCCGTGGGAATCGGGCGCACAATATCAGCCAGTTTAAACGCCGGATCGAGCTTCTGTGAATCATTCCCCGGCATGGCGTCCCATTTCTTTAACTGACCATACAGGGCCTCTTCACGTTGTGAGAGCTTGTCGATCTGGCCTGATAAATCCATTTGGACCGGTAAAGCTGACAAGCGTGCAATAGCTCCAGTGAGCAGTTCTCGCTGAGTCTGGTAACGTTCAAGCAATATTGAGTCACGCAAAACACCATATTGCTCAGCACTTCGTTCCATGCTCAACGCTTGCGCGGTAATCAGCCGGCTGGCCTCAACTGCCTGTGCAGAATCCCGCACAGCTGTTTGCATTCGCACAGCCAGCCTGTCGACCTGAAATACCGTACTGATCAGAGCAATCATCAGGGGAGTAACAACCAGAAAAAAACCCAGCAAAGTAAGCTGACGAATCGAACTGGATAACCGTATTTTCATTTGTCCCTCATTGACAGATCGCAAATTCTGTGAGTTTTCAGACAGTTATATTGGATGTCGTCAAATGGCGACGGTTCAGAATCCTGCATTACCGCCAGTTAGCGGATTTCTTCTAAAGATACTGTCGCCAGACGGCGACAATATACCGCAATGAACAGGGTTATGAATTGCTGCAAACATGACCTAAGTACCTGGATATTATGTATTTATTAGTAGTTGGCACAAGGTCTGCAGTGCTTGTGATCAATCGCGTGTGGCGACTAAATGACCAACCGACCTTAGAATGGAGAAATTACGATGTCAAAGAAATTACTGATCGTTGCTCTGGCTGTTCTGGCCTCCAGTGTTGTTGTTGCGGCTGATGCCTTTACCGCGCTTGATGTAGATAACAGTGCTACTATAAGCCAAGCTGAAGCTGTTGCGCTGCCAAGCTTGGCCGAACAATGGAAAGCTCTGGATGCCGACGAGAATGGTGAACTGAGTGTTGAAGAATTTTCCAACTATGAAGCCAAGGTATCTGAATAATTAAAGGATGGCAGACAGTATAGGACTCCATGCTGCCTGTACTGCCAGGAGACCATCCCATCAACAACCTCCTAGATCAATGAAAGAGGGGGAAAAGCTCCGCATATGTTCACATGCGGAGCTTTTCTTGTTGGAATAAAAGAGGGACATCCCCGAATAGCGCTAGTTTAAGGGCTTTTGTACGCTGGGAGTAAAGCCGGGACTGTCCCCAGCACCATCGGGGGCTGTCCCGGTTTTACGGTTATGAAACTGTGGTGGTTCGCATCGCAAAAGCCTGGGACAGCCCCCACCCTTCGCCTTCGCTCAGGAACCGGTGGGGACAGTCCCGGTAAGACCGTCATCCAGGGTTCCGGTAATCTTGACCGGTAGCGTTTCCCCCTGTTCAGCGGCAACAGCATCGCACC